>NZ_CP030126.1:0-300000 GCF_003568845.1 Indioceanicola profundi | reverse complement strand
GGCGAGCGCCGTGCGCACCGTCTCGACACAGCTTTCCACCGTCTGGTGCGGCAGGCCGTAGAGCAGGTCGAAATTGATGGCCCGGATTCCGGCGCGGCGTAGCGCGGCCACGGCCTCCGCCGTCCGCTCCGGCGTCTGGATGCGGTTGATGGCCTGCTGCACCCGCGGATCGAAGCTCTGCACCCCCAGCGAGGCGCGGTTGATGCCGCCGGCCGCCAGCGCCGTCGGCATGCAATCAGTCAGCGTTCTCGGATCGATCTCCACCGCGCATTCGGCATCGGGCGCGAAGCTGTAGACCTTGCGCAGCGTCGTCATCAGCCGCACGAACTCGCCCGGCGGCATCAGCGTCGGCGTGCCGCCGCCGAAATGCAGATGCGTGACGCGCGGCCCCGCCGGCATCAGCGCCGCCACTGTTTCCGCCTCCATCGCTAGATGGGCGAGGTAGCTTTTCACCGGCCCATCATGCGGCACCACGGTGGTGTGGCAACCGCAGTACCAGCACATGGAGCGGCAGAAGGGCACATGCAGGTAGAGCGACAGGGTCGTGTCCGGCTTCAGCTCCGCCAGCCAGTCGGCATAGGCGGCGCTGTCCACATCCGGCGTGAAATGCGGCGACGGCGGATAGCTGGTGTAGCGGGGAACGCGCTGGGCACGATATTTGGCGACGAGTTCGGGACGCATGGGACACCTGTCGATGAGATGGCCGGAGAATGCGTCTCCCGGTGAACAATGTGCCTTGATGTAGCTCAATGATGGACGATTCAGGCCTTTTCCCCTTCGCCATCGGGGGCTTACCCTGCCGGCCGGGTAAAAAGAACGGAGGCGACATGGCACGGGGAATGAGGGCGGCGGGGCTGGCGGCCGCCTGGATGGCGCTGGCGGGGTCCGCCTGGGCGGAGATGCCGCAAGCCGGCGACCGGTTCACGGAGATGGACCTCTATCAGTTGGAATTCGCCAACGATCCGCAGATCAGCCCGGACGGCCGGTCCATCGTCTATGCCCGCATGTCCAACGACATCATGACGGACAAGACGGTGCCCAACCTGTGGATCCTGGACGCCGATGGCGGCATGCACCGGCCGCTGCTGACCGGGCAGGCGGCGGCCAGCCAGGCGCGCTGGTCCCCGGATGGCGGGCGCATCGCCTATGTCACCGCGGCCGAGGGCAAGCCGCAGATCCATGTGCGCTGGATGGATACCGGCCAGACCGCGCTGGTCACCCGCACGCTGGAAGCGCCGGGCGCGCTGGCTTGGTCGCCGGACGGGAAATGGCTGGCCTTCACCATGCTGGTGCCCAAGGAGCCCGAGCCGCTGGCCAAGCCGCCCAAGGCACCGGAAGGGGCGAAATGGGCCCCTGGCGTGAAGGTCATCGACAGCGTCGTCTATCGCCGCGACGGCGAGGGCTATGTGGAGCAGGGCTTCACCCATGTCTTCGTGGTGCCGGCGGAGGGCGGGACTCCGCGCCAGATCACCAGCGGTGACTTCAATCACCGCGGCACCCCGGCCTGGACGCCCGATGGACAGGCGCTGGTGATCAGCGCCAATCGCAATCCGGACTGGGAACAGGACCCGGTCGAAAGCGACCTCTACGAGGTTCGGATCGCCGATGGCAGCGTGCGCCGCCTGACCGAACGGGACGGGCCGGACAGCAATCCCGCCGTCAGCCCGGATGGGCGGTGGATCGCCTATACCGGCTTCGACGACCGGAAGATGGGATACCAGAACCACCTGCTGCACCTGATGGACCGGCGCAGCGGCGAGGTGCGGGTGCTGAGCCAGGAGTTGGACCGGGCGGTGGATGCCCCGCAATGGGCCGGCAACGACGCCGTCTTCGCCAGCTATGAGGATCAGGGCGGCGTGACGCTGGCCCGCTTCACCCTGGACGGCAAACATGCGGTGGTGACGCAGGGCATCGGCGGCACCAGCCCCAGCCGGCCCTACACCTCCGGCGGCTTCAGCGTCGCCGCGGATGGAAGCTTCGCCTATACCGTCGGCCGCTCCGACCGCCCCGCCGACGTGGCCGTGGGCAACCCGGCCGGCCTGCTGTCCGCCGCCGGCACCAAGGTACTGACCACGCTGAACGAGGACCTTCTGGCGCATAAGAAGCTGGGCCGAGTGGAGGAGATCCGCTATCCCAGCAGTGCCGACGGTCGGGAGGTCCAGGGCTGGGTGGTGTTCCCGCCGGATTTCGACCCGTCGAGGAAATATCCGCTGATCCTGGAAATCCATGGCGGCCCCTTCGCCGCCTACGGCCCCGATTTCTCGGTCGAGATGCAGCTCTACGCCCAGGCCGGCTATGTGGTGCTCTATACGAACCCGCGCGGCTCCACCAGCTATGGGGCGGAATTCGCGAACCTGATCCACCACAATTATCCGGGCCAGGATTATGACGACCTGATCAGCGGGGTGGACGCGCTGGTCGCCCGCGGCTTCGTCGATGAACAGAACCTGTTCGTCACCGGCGGGTCCGGCGGCGGCGTCCTGAGCGCCTGGATCGTCGGCAAGACCGACCGGTTCCGCGCGGCCGCGGTGGTGAAGCCGGTGATCAACTGGACCAGCTTCGCCCTGACGGCCGACTTCTACACCCTGTTCTGGCAGTACTGGTTCGCCGACTATCCCTGGAACGCCCAGGAGGAGTATTGGCGGCGCAGCCCGCTGTCGCTGGTGGGCAATGTGAAGACCCCCACCATGCTGCTGACCGGGGAGGCGGACCACCGCACGCCGATCAGCGAGACGGAGCAGTACTATCAGGCGCTGAAGCTGCGCGGCGTCGATACGGTGATGGTGCGGGTTCCCGAGGCCCCCCACGGCATCGCCCGCCGCCCGAGCCACCAGATCGCCAAGATCGCCAACATCCTGGCCTGGTTCGAACGCCACCGCACCGGCCAGACCGCTCAGGACGCCGGCGGGTCCGCAGCGGGCACGAAGGCGGAGTGAGGAGGGCGGGCGCGGGAGGGGCTGTTGTCATTCGGCCCGTCCCGCGCCATGTGCCTTGGATGATACGACGTCTCCCCTCCCCTGCCCGCATGCCGGCCCTGGTGGCCGGCGTTCTTCTTCTCATCGCGCCATCGACCGGCATGGCCGCCGATCCCGCGCCGCCGCCCGGCGGCTGGACTGCCGGCCTCCTGCGGGAGCATCCTCTGGCCGGGCGGGTGTGGTCTGCGCGGGATAAGGATTTCGTGCCGGCGGAGCGGGCGTTGCAGGATGCCGCCGGGGCGGAGCTGGTGCTGCTGGGGGAAATCCACGACAATCCGGACCATCACAGGCTCCAGGCCCATGTAATCGGGGCGATGGTCCGGGCCGGACGGCGGCCGGCGGTGGCGTTCGAGCAGATTCCGCGCGGCCTGCAACCCGCCCTGGACGCCCATCTGGCGGAAAAGCCGGGCGATGCGGCCGGGATCGGCGCGGCGGTGGATTGGACGGAGCGGGGCTGGCCGGACTGGGCGCAGTACCAGCCCATCGCCGATGCGGCGCTGGCGGCAGAGCTGCCCCTGCTGGCCGCCGACCCTGACGAGGCGGAGCGGCGCGCGGTGGGGCGCGGCGGGCTGGAGGCGCTGCCGCCGGAGCGGCGGGCGGAACTGGCGCTGGACCGACCCTATCCGGAGGCCTTCACCGAAAAGCTGGGGCGGACCATGGTGGAGGCCCATTGCGGGCTGATGCCGATCGAGGCCGCCGGCCCGCTGGTCGATGTGCAGCGGCTACGCGACGCCACGCTGGCCGACACCATGGTGCGGGCGGTCGAGGGCGGGGCGGACGGGGCCGTGCTGATCACCGGCGACGGGCACGCGCAGGAGGATCTGGCCGCCCCCTGGTACCTGCGCGCCCGCCTGCCGGAGGCGGAGATCGTCACCATCGCCTTCCGCGAGGTGGAACCGGACAGCACCGACCCGGCCGGCTATGTTGAAGCCGAACCGGAAGGCGGGCCGCCCTTCGACTATGTCTGGTTCACCCCGGCCACGGAGCGCGGTGATCCCTGCGCGGAGATGCGGGAACGGTTCGGGGGCGGCAAGCGCTGAAAACCAAGAATGGGGGAGGCATGTTCGGGAACGAGGCAGGGGAGCTGGCGCAGCGGATCGCGCGGGGTGAGGTGAGCTGCGAGGCGGTGGCCCGCCACGCGCTGGACCGGATCGTGGAGCGGGAGCCCACGGTGCAGGCCTGGGCTTGGCTGGACCCGGATGCCGCCATCGCCGCGGCCCGGCGGCTGGATCGGGCCGGCCCGCAGGGACCGCTGCACGGGCTGCCGGTCGGCATCAAGGACATCATCGATACCGGCGACATGCCGACCGCCTACGGCTCCCCCATCTATGAGGGGCACCGGCCGGTGCGGGATGCCAGCGCGGTGGCGCTGATCCGCGATGCGGGCGGGCTGCCCCTGGGCAAGACGGTGACGACGGAATTCGCCTATTTCACGCCGGGGCGGACCACCAATCCGCACGACCCGGCGCGCACGCCGGGCGGCTCCTCCTCCGGCTCCGCCGCCGCGGTGGCGTGCGGGATGGTGCCGCTGGCGCTGGGGACGCAGACGGCTGGGTCCATCATCCGGCCGGCCAGCTTCTGCGGCATCGTGGGATACAAGCCCAGCTTCGGCCTGCTGGACCGCACCGGCATCCGCCCCTTCGCCGAAAGCCTGGACACGCCCGGCGTGCTGGCCGGCAGCGTGGACGATGCCGCCTTCCTGGCGGGGGTGCTGGCCGGCCGCTCCTTCGATATCGAGGAGGCACCGCTGCGCATCGGCTTCTGCCGCACCCATGAGGCAGATGCAGCGGAGCCCTGTGTCTGGCCCCTTCTGGAGGAGGCCGTGCGCCGGCTGGGGCCGGCCGGGGTGGTGGTGCGGGAGGTCACGCTTCCGCCAGCCTTCGCGGGGCTGTTGCAGGCGCAGAAGGTGATCATGGCGGCGGAGGCGGCCCGCAGCAACGCGCCCGAACTGCGCACCGCCCCTGAGCAGGTCAGCGCCCGCCTGCGGGCGATCGCGGCCGCGGGGCGGGAGATCGCACCGGCGGAGCTAGATGCCGCCCATGAGCTGGCGGAGCGGGCGCGGCGCATCCTGCCGGAGGTGATGGGCGGCATGGACGCCCTGCTCTGCCCCGCTGCACCAGGGGAGGCCCCGGTGGGGCTGGAAGCCACGGGCGATCCCGTGTTCAGCCGGGTCTGGACCCTGCTGGGCCTGCCCTGCGTCACCGTGCCCGGCCTGCGCGGGCCGGCGGGGATGCCGGTCGGCGTGCAGCTTGTCGGGCGCATGCGGGACGATGCGCGGGTCCTGGCGGCGGCGAAGGTGCTGGAGCAGGTGTTGCAGGGATGAAAAGCTGATCGCCCCCTCTCCCCCGCGGGGAGAGACCGGGAGAGAGGGTGGTTCCGCCATCGCCGGACTTGTTCCGAGAAGGCTCCGATACCCCCTCCCCCCAGTCCTCTCCCCGGTAGGAAGAATGGGCTTTTCTTGATTGCCCACGCGGGAAGGTTCCGCCATATAGCGGCCCCATGCTGGACCTTGCCCATGAACGCCGCCTCGGACATTCGGATCTCTGCCTGCTCTGCGGGGTGGATGAGGCCGGGCGCGGGCCGTTGGCCGGACCCGTGGTCGCGGCGGCGGTGGTGCTGCCCTGCGCCTGGCTGGAGGGGCCGCTGCCGGACTGGTGCGGCGAGGTCAATGACAGCAAGCAGGTGAAGCAGGCCCGGCGCGAGGCGCTGTTCGAGCTGATCACCACCTCCCTGCCCCATGGCGTAGGCATCGCCAGCGCGGCGGAGATCGACGAGCTGAACATCCTGCAGGCCACCCTGCTGGCCATGCGCCGCGCGGTGGAGGCCCTGCCGGTGCGGCCGCATGCGGCGCTGGTGGATGGGAACCGGCCCCCGGCCCTGCCCTGCCAACGGGTGGAGACGCTGGTGGACGGGGATGCGCTGTGCCTGTCCATCGCGGCGGCCAGCATCGTGGCGAAGGTCACACGCGACAAGATCATGTGCGACCTCGCCGCGAGATACCCCGGATATGGTTGGGAGCGCAATGCAGGCTATGGAACAGTGCAGCACCGGGACGCGCTGCGCACCCTTGGCGTCACGCCCGAGCACCGGCGCAGTTTTGCACCGGTATCCCAACAACTTGCTCTAAACCTCTGACTCCACTGACTCTTGGGCGAAGATTACTGTTGACGCCGACTCGGGGCCTGACTCATTGTCGCTGAAACAGCGACCTGATTCGGGCCTCCCAAAATGTCCAAGCCTGCCGCCACGCCAGCCCCGCAACTGGCCACGAACCGGATTCTTGTGGGCGATTGCGTGCAACTCATGCGCGAGATGCCGGCCGGCAGCGTGGACATGGTCTTCGCCGACCCGCCCTACAACCTCCAGCTCAACGGCGACCTCATGCGCCCCAACCACACCCGCGTGGATGGGGTGGATGAGGAGTGGGACCGGTTCAGCGACTTCGCCACCTATGACCGCTTCACCCGCGACTGGATGGATGCCGCCCGGCACACGCTGAAGGATGACGGCACGCTGTGGGTGATCGGCAGCTACCACAACATCTTCCGCGTCGGCGCCATTCTCCAGGATCTGGGCTACTGGATTCTGAACGACATCATCTGGCGCAAGTCGAACCCGATGCCGAACTTCAAGGGCCGTCGCTTCGCCAACGCGCATGAGACGATGATCTGGGCGGCCAAGTCCAAGGACGCCAAATACTACTTCGCCTATGAGGCGATGAAGAATTTGAACGAAGAGCTGCAGATGCGCAGCGACTGGACCCTGCCGCTGTGCACGGGGGCCGAGCGGCTGCGCGACGAGACCGGGCAGAAGGCCCACCCGACGCAGAAGCCGGAATCGCTGCTGTACCGGGTGCTGATGTCCAGCACCAAGCCGGGCGATGTCGTGCTGGACCCGTTCTTCGGCACCGGCACCACGGGGGCGGTGGCCAAGCGCCTGCGCCGCCGCTGGATCGGGCTGGAGCGGGAGCATGACTATGCCCGCCTTGCCAACGCCCGCATCGCGGCGGTGGAGGAGGTGGCGGAACCGGAGCTGCTGGAGCAGCCCAGCAAGCGCAGCCAGCCGCGCATCCCCTTCGGCAGCCTGGTGGAACGAGGCATGCTGACGCCCGGCACCATGCTGTTCGACCAGCGCCGCCGCAACATCGCGAAGGTGCGCGCCGACGGCACGCTGGTGGCCCAGAACCATCTGGGTGAGCACAAGGGCAGCATCCACAAGGTGGGCGCGGCCATCCAGGGCCTGCCGGCCTGCAACGGCTGGACCTACTGGCACTTCCAGGAGGGTGGCAGCCTTGCCCCCATCGACGTGCTGCGCCAGAAAGTCATCAAGGAAATGCACTGAGCAGGCCGCGCCCATACCCCACCGGGCGGCGCGTCCCGTGACAAGGACCTGAAAAACGAAAGGCGCCGGGGAGTCATCCCTCGGCGCCTTTTGTGTATCGGGGCGGTTCCGGTGGAACCGCGCCCCCGTCGGACCTCACGCGGCCCGGCGGTACTCGAACTCGCCGACCAGGGCCCGCACATCCGCTTCCGTCGCCTCGGGCGACAGCAGCAGGGCGGCGCGGCGCGGCGACAGCTCGCCGGTGGCAACGCCGTCCAGCACGCTCCGCAGTTCCGCCTTGGTCAGGCAATCACGAAAATCCACACGGCCGGCGGCCCGGCCGGCCCCGTTCATGGTGCTCATTGCACCCTCCATCTGTTCGGTGAACGAATGCATGGTACCCCACCCTTGCAGTGACGCAAGACGCAGCCGCCCGACGGCGGCGCATGGCTCCCCCCAGCGCGCGCCATGCCCTCGTATGTTGTGGAGGGCTGCCGTCCAGGGCATCCGCGTGGCAACTGACTGACCGCTGTATGGTTCCTGCAAAAATGCCGGAAAACCGCACCCGGTTACGGAAAAATGACGTCAGTCCGCCGTGGCGGCGCGGGCGGCGGCGGCGATCAGCGCCTCCTGCTCCTCCATCGGGGCGGTGGAGCCGGCGATGAAAACGGCAATGGCAAGTGTGCGACCGTTTGGCGCGATCAGCAGCCCGACATCGTTGTTGGCCGGCGACAGCCCGTCCACCGTCCAGCCGCTGCCGGTCTTGTGCGCCACCCGCCAGCCCGGCGGCACCCCGGCCTTCAGCCGCTTCGTTCCGGTGGTGGTGGAGAGCATGATCCGCCGCAGCTCCGCCGTTCCGGCCTCCGACAGCATCCGGCCGTCATGAAACGCGGCCAGCAGATCCAGCATCCCCTCCGGCGTGGAGGTGTCGCGGGGATCGTCGAGATAGGCCAGCATGGAGGCGCGCCGGGCCGCGGGGTCCAGCGCACGGGCCGCTGCCTTGAAGGTCTCCCAGTCCACCAGCTCCGGCCGCCAGGGCAGGCCGTAGACGCCGGTCTGAAGCTCCCGCTCCGCTCGGTCGACCCGCACGCCGTCGATTCCCTTGGCACGCAGCAGCGCCGTCACCGCCTCTGGCCCGCCGATCATGCCCAGCAGCACGTCGCAGGCGGTGTTGTCGCTCTGCGCCACCATCAGCTCCAGCAGCTCCCGCACCGTGTCCTCCCCTGGCTGTCCGGCCAGCCGGTCGCGCAGGGGGCTCCAGGCCACCGACATGTCGGCCGGGGTGAGCTTGACGGTCTGATCCAGCGTCAATGCACCGCGATCCGCCGCGTCCAGCACGGCGATGCCGATGGGGAACTTGAACACGCTCTGCATCGGAAAGCGCCGGCCGCCGCCGACCAGCGTGGTGGCCCCGGTGGCCAAGTCCCGCACGCCGATGCCGACGCGTCCCGGATGCGCCGTCGCCAGATCGCTCAGAGCTTTCTCCAGCCCGGCATCCGTTGCGAAGGCGGGCAGGCCGGGCATCGCGGCCAGGGGAACCGTGGCGGCGGCAGTGAGGAATTGGCGGCGGGCGAGGCTCATCTCTTGCTCCTTGTTTTCGCGTTACCCTCCTATCCGAAAGAAGCGCGGCGATTTCTGGGCGGACGTGCCCCCGGATGCCCTGTTGGAAAAAGAAGGGGAGCCGCCCCATCTAGCATGTGCCGTGACTTGAGAGGACCCGCATGGATACGAGCCTGCCCGCCGCCGCTGCCGATGCCCTTGGCGCCCTGCCGAACTGGGACCTGTCGGACCTGTATCCCGGGCCGGACAGCGCGGAGTTGAGGACCGATCTGGAACATGCGGAGCGGGATGCCCGCGCCTTCTCCCAGCGCTATGAGGGCCGGCTGAAGGGCCTGTCCGGCGCCGATCTGGCTCGCGCCGTGGCGGAATATGAGCAGATCGACGAGACCATGAGCCGGATCATGTCCTATGCTGGCCTGATTTATGCCGGCGACCGGTCCGATCCGGAGAATGGCCGCTTCTATCAGTCCATGCAGGAGAAGGTGACCTCCATCTCCGTCCACCTGCTGTTCTTCACACTGGAGATCAACCGGCTGGACGATGCGGAGCTTGAGGCCAAGCTGTCGGTGCCCGATCTGGCCCGCTACGCCTCCTGGCTGCGTGACACGCGGCTGTACCGCCCGCATCAGCTTTCCGACGAGCTGGAGAAGCTGCTGCATGAGAAGTACGTCTCCGGCCGGGCCTCCTGGACCCGGCTATTCGACGAGACCCTGTCGGCCCTGCGCTTCCCCATCGGCGGCAAGGAGCTGACCAGTGCCGAGGCGCTGAACCTGCTGTCCAACCCCGATCCGGCGAAGCGGAAGGAGGCGGCGCTGGCGCTGGGCGATGTTCTGGGGAAGAATCTGCGGCTCTTCGCCCACATCATGAATACCATCGTCAAGGACAAGGAGATCGAGGACAAGTGGCGGCACTATGCCCAGCCCTGGTCCTCCCGCCATCTGGCCAACCAGGTGGAGGATGAGGTGGTGGACGCGCTGGTGGAGGCCGTGCGCAGCAGCTATCCCGACCTGTCCCACCGCTACTACGCCCTGAAAGCCAAGTGGTTCGGGCAGGAGAAGCTGGATTACTGGGACCGTAACGCCCCGCTGCCCGACGATGACGACCGGGTGATCCCGTGGGATCAGGCCCGCGAGCTGGTGCTGGACTCCTACGGGCGCTTCAGTCCGCAGCTCGCCGATCTGGGCCGCACTTTCTTCGAGAAGCCCTGGATCGACGTGCCGCCGCGGCCCGGCAAAGACCCCGGCGCCTTCGCCCACCCCACCGTGCCCAGCGCCCATCCCTATCTGCTGCTGAACTATATGGGCCGCACCCGCGACGTGATGACCCTGGCCCACGAGCTGGGACATGGGGTGCATCAGGTGCTGGCCGGCAAGCAGGGCCATCTTCAAAGCTCCACCCCGCTGACCCTGGCGGAGACGGCCAGTGTGTTCGGCGAGATGCTGACCTTCCGCGGGCTGCTGGAGCGCACCACCGATCCCAAGCGACGCAAGGCGCTGCTGGCCGGGAAGGTGGAGGACATGCTGAACACCGTGGTCCGCCAGATCGCCTTCTACGAGTTCGAGCGCCGGGTCCATACTGAGCGGCGCGAGGGCGAGCTGTCGGCGGAGCGGTTGTGCCAGATCTGGATGGATGTGCAGACGGAGAGCCTGGGACCGGCCTTCCGGTTCGAGGACAGCTACAAGCCCTACTGGACCTATGTGGGGCACTTCGTGCATGTGCCCTTCTATGTCTACGCCTACGCCTTCGGCGACTGCCTGGTGAACAGCCTCTATGCGGCCTATGAGGAGGCGGCGCGGCACAACGGCACCGACGCCTTCGCCCGCAAATATCTGGAGATGCTGTCCGCCGCCGGCACCCTGCACCACAAGGAGCTGCTGGCCCCCTTCGGGCTGGACCTGTCCGACCCGGCCTTCTGGCAGAAGGGGCTGGGCGTGGTCCGCGGCTTCATCGATGAGCTGGAGCGGCTGGAATAGTCTGTAGGTCGGTGCGGGCGGAGCAAGGGCCGACCTACAGTTTGCCCCTCTCTCCCCGGTGGGGAGAGAGGGGACGGTTTGAACACCTTACTCCACGCTCAGATACAGCGTCGGGTGGACGTCCAGCGGGTTATCCACCCAGCCCTTGATTTTGGGATTCACCAGCCGCTTCGAGGCGTAGGTGTAGACCGGGATGGCGGCATAGTCCTCGATCAGCATGCGCTCGGCCTGTTGCAGCAGGTCGCGCCGCACCTCCGCATCCGGCTCCGCCGCGGCGCGGTCAAGCAGGGCATCGAATTCGGGATTCGCATAGCCGGCAGGGTTCTCCGGCCCGATGTCGCTGCGGTACCATTCCAGGAAGACATTGGCGTCGTCATAGGCGCCGATATAGCCCTGGCGGGAGAGGCCGGGGAAATTCTTGGTGCGGCGGGTATCCAGGAACACCTTCCATTCCTGGTTCGTCAGCACCGTCTTCACGCCAAGCCGCTGCTGCCACATGGCGGCGAGCCCCACCGCGGTGCGCCGCTCCAGCTCCTTGGTGTTGAACAGCAGTTCCACCTCCAGCCCCTCGCCCTCCGGGTAGCCGGCGGCGGCGAGGAGCTTCTTCGCCTCCGCGATCCGCTTGTCCATGGGCCAGTCCGCCCAGGCCGGCGCCTGGGGCGTGTAGTCGGGCACGCCGGGCGGCACATAGGCATGGGCCGGCAACTCGCCGCCGCGGGTCAGCTTCTCGGTGATCGGCCCCCGGTCGATGGCCATGGACAGCGCCTGCATGATGCGCTTGTCATCCTTCCAGGGGCTCTTGGTCAGGTTCGGGGCGTAGTAGTAGGTGCCGAGCTGCGGATTGACCCGCAGGTGATCGGGCAGATTCTCCCGCACCCAGTCGATCTGGGCGGCCGGAAGGGTATAGGTGGTGTCCAGCTCCCCCGCCCTGTAGCGCTTCAGCTCGGTATCCTGGTCCTCGGTCGGGTGGAAATAGACCGCGTCGATGCTGGCCTTGGCGGCATCGCGGTGGTGCGGGTTGCGCACCAGCTTCACATAGCCCTGCGGCACATACCGGTCCAGCATGTAGGGACCGCTGGAGACCAGCTTGCCGGCGCTGAAGAAGCCGTTGCCCGCTGCCTGCATCTGCTTCGTCGGCAATGTCGCCAGCATGGGGTAGCTCAGCACCTTCAGCAGATAGGCGGTGGGCCGCTCCAACTCGATCACCACCGTGTGGTCGTCAGGGGCCGACACGCCCAACTCTTCCGGAGGCAGCTTTCCCTCGGTGATCTGCTTGGCGTTGCGGATCGGCCAGATGTAGTTGGCGTTGCGCGCCTGCGTCTCCGCCGGGTTCACCACCCGGCGGAGGGAGAAGACCACATCCCCCGCCGCGATGGGGGAGCCGTCGGACCATTTCAGACCGTTGCGCAGGCGGAACGTATAAGTCTTTCCGTCCTCCGACACGGTCCAGGACTCCGCCAGACCGGGCTTGGCGACGCCGTCCGGCCCGCGGACCATCAGCCCTTCATACATGTCGTAGAAGATCTGGGCTTCCGGCAGGCCGGTGGCGGTATGCGGGTCCAGCGTTTCCGGCTCGGCATAGTTTCCCCGTCTGAGCACCGTCTCCGCCAGGGCCGTCTGGCCTGCCAGGGTCAGGAGGGAAAGGGCGATCGCTGCCGTCCGGAATGGTCGCATCAGTAGTCCTTTTCTTGCTCCGCGGGTCTTCAACAGCCCAGGGCCGCTGGCGGCGCGCTTTATTCCCCGAAGCTGATGTAGCGGCTGGGGTGCAGGTCGAGGGCGTTGCCCTCCCAGCCCTTGATCTTCGGGTTCACCAGACGGCGGCGGGTGTTGTGGAACACCGTCATGATCGGGTGGTCGGCCAGCGCCAGCGCCTCCGCCTCCGCCATCATGGCCAGCCGCGCCTCGGGATCGGTCAGGGCGTTGGCCTTGTTCAACGCCGCGTCATAGGCCGGGTTCTTGTAGGCCGGCAGGTTCTGCTGCGCCACGTCGCTGCGCAGAAGCTGGAGGAAGGTGTAGGGGTCCGGATAATCGCCGATCCAGGCATAGAACAGGATGTCCTTGTAGGACTTCTCATTCCCGATGCTGGCGACCACGCGGAATTCCTGGTTGTTCAGCCGGGCCTGCACGCCGAGCTTCTGCTTCCACATGGCGGACACGGCGATCATGACCTTGCGGTTGTTCTCGCTGGTGGAATAGATCACCTCGATCTCGCCCAGCCCCTTGCCGCCGGGATAGCCGGCCTCGGCCAGCAGTTCCTTGGCGCGGGCGTCCCGCTCCGCCTGGGTCATGGCGCGGAAAGCCGGCATTGGGGGGGTATAACCGCCGACATCGCCGGGCGGCGTGAAGCTGTAGGCCGGCTTCTCATCCCCGCCGATGATCTTCTCCGCGATCACGTCCCGGTCGATGGCCAGGGACAGCGCCTCGCGCAGCTTGGCGTTCGACTTCCAGGGCTCGTTGTTCAGGTTGAAGGCGAAATAGTAGGTGGAATAGGTCTGGGTGGCCTTGTAGGCGTCCGGGAAGCTGTTCTTCGCCGTGTTGACCTGCGTGGTCGGCAGGGTGGAGGTGATGTCGAGCTCGCCCGCGCGGTACTGCTTGAATTCGGTGTCGTGGTTCTCGATCACGAAGTCCGTCACGCGCGGGATGGCCACCTGGTCGGCGTCGTAGTAGGTCGGGCTCTTCTCCAGCCGGATATAGGTCTGGGGCACGTTCTCCCGCAGAACATAGGCGCCGTTGGTGACCATGTTCTGCGGGGCCACGAAATCGTCGCCGAACTTCTCCACGCTCGCCCGGTGCAGCGGGCTCATGGCCGGGTGCTGCAGCGTGGCGAGGAAGTAGCCCGCCGGCTCATGCAGCGTGACCTTCAGGGTCCTGGCATCCACCGCCTCCACGCCCAGCGCATCCGGCGGCATCTTGCCGTTGGTCACGGCCTCTCCATTCACGATGGGCCAGACATAATAGGCGTAGGGGGCGGCGGTCTTCGGGTCCGCGAGCCGCCGCCACGCGAACACGAAATCCTCCGCCGTCACCGGACTGCCATCCGACCATTTCGCGTCGCGCAGGGTGAAGGTGTAGACGAGGCCGTCCGCGCTGACCTCATGGCTTTCCGCCATGGCCGGCCGGGCATTGCCATTCACGTCCAGGGTGAACAGCCCTTCGAACAGGTCGTAGAGCACGCGGGCCGCCGGGATTGTTTCCGCCTTGCTCGGGTCTAGCGTGTCGGGGGCGGGCCCCACGCTGCGCCGCAGCTCCTGCTGCGCCTGGGCCGGGGCCGCGGTCAGCGGCAGGGCGGCGGTGAGGGCCAGCGCGCCCAGCGCGGCGGTCAGCGACAGGCGGTGCAAACTCTTCAACATCTGCGGTTCGTCCTCTCCCGGTAGGGCGCCTTCCCGCGCGGTGCAACCGCCGGGAAATCTTCCGGCCGGAACCGTAGGACTCCGGGCAGGCAACCGCAAGCCATTCGCCCTGTTGTGCAGCTACTCACGTTGGCTGCTCCAGGCGGGCAGCCTCCCGCTCCATCAGCCACGAGAAGCGACGCGGATGTTCGACTGGATCGCCGACCCCCAGGCCTGGGCCAGCCTCGCCACCTTGACGGCGCTGGAGATCGTACTGGGCATCGACAACATCATCTTCATCTCGATCATGGCCAGCCGGCTGCCGACGGAACAGCAGGCCAGGGCCCGACAGGTCGGCCTGGGGCTGGCGCTGATCACCCGGTTGGCCCTTCTGGCCTCCATCGCCTGGATCGTGACCCTTACCCAGCCGCTGTTCCATTTCGGGGAGTTCGGAATTTCCGCCCGCGACCTCATCCTGCTCTGCGGCGGGCTGTTCCTGATCTACAAGGGCACGCAGGAAATCCACCATACGATGGAGGGCGAGGAGGAGCAGGTCGCCTCCCGCGCCGCCGCCAGCTTCGGCGCCATCGTCGGCCAGATCATGGTGCTGGACATCGTGTTCTCGTTGGACAGCGTCATCACCGCGGTGGGCATGGCGAACCACCTGCCGGTGATGGTGACGGCCGTGATCATCGCCGTGGGCGTCATGCTGTTCGCCTCCGGCCCGACCAGCCGTTTCGTGCAGGAGCACCCGACAGTGAAGATGCTGGCGCTGAGCTTCCTTCTGCTGGTCGGCGTGGCGCTGGTGGCCGACGGGCTGCATTTCCACATCCCGAAGGGCTATCTGTACTTCGCCATCGCCTTCTCGGTAGCGGTCGAGGCGCTGAACCTCGCGGCGACGAAACGGCGGCGGCGCGGGCAGGCGTCGCCCCATGTGCCGGGGGCGTGAGCGCTCTTACTCCTCCGCCTTCACCACCTGCGGCAGGCGCAGGGTGAAGCGGGTGCCCTGGCCCGGCGCGCTCCAGACATCGATCCGGCCCTGGAGCGTGCGGGTCACCAGATTGTAGACGATGTTCAATCCCAGCCCGGTGGAGCCCTGGCCGCGCCGGGTGGTGAAGAACGGGTCGAATATCCTGGGCAGGTCGGCCAGCGGAATGCCCCGCCCGTCGTCGCGATAGACCAGCACGATCTCCCCGCCCAACGGACGCACCACGGAGATGTCGATCCGTCCGGACCGCCCATCCTCGAACCCGTGCACGGTGGAATTGACGATGAGGTTGGTCAGCACCTGCCCCAGCGCGCCCGGATAGCTGTCCATGACGATGCCGTCCGGGCAGTGCAGGTGCACCAGATGGCCCCCCCGCTTCCAGCGCGGCCCGACGCTCATCACGATCTCGTCCAGATAGGGTCGGAGCTCGAAGGTGCGGCGCTGGTCCGACGCTTGGTCGGCTGAGACGTTCTTGAAGCTCTGCACCAGGCGCGAAGCCCGTCCGGAATTCACCTCCAGCAGATTCGCCGCCTCTCCCACCAGTTCCAGGAACTCGTCCAGATCCGCCTTGCGGAGGCGGTTCTCGTCCACCAGGGTGCGAAACTTGGAAAGTTCGGTCCGCAGATGGTTGGCGGCTGTGTAGGAGATGCCCACCGGCGTGTTCAGCTCATGCGCGATGCCGGCCACCAGACCGCCCAGCGAGGCCAGCTTCTCCGCCTGGATCAGGCTGTCCTGGGCGGCGCGCAGTTCCGCCAGCGCTGCCTCCGCCGCGGCGCGGGCGGCGGCGGCCTCCTCCACCTGCCGTACCCGTTCGGTGATCTCGGTATAGAGGGAGACCCAGCCAACGCCGGGCACGCGGTTGCGGCGGTACTCCACGACAGCGCCGGTGTCGGCGACGCGGAAGGTGCCGGCCGACTCGCCCGTCTCCCCGTCCGGCCGGCCGCCGGGAGCGAAGCGCATCAGGTGCCAGGCCACCATGGTCTCCCGCTCCTCCGCCGACGGCAACTCGCCGGGGGCGCGGGCGGACTGGAGCTGGATCAGCTTTTCGAGGATGGGGGTGGCGGCGATCTGCGCCGGCGAGAACCGGGCCGGATCGATGCGGATATGGTCCCAGTCGCCCCGCTCCGCCTGGAAGCGTAGCGTCTCCTCCATGGTGCGATGGCTGCGGATGACAGCGTCCGTGGTGCCGCCGATGACCGGATAGCGGCTGTTCCAGACAAGATAATTGAGGTTCTCGTCCATCATCACGAAGCCGCCGGGAATCGCCTCCACGGCGGCGGCCAGCCGAGCGGCCCCCCTCTCCGCCTCCAGCTTGGCGGCCTCGCGCTCCATCCGCGCCTGCTTCAGGTCGGTGATGTCGCTGTAGGTGGTGACGATGGCCCCGCCGGGCAGGCTGCCATCGGAGGATTCCGGGATGCGCTCCTCCACCCTGCGGTACCAGCGCCCGGCAATGCCGACCTCATCCACCGTGCGGCCGGTCAGCGCCCGGCGCTGGGCCATGCGCTGGGCGACATGGCGCTCCGGATCGACCGGCTCGTCGGTGCCGGTGCCGGTGACCAGCTTCAGGAGCAGCGCCTCCCGCATGATCCGTTCGAAGGACCAGCCCTGGATGGCTTCCACGCCCGGCGAGCCCGGAAAGAAGGAATGCAGGCGCGGGTTGGAGAAAATGGCCCGGTCCTCGCCGTCGCAGACCAGGATGCCATCGGAGAACCCCTCGAACGCCCGGCGCAGAACCGCCGCGTCGCGGTCGGCTACCCGCCGCTCCTGCCGCCGCCGCTCATTCGCGCGGCGCGGGCCGGCGTCGTCCGGTGGAACGGACGCGGCATGTCCGGGATCGCCCCCGCCGTCCTGCAATGCCGAGTCAGGCACATGCGGCCCGTGATCCATGCCCACCCCGCCCGGCTCAACCACTAACGTATCGGCAGCTTTTCCGTCCGATCATACAATTTGGGGTAGACTTTCGGAAGGGGTAAGTCAATGGGCCGCGGTCGGCTCCCGCCGCTCTGGCGCCCCATGGGCAGGCTGGGGTAAAGCAAGGCATGACCGCCCCGCCCCGCACCCGCCTGACACTGCGCCTGGATTTCCATCCGGACGGCCAGCTTGGCCCCGGAAAGGTGCGCCTGCTGGAAGAGATCGGGCGGCACGGCTCCATTTCCGGCGCGGGCCGGGCGCTGGGCATGTCCTACCGGCGGGCCTGGCTGCTGGTGGACGAGATCAACCGCACTTTCCGGAGCCCGGCGGTCGCAACCCGGCCCGGCGGCTCCGGCGGCGGGGGCGCTGCGCTGACCGACTGGGGTGAGCGGCTGGTAAAGCTGTACCGCGCGACGGAGGAGGCGGCGCGGCTGGGCGCGGCAGGCTGCATCCAGGAGCTGGAGCAGGAGCTGGCGGAGCAGCCGCCGCCCGCGGTATCGGACGGGCCGGACTGACCCCAGCCCGGTCAGCTTCCGGTGAGCGTCTGCCAGCTCCGCCACGCGACGGGGATGGCGATGCCCAGCAGGGCCGCGCCGCCGACGAAGGCCAGCAGCCATCCGGGCAGCACCAGGGCGAGCGCCAGCCCCAAGCCGGTCAGCAGCAGGAATAGCCCGATCATCCCCACCAGCGTGCCCGCCAGCATCAGGACCGTGCCCTGGGTGGTGGAGACGGCGACGTCGCGGATGCTGGCGAGGGCGTATTTCACGTCCAGCCGGACCAGACGGATCAGGTCGGTCACGAGCCGCCAGCCGAGATCGGGTAGCCGGGCAGTGCGGAAAAAGGGTTCGGCCGGGCGTTGCTGCATCCTGATGCCTGTCGTTGATGCCTGACCAGGGATGAACACCGCTGACGGGCGGACGGCACGGATCACGGTCAGGCTCCCTCGACCGCGACAGCCTTGATGACCGCCCAGACCTGCCTGCCGGGCGTCAGCCCCAGCTCCGCCGCCGCCTTGGCGGTGAGGCCAGCGGCAACCGGGTGGCCGGCGCAGTCCAGCGTGACCTGCACGGTGGCGGCGTCCGTCCGGTCGATGGCGGCGACCACGCCCGGAAGCGCGTTGCGGACGGAAAGGCCGTCCGGCGGGGCAAGGCTGAGCAGCACGTCGCGGGCACGGATGCGTACCCGCGTCTCCGTTCCCAGGGGCAGCTCCACGCCCGGCACGGTCAGCGTGCCGGCCGGTGTCCGCAGCAGGGTCAGCGCCCAGGCGGCGTCCCGCCCGGCGACCCGCGCCGGCAGCAGCACGCCCGCATCGTAGCCGCCGAGCCATCGATTCAGGGCCGGCCTGGCCGTCAGCTCCGACACCGGACCGGCCGCGACCGCCCGCCCATCGACCATGAGCACCAGCGTGGCGGCAAGGCGCGTCACCTCTTTCATCTCATGGGTGACCAGCACCATGGGGATGCCGCCCTGGTCACGCAGCCGCTCCAGGAACGGCAGGATTTCCGCGCGGCGCTGCCGGTCCAGACTGGCCAGCGGTTCGTCCAGCAGCAGCAGGCGCGGTTCGGCCAGCAGGGCCCGGCCGATGGCAACCCGCTGCCGCTCCCCGCCCGACAGGTGCCGTGGCCGGCGGTCCAGCAGCGGGGCGATCCCAAGCAGCTCCACGACCCGGTCGAATTCCCGGGCGTCGCCGCGCCGGCCGGCGACGAAGCGGCCGAAGGCCAGATTCCGGCGCACGGTGAGGTGCGGGAACAGCCTTGCCTCCTGGAACACATAGCCGACGCGGCGGCGATGGGGCGGAACCCAGCGGCGGGCGTCGGTGTCCAGCAGGACCTCTCCATCCAGGGCGATCCGGCCGCTGTCCGGGCGCAGCAGCCCGGCGATGGCATTGACCACCGTGGTCTTCCCCGCCCCCGAGCGGCCGAACAGGGCCGTGACGCCGGGACCGGCCGTGAAGGCGGTATCCAGGATGAAGCCGCCCAGTCGATGGTGCAGGCGGACGTCAAGCATGGGAAGGTTCCATCACGCCCCCTCCACCCGCCGCCGCACCCGGCGCGCAAGGACTTCCGACGCGATCAACGCGGAGATGGCGATCACGACGGAGATCAGGGTGAGGCGCAGGGCCGGGCCGTCGCCGCCGGGAACCTGCGTATAGCTGTAGATGGCGCTGGGCAAGGTCTGGGTGACGCCGGGGATGTTGGAAACGAAGGTGATGGTCGCCCCGAACTCCCCCAGCGCCTTTGCGAAGCAGAGGATGGCGCCGGCCAGCACGCCGGGCAGCATCAGCGGCAGGGTCACGGTGAGAAACACCATGACGGGCGGCGCGCCCAGCGTGGCCGCCGCATCCTCGAGCCTGCGGTCCACCGCCTCAAGCGACAGGCGCATGGCCCGGACCATCAGGGGAAAGCCCATGACGCCGGCGGCCAGCGCCGCACCGGTCCAGTTGAAGGCGAAGACGATTCCGAAATCGTCCAGGAACCCGCCGAGCGGCCCCATGCGCCCGAACAGCAGCAGCAGCATATAGCCCGTCACCACCGGCGGCAGAACCAGCGGCATGTGCACCAGCCCGTCCAGCAGCAGGCGACCGGGAAAGCGTCGCCGCGCCAGCAGCCATGCCGTGGCGAGGCCCAGGGGAAGCGCCGTGAGCGTGGCCCAGAAGGCCACCTTCAGGCTGATCCGCAGCGCCGCCGCCTCCTCCGCCGTCAGGGCCATGTCCATGCGGTCAGGATCCGTCCGAGGGGATGGTGAAGCCGTGGCTCCGGAATACCTCCGCTGCCGCCTCGCCGGACAGCCAGTCCAGCAGCCGGGAAGCCGCGTCCCCTTCCGCCATTGCGGTCAGGGCGGCGGGATAGACGATGGGCGGGTGGCTGGATGCCGGAAAGGCGGCGGCGATGGTCACCCCCGGCTCCGCCGCGGCATCGGTCGCGTACACGATGCCGTAGGGCGCCTCCCCCCGCGCCACCAGCGCCAGGGCGGCGCGCACATTTTCCGCCTGGGCAAGTCTGCCGGACAGGGCATCCCACTGTCCGAGGCTTTGCAGGGCCGCCTTGGCATAGCGTCCGGCAGGGACGGAGCCGGTGTCGGCCACCGCCAGCCTGCTGTCGCCCAGCGCCGCCGCCAAGCCTTCCACCGGCACCGGTTCCCGTCCCCTGGCGGCGACCAGCACCAGCCGGCTGCCCAGCAGGTCGCGGCGGCTGCCGGCGCGGATCAACCCCTGTGCCTGGAGATGATCCATCCAATCGCGGTCGGCGGAGATGAAGATGTCGGCCGGCGCCCCGGCTTCGATCTGCCGGGCCAGGGCGGAGCTGGCGGCGGTGGAAACCAGGACGCGCGTGCCCGTTCCGGCCATATATCGGGCGGCCAGATCGTCGAGCGCGGTTTTCAGGCTGGCCGCGGCGAACAGCGTCACCTGCTCCGCCGCCGCGGTTCCGGGCAGCATCAGGACGGCCAGGAGCATGGCCGCGATCAACGCACGCATTCCCTTCCTCCAGCGGCATGGCAGGGCTGTATACGGACGAATACAACGCCGCGCCGCACCGCGCCAGCCCGGAGAAACGGGCGGAACGGTCAGACATGCGCCGGCAGGTCGATCTGGAAGCGGGTTCCCCGGCCCGGCGCGGTGTCCAGCGACAGTCCGCCGCGTAGCGGGCCGGTCACCAGATTATGGACGATATGCAGGCCGAGGCCCGTGCCGCCGGCGTTCCGCCGCGTGGTGAAGAATGGTTCGAAGGCGCGGTCGCGCACCTCCGCCCCCATGCCGTTTCCGTTGTCAGCCAGGACAATGCGGGCGCCGTCGCCATGGGCCGCGATGTCCAGCAGGATCTCCGGCTCCGCCACCCCGGCAAAGGCATGGGTGACGGCGTTGGTCACGAGATTCGTCACCACCTGGGCCAGCAGGCCGGGATAGGTGGTCACGGACACCGCCTCCGGCCCGCTGACCCTGATGTCCACGCCGCGCAGCCGGACCAGCGGGCGGATGGTCTTCACCACCTCCGACAGGTAGGGGGTGAGCTGGACGGTCCGCCGCTCCTCGCTGGCGCGGTCGGCGCTGACCTGTTTGAAGCTCTGGACCAGATCGGCGGCACGGTCGCTGTTGCGCGCGATCACGTCGCTCAACTCCCGCGCCATCTCGAGGAATTCGGAAAGGTCGGAGCGGCGGAGAGTCTGCTCCTCCAGCTTGGCGGTGACCTCCCGGATTTCCTCCTCCAACTGGGTAACGGAGGTGATGACGAGGCCGACAGGCGTATTGATCTTATGCGCGACGCCAGCAACCATGCGGCCGAGGGCCGCCAGCTTCTCAGAGCGCACGATCTCTTCCTGTGCGGCGCGCAGATCGCACAGCGTGCGCTCCAGCTCGTCCTTCTGGCGCGCCAGTTCCACCGTCCGGTTCGCCACAAGAAGCTCCAGCTCCTTGCGGCGGGCGTGCAGATAGGCAGTGCGGCCCCGGTACAGCCCGTATCCCAGCCCGGCCAGGGCCAGAAGCGCCATGGCCTGTACCCAGCGATACTGCCACCAGGCCGGCATGACCCGGACCGGCAGGGTGAAGGCGGCCTCTGCCCAGCGCCCGTCCTTGTTGGCGGCGCGTATCTCAAGCGTGTAGTCGCCCGGCGGCAGGCTGGTCCAGGTGGCGGTGCGGCGGGTTCCGTCCCGCTCGTCCCAGCCCTCCTCGAAGCCGGCGAGGCGGACGGAATAGCGGTTGCGGGCCGGACGGGCGAGGTCGAGGGCGGCGAACTCCACCATGAAGCTGCGCTCACCGGGATGGATCACCAGCGGGCCGGCCTGGGCGGCGTTGAACGGCTCCGCCGGCAAGGGCTGCCCACCCACCGTCAGCTCGGTCAGGCGCACCGGCGGGCTGAACGTCCAGTCGCGGAGATCGTCCGGCCTCACCAGCGTTACCCCGCCGCTGCCGCCGAAGGCGATGGTGCCGTCCGGCGCGGTGGTCACGGCGTTCAGCCAGTATTCCCGCACCACCACCCCATCGCCGGGGCCGAACCGGCGCACTGCCAGCGTGTCGGGGTCGATCACGGCGAGGCCGTCATCCGTGCTGGCCCAGATGCGGCCCTGCCGGTCCGTGGCCAGTGCGCCGATATTGCCGCTGGGCAGCCCGTCGGCCTTGCCGAGCCGGATGAAGGCCGGCATCTCCCGCCCCGCCGGGGCCGAGAGCGCCAGCCCGCCGCCCAGAGTTCCGGCCCAGATCCGCCCGGCGCGGTCCTGCAGCAGGGTGCTGACCAGCAGGGGCTTGCCATCGGGGTCGAGCGCCGCGTGCTCGATCCGCCCGGTGGCCGGGTCCAGCCGGTCGAGGCCGCCATCGGTGGCGAGCCAGATGCGGCCCTCCCGGTCGCGCAGGACGGAGTTCACCTCCGACGCGGCCAGCCCCTCCTCCGCCCGCCAGAGGGTCACCGTTCCGTCGGCCGCGATGTGGAAGACTCCCCGCCCGCCGCCGATCCAGGCGGAGCCGTCCGGCTGCGGGCGGATGGCGTAGATCTGGCCGTCGCGCAGTTCCGGCGGACCGTCCATCTGTACGGGAACGGTGCCCGACGAGCCGGGCGGGCGGCGGTAGAGACCGCGCTGGGTGCCGATCCAGACGCTTCCGTCCAGCCCCTCCGCCAGCGCCATGACGGCCCCGTCTCCAAGGCCGCCGGTCGCATCGCCCCCGGCCGGGCGGATGGCGTCCACCCGGCCCTTCCGGTGGTCGAGCACATCGATGCCGGCCCCGGCGGTGCCGAGCCAGAGCCGGCCGTCGCCGGTCGCCAGGACGCTGAGCACGTTGGCGCGCGAAGGGCCGGAATTGCCGTCCGGCGAATAGGCGATGGTTGAAATGGCGTCGTTGGCCGGATTGTGGCGGTCCAGCCCGTTTCCGGCCGTGCCGACCCAGACCAGGCCGGAGGGATCGCGGTACAACTCGGTTACCGCATCGCCGGAAAGACTGCTGGGAATAGCCCCGTTGTGCCGGGCGACCCGCATCGCTCCCGTGGCGGGGTCCAGGATCGCGATACCGCCGCCATAGGTGCCGACCCAGATCTGGTCCGGCCCCACTTCCGCCAGCGCCGTCACCCGGTTGTGCGGCAGCCCGTCCGCCCCATCCGCTTCGGCGCGCCACCGGCGCAGCACGCGCCCGTCCGGAGCCAGCAGCCACAGCCCCTCCGTCGCCGTGCCAACCCAGATGCGGCCCGCCTTGTCCTGAGCAAGGGCCAGGATGGCGGCGCTGGGCCAGCCTTCCCCCGAATCCTGCACGGGGCCGCCGATCAGGCCGCCATCCCAGGTCCGGCGCACCAGCCCAGCCGCGGTGCCGATCCAGAGATCGCCGGTATCCGTGGCAAGCAGGGTCGCCACCTTCTCCGCATGGGAAGCGGGGAGCGGACCGGAATCGGTGGGAACGGCGGTCAGCGCGCCGCTGACCGGGTCCAGATGCTGGAGCCCGGCCTGGGTACCGATCCAGAGCCCGCCGGTCCCGTCCTCCACGATGGCATTGACCCGGTCGGAGGCCAGCCCCTGCTCCGCCGCCGTCCAGCGCCGCCATGTGCCGTCATGGATGTCCAGCACCGCCAGACCATCGGCGTTGCTGCCCACCCAGAGCGTGCCGTCCGACCGGCCGTGCAGCGCGCGGATGAAGGCGTCCGTCATCACGCCATCGGCAGGTCTGAACCGGTAACCGTCGAAGCGGGCGAGGCCGCCCTGGGTGCCGACCCAGAGGAACCCGTCCGCATCCCGAACCACCGATCCCACCACGGCATGGGGCAGGCCATCGTCGCGGTCGATCCGGTCGAAGACAGGTGTGGCCAGACCGCGCCAGTCGGCGCGGGGCGCAGCGGCGGCCATCGCCGTCGCGACCGGCTCCGCACAGGCCGGTGCCGCCCCCAGCAGCGCCAGGCCGACAAGGCCAGCCGTCAGCGCCCGCGCGAAAGCGGGGCGGCGGGACGGACCGATGAGGGTGACCGGAGATGGCATGGACGGGCGCAGTGCAGCAGCGGCCCGGCGAACATACACGGGCGCCGGATACTACTCCATCCTGTTGGAGTAGTCCTTGCGGTCAGACGCGGCGGAAGACCAGGGAGAGATTGTTGGCGGGCATCTCCGCCACTTCTTCCAGGGCCAGACCGCGCCCCTCCGCCTCCTGCGCCATCGCTTCCAGATCGCGCACGCCCCAGGACGGGTCGCGGGCGCGCAGAGACTCGTCGAACGCCTCGTTGCTGGGCGCCGTGTGGCGGCCGCCCCGCCGGTAGGGGCCGTAGAGCACCAGCGGCGCCCCTGGCGCAAGCAGGGCCCCAGCCCCTTCCATCAGGCCGACCGTCGCCGCCCAGGGGGAGATGTGGACCATGTTGATGCAGACGATGGCGTCGGCGGCTTCCACAGGCCAGGGCCGGCGGGTCACGTCCAGCGCCAGCGGCTCCGCCACCGAACGGACGCCGGTTTCCCGTACCCAGGCGCGGATGCTGTCCAGATTCTCGGGGTCCAGGTCGGTGGGTTGCCAGCGCAGGCCGTCCAGCGCCTCGGCGAAGAAAACCACATGCTCCCCCGTGCCAGACGCGATCTCCAGCACCAGCCCCTCGGCCGGAAGCGCGCGGCGTAGAACCTCAAGGATCGGGCCGCGGTTGCGCAAGGCTGCGGGTGCGGATCGGCGGGGATCGGTCATCGGATTTTCCTGGTTGCGGCGCAGGGGACGATAGGTCAGGCGGAACGTCCCCGCAACGTGGCCGTTCCCTTTGCAATGGCAGGCTTGGGAGCGATCCGCAGGGCTTGCCCTTTCCTGGCCACGACCCAAGCTGGATGACCATGTGGAACCGCGTCAGACGATTGTTCGAGCAGCCCGAGCGCACCCTGGGTGAACTGTCCAAACCGGACAAGCTGCATCTCGCCGCCGCCAGCCTGCTGGTGGAGGCGGCGCGCATGGACGACACCATCTCCCCCGAGGAGCGGGTGCGCATCCACGGCATGCTGCAGCGGAAATTCGACCTCTCCCAGGAGGAGACGGACGAGCTGCTCGCCTCCGCCGAGAAGATGACGGAGGGACCGGCCCAGCTCTACGCCTTCACCAGCAGCCTGAAGGACCAGTGCAGCTATGAGGAGCGGGTCGAGATCATCGAGATGCTGTGGGAGGTGGTCTATGCGGATGGTGAACTGCACCACCTCGAATCAAGCCTGTTGCGCCGGGTGGGCGGATTGCTCTACGTCTCCGACCGGGACCGGGGCGAGGCGCTGCGGCGCGTGAAGGCGCGCCTGGGACTGCCGTCCGGGCCGGGCGTGCCGGACTGAACCGGGCGCCGCCGATCCGAAGGCGGGTCGGATGGTCAGAAGAGAGGTCGAGGATGCCGTACGTCGTCACCGAGCTGTGCATCAAGTGCAAGTACATGGATTGCGTCGAGGTCTGCCCCGTGGACTGCTTCTACGAGGGTGACAACATGCTCGTGATCCACCCCGACGAATGCATCGACTGCGGCGTGTGCGAACCGGAATGCCCGGCCGAGGCCATCATCCCGGACACCGATCCGCAGGCGGAGAAGTGGCTGGAGATGAACCGCGACTATGCGGTCCAGTGGCCCAACATCAACCGCAAGAAGCCGGCCCCGGCCGACGCGGACGAGTGGAAGGGCGTGCCGGACAAGTTCGCCAAGTACTTCAGCAAGGACCCGGGCGCCGGTACCTGACCGCCGCGCCCTGCGCTTGCGACACGGCGGCTCCACGAACGAATAAGTTCCCTGCGGCTCTGCGGCCGAACGCCGCAGTTTTCGCCCGACATGCGGGATTCGCATGGCGGTTCCGTGCAGCAATGCGAGAACTTTGCGGGAACGATCAGGACGGCGGTCTGTAACCGTGCCGTCACATGCCCTATATTGATCAGGTGAGGACGGGTGTGCCGACGCGTCAGGGATTTGCGCGCCGTCCTGTTTCGCTTGGCAAGATCATGGGCTGGTGACGGCCGTTTTCGGACGGACGCCGCTCTGCCGTTGTCTCTGCCGGCAGGCTAACCCCGTCGTTCTTGTCCTGGCGCGCGGGTCCGCGCGGAAAGTGAGAGCCGACCGAAATGTCCGAAACCTTCGACTTCTCCACCGGTGACCATGTCGTCTACCCGGCGCATGGCGTTGGCAAGATCATCGGGATCGAGACGCACAGCATCGCTGAGCATACCGTCACCCTTTATGCCATCCAGTTCGAGAAGGAACGGATGACGCTGAAGGTCCCGGTGAAGAAAGCCCAGGCCGCCGGCCTGCGCCGCCTGTCCTCCAAGGACCGCATCAAGGCTGCGCTGGAGACGCTGCAGGGACCGTCCAAGATCAAGCGGATCATGTGGTCCCGCCGCGCGCAGGAGTACGAAGCCAAGATCAATTCCGGCGACCCGGTGTCCATCGCGGAAGTCGTGCGCGACCTTTACCGCGGCGCCGACCAGTCGGACCAGTCCTACAGCGAACGGCAGATCTACCACGCCGCGCTTGAGCGTCTTGCCCGCGAGCTGGCGGTGGTGGAGAAGATCGACGAGGCCAAGGCGACCGAGCGGCTGGAAGCCGTTCTCAGCAAGGCGGCTTAAACCACCGCTTAACGCCTTTGGGTCTATACGTTAAGGAGGGGCGACCTTTGCAGGTCGCCCCTTTTTTTGCGCGTCGGCGGCGCATACACTCGCGCCCGGTTTCCCGGGACCCAAGAGCGCCGACCGAATGGCAGAAACGCAGAAATTCGTCCAGTTGGGCCGTCCTCGCCGCATCTGGGCGGTCGCCTCCATCCATGGCGAGGTGAACCGGCTGGCCGCGCTCCATGACGATATCGGCGGACGCTTCCTTCCGGGCGACCGGCTGGTCTATCTCGGCAACATGATCGGCCGCGGCCCGTCCGTGGCCGAAACCATTGACGAGCTTCTGGCCTTCCGCCGCGCCATCCTGGCCATGCGGGGCGTGATCGACACCGACATCGTCTATCTGCGCGGCGGGCAGGAGGAGATGTGGCAGAAGCTGCTGCAACTCCAGTTCGCACCCAACCCGATGCAGGTGCTGCAATGGATGCTTGGCCAGGGCGTGGAATCCACGCTGATGGCCTATGGGGGCGATGTGCAGTTCGGGCTGGCCTGCGCCCGCGACGGGGCCGTCAGCCTGACCCGCTGGACCAACCAGCTCCGCGCCGCCCAGCGCGCAGCGCCAGGACACGACGCCTTCTATACCAGCCTGCGCCGCGCAGCCTTCACCGGCGCAGGGGAACCGGCCTCCGGCCTGCTGTTCGTCAATGCCGGCGTTGATACAAGCCGGCCTCTGGGGCACCAGGGCGATAGCTTCTGGTGGGGCGGCATGGGCTTCAACCGCATCACGGAGCCGTTCGGGGAGTTCGTCCGCATCGTCCGCGGCTACGACCCTGCCCATGGCGGCCCCGTAGTGACGCCGCACGCGGTCACTCTGGACGGCGGCTGCGGCTTCGGCGGCAAGCTGATCTGCGGCTGCCTGGCGCCGACCGGCGACATCCTGGAACTTGCGGAAGTCTGAGGGGCGGCTCCGCCTCCCCTTCCCGTCCGGTCCATCCGCTTCGCCTTATCTGCGCATTGGAATTTTTCCAAACCCAGTGATCCGTTCCAGAACCCCCTTCGTATCAGTCGTGAAGAGGGGCGGATGAACGGCTGCATGGCCCACCGCCTGCCGAACAGGGGATGGGACATGGCGCACATCGACGATCCGGAAACCCAGAAGGCCAACCTCACCTTCATCAGAGCATCGATGAAGGAGCCTCTGCTGTCCCGGGACCACGAGTTCGAGCTGGCCAAACGCTGGCGCGACGGGGGAGATGAGGATGCGCTGCATGAGCTGGTGCGCAGCTATACCCGTCTGGTCGTCGCCACCGCGTCCCGCTTCCGCAATTACGGCCTGCCCATGGGCGACCTGGTGCAGGAGGGCAATGTGGGCCTGATGCAGGCGGCCGCCCGCTTCGAACCGCACCGGGAAATCCGTTTCTCCACCTATGCCGCCTGGTGGATACGCTCCGCCATGCAGGACTACATCCTGCGCAACTGGTCCATCGTGCGCACCGGCACCACCGCCGCGCAGAAGAGCCTGTTCTTCAATCTCCGTCGCCTTCGAGCCAAGATCGAGGAGAGCCCCTCGGCCACGAACCTGTCCACGGACGGGCGGCGGAAGATCGCCGAAGAGCTGAATGTGGATGAGAGCGAAGTGCTGAGCATGGAAATGCGCCTCGCCGCCGCCGACCAGTCGCTGAACACCCCCGTGGCGGAAGGCGGCGACGACCAGTGGCAGGATTTCATCGCCGACAACCGTCCCTCCCCCGAGGATGTGGTGATCGGCGCCCGCGACAGCCGCATGCGCTCCAAATGGCTTGCCGAGGCGCTCGGCGAACTGTCCCCGCGCGAGCGCACCATCATCGCCGAACGTCGCCTGCGCGACGACGGCGCGACATTGGAAGAGCTGGGCAAGGTGCTGGGCGTCAGTAAGGAGCGGGTGCGCCAGTTGGAGCAGCGCGCCCTGATGAAGCTCCGCGCCTCCATGATGCGACATGTCGGGCTGTCGTCCGACCTGCTGCTGGAGGCGTGAGGCCGGGCCGTCTCCCGAAAGTCATGCTCGGCGGCGGCCTCCGGTCATCGGCGGCAGCGTCGAACGTGACCGGAGCGCGGTCGGCATCGAGTAGGCGGCTTCGACCTCAGCCTTGCGCCATGGCCGGCGCATCCGCGGCGGCCCCTTCGGTCAGCAGCCGGTGGACCCCGACGGCGCCCGCGCGTCCGCGCAGTTGGAATCGGCCGAGCGCGCGGGTGGAACCAGCCTCCGCGCCGGCGGCCTGCACCGTATCCTCGCTGGTCAATGCGACACAGCAATCATCCCCGATCATCTCACTGCCCAGCACTTCCAGCCGGGCGGCCGTGTTCACCGTGTCTCCGACGATGGTGTAGTTGATTCGGCTGGCAGCGCCGATATTGCCCACCACGACGGGGCCGGAATGGATGCCCATGCGCAGGCACAGCTTCGGCCTGCCCGCGGCGTCCGCCTCGTCCGCCGCGGCACGGATCAGCCGGTCGATGGCGCGGGCGGCACGCAGGGCGCGGGCAGCATGATCGGCCTGATGCTCCGGCGCGCCCCAGAACGCCATCACCGCATCGCCGATGAACTTGTCCACCGTCCCGCCCTCCGCCTCGATGCAGCCGGCGATCAGGGTGAAATGGGCGTTCAGCCAGTCCGCCGTCTGCTGCGGCGACAGGGTTTCCGCCAAAGCGGAGAAGCCCTTGATGTCGGTGAACATCACGGTGACGTCCCGCTCCTCCGATATGACGCCCAGCGGGTTGGCCCCGCGGTCGATCAGGCGCAGCACCAGGGCCTTGGGCACATAGGTCTCGAACCAGCGCAGACCGCCCACCATGGTGTTGAAGGCATGCGCCGCATCCGACATTTCACGGAACCGGCTGTCCGGGAGAACCGGGACGGCATGGAAATCCAGCCCGCGCACCGCGGCGGCGGCGGCGGCCAGACGCTTGATCTGCCGCCCGATCCGCTTGCCGAGCCAGAGCGCCAACACCACGGATACCACAAGGATGAGAAGGCCGCCGCCGGCCAGCTTCATCAGGCGCTGATACTCGACCAGCACGTCGTCCTTCGGCAGGACGATGGACAGGGTCCAGGGATGCTCCCCGTAATCCGGAAGCGGCCGCAGAAGATAGATGTACTCAATCCCGTCCAGCTTGGATTCGCGGGTCGTCAGGTTGAGCAACGGCCGATCCGGATGGACACGCAGGTCGAGATGTATGCCGCGCGGCTTCTTCGCATATCCGGTCGCCTGCCCGTTCGGATCGGCCTGCTGCCAGATCGCCGCCAGGACCGGATCGCCCAGCTCCTCCAGCGAGGGCAGCGGCGGGCGTTCCTGCCGGTCGATATCCTCGAAGTCGAAGCGTCGATCCCGCAGGATCGGGTGGGCCAGCACATAGCTGTCGTTGAACAGGATTGCCGCCTCCAGCCCCGATTCCGTCTTTACGCGCGCCAGGAAGCGGGACAGGTCGGTAAAGCTGACGCCGGTGAGCAGCATGCCGAGAAAGCGCCCGTCCCGGCGCACCGGCATCTGGACGGTCAGGATGCTGGTGCCCAGCTCCTCCGACCAGATCGGGTCGATCCAGACCGCTCCGCCGATGGACCGGCCGAGTTGGAGCGTCTCCCGCGCCCAGAACACATTCTGCTCGGTCCGGGTCTCCACCTCCGTGCCGCCCTGCCGGCTGGCCGTGACGAAATTGCCGTCGGCGCTCAGGAAGCCCACCCCGGTGATCTGCGGAGCCGCGGCCAACGCCGTGCGGAGATGCCGGCCGAGCTGTCCCTGATCCTCCAGATCGACGTGCCCCTTGGCGATAACGTCGGCAAGGAATTCCACCTGCGCCTTGGCGGGGTCGAGCTGGGCGCGGACCCGCGTTTCCAGCCCATCCATCAGAAGCTGCGCTTTGTCCACCAGCAGCGTGGCGGTGTTCCAACTGGTCGTGGCCATCCCCAGCAGCAGCACACTGGCGACCGCTACCAGCATCAGCCCGCCGAAGCCCAGAGTCAGCACCGCCGCGATCGGCAGGCGGATGAGCTTGCGCTTTATCCGGCACGCCTGATCCGGGGCGGGGCTGAGGGGCGGAGGCTCCGGCTCGGCGGCAGCCGGCCGGGCAAGGCGGTTCCTGGCGGTCATGGTGCGGACGGTACGCCGCGCCGCGCCATGCCGCAACGGAGATCAATTCAGCCTTCGGTGACGATTTTAATCAACTGACCGGGTTGAAGCTGCTGGCCCGGCGGGATGTTGTTCAGCACCCGGAACCTCTCCTCCGCATATTCGCTGAACGGCATGCGGCGGATATAGTCCTCTGCCGTCTCGCCGGAGCGGACGGAAACCGTGCGCAGCCGGTAGGGCCTGAACTGCGACCGTTCCGACTGGCTCAGTGTCCGGAAGCTGTTCACCACCTGCTGGAAATCGCGGTCAAGGCTTGCCGTGGCCTGCGGGGCCGAGGCGAAGAGGAAACGGTAGAAGGTGGAATTGTCCCACTGGATGGCAACCAACCGCACATCCACCGCACCCTGGTTGGTATTGGCCCGCGTCAGCCCCGTAGCGGCGGGCCTGCCGTTGACGCTCAGGGACTGCACGCCGTTGAGCTGCGCCTGGCCAGCCCACTCCCCGGTCAGGAACTGGACCGGATCGCGCGTGCTCTGCGACCGCGCCACGTCGAAGATGATCTGTGCCTGTTGCTGCGGCCCGATGGCCGTCACCTGCTGGGTTCCGTTCAGCAGCCTGAAGCCCTCCGGCACTTCGAAACGGAAGCCCAGAGTGGGATGCACGAACATCCTGTCGCGCACGAAGCCGTGCTCCGGATTGTCGCCGTAAAGCAGGCCGTCGATCCGGCGCAGATACTCTTCCGAATTCACGATCCAGTCCTGGCCGGGATTCTGCGCCACGGCAGCGGACGCGCGCTCCACCCGTTCACCGGTGGGCGGGTGGGTCTGCAGATAGTTGAAGCTGTCAGCGGCCCCCGGCTGACCGGCCAGCAACGCCTCCAACTGTGCATGCCGGCCCATCGTGTCGAGGAATCGCGCCATCTCCATCGGGTCGTAGCCGGCGTTGGCCATATAGCGGATGCCGAGCTGGTCGGCTTCCAGCTCCTGCCCCCGCCCCCACCCGGCCAGCGCGTACTGCGCCCCTTGGGCGGCAAGCTGGCCCAGCTCGGCCCCGCCGAGGACGGACGCCAGGACAGCGCCGACCTGGGCCACGGTGCCACGGCTGTAGCGCTCGGCCGTGTGGCGCCCGGTTATATGCCCGATCTCATGGCCGATGACGCCGGCCAGTTGCGCCTCGCTGTTGGCCAGGGCCATCAGCCCGCGGGTGATGTAGACATAGCCGCCCGGCAGGGCGAAGGCATTGACCACATCCGAGTCCAGAACCGTGAAGGTGTATTTGACGTCCGACCGTTCGGTGTTGGCCGCCAGCCTTTGTCCCAGACGGTCCACATAGGCGCGGATCTCGGGGTCCTGGACCTCTCCGCCGAACTCCTCGAGGATCTGCGGGTGCTGCTCCGCCCCGACGGCGGCCTCCTGCGCCACGGGCATGAGGCCGGTGAACTGCCGTTCACCGGTGGCCGGGTTTACGGCGCAGCCGCCCAGCAGCAGCCCGGCCGCGGCCAGCGCTCCCAGGACACGCAGCCTCAAGGCGGTCCAGTGGCGCCCGGCGCCGACATCATGCGCTTCTATCTGTCCGGCAAGCTCCCGCGCGGCCGCAGCCGTCATCTCCCCATCCTTCTTTCTTCCCATTCTACCAGTTACGAGAAAACAGCCGCCCCCTAGCCGGGTTCCCGGATCGTCGGCGGCAACCAACCGGGCGTACGCGCGGGAACCCGGCACCCGTTGCGGTTCGCAATGCTTCCTGCAAACACCCCTATACGGCTTCGACAATATGCAATTGCATTCTGCCATACCCGCCAGCGGGAGTGGGAAAAGATGACCTGAATATCATCGCAAACTCCATATATTACAGCCGCTTACACGACCATCGCCCTATGCTGGGCACCTGGCCCGTTGGTTGCATTCTGGTTTGGCATGCAGGCGAGAACGCCTCGACCGAACCGATGGAGCCTTGAGATGATCCGCACCGTTGCCGCCGCCCTGATCGCCACCGCCGCCCTGACCGTCGCCGGCTCCGCCGCGGCCGCGACCAGCGGCACGATCAAGCTGAACGGCAAGGTGGACCTGGCCTGCTCGGTGTCGGTGCAGGATCTGAACCAGCAGCTGAACCTGGCCGGCGGCGACAGCAACAAGGCGGTTGGCAAGGTCACCGAGACCTGCAACTCCGGCAACGGCTACCGCATCAGCATCTCCTCCCAGAACGGCGGCAAGCTGCGCGGCGAGCGCGGCACCGAGATCGGCTACCAGGTGAACTACGACAACCAGGGCGGCACGCTGGGCAGCGCCATGAATGTCGACCGCGCCGGCGCCCGCTTCGGCCAGCAGTACGATCTCAAGGTCTCCGTCCAGGGCTCCGACCAGTACATCGCCGGCGCCTACGAGGACACCCTCACCGTCACCATCGCCGCTAAGTAAGGCGCGCCGACAGGCAGAGCATCGGTTCGTGAGGACGAAGGGCCGGCACCGGAAACGGGCGCCGGCCCTGATGCGTTTACAGGAGCGGAACCGCAGAAATCCACCGTGCCCCCGGCAGCCCTTCGGCCACACGATGGAACCGGCATGCCTTGAAAGATCAGCTTTATAGGGAAGTCTACATTGCCGTGACTCTGCCAGCGGCCCGGCCGCGTAGCCGCAGATCATCGCAAGGGGGCTGGCGCCCCGCCGACTTCCGGCAAGTTCGTCATTTTCGCAATTCGACTTGTTACCGGCCTCGCACGTCGACCCTGTCCAGGTTTGCGTTCGCAAATCCCGATTCTCGACAAAGCAGAAGGGGAAGACCGAGCTGACGTCAGCCGCGAACGATTGGCAGAAGGCTTGCTCCCGTGCGGGCATGCCATCTCACTTTGCGTCGCAGAAGTGAACTTCAGGGCCGTCCACGGGCGGCAGCTTGCCAGCGTGTCTGGATGCGAGCTGAATGGATGGATGCTCGGCCTGTGGGGCGCGGCCAACCCGGTTTCCGATAGGCTGGATCGTCCAGACGGGGCTGCCGACGAAGCGCGCTGCAAAGACCAAAAGCCGCCCGGCGGCGTCGCGGGGCGGCTATCGATCCTTTGCAACCGGCCAGCCCGTAACTTCGGGCTGGTTCACCGGACTGCCGGCAGGGCTTAGTAGCCCTCGCGCTCCAGGCGCTTGCGCAGCAGCTTGCGGGCGCGGCGAATCGCCTCCGCCTTTTCACGGGCGCGCTTCTCCGAGGGCTTCTCGTAGTTGCGGCGCAGCTTCATCTCACGGAAGATGCCCTCGCGCTGCATCTTCTTCTTCAGCGCGCGGAGGGCCTGATCGACGTTGTTGTCACGAACCAGAACTTGCACGGGTCGTCACCACTCCGATGGTTGCAAAGGTTGGACGGCGTTATGCCGACGCAGGGTTAACAACGAATAAAGGGCAGACGCCACCATGAGGTCGCGCTGCTGCCCGATCCAGTTGCCGGGTGGTATAACAGCAAGGGCGGCGGTTGTGAAGCGCCATGGGTGCGGAATCTTCAAGGATGTCCTGCAATGGGGCCATGCGCCGCCCGGCAAGACGTGAAATGATGAGGAAATACAAGCGGTCCGGGATGCCGGACCTGGGCTGAAAGCAGGGACACAAGGGAACGATGACCATCCTGAAGATCGCGCGAATGGGCCATCCGGTGCTGCGACGGCCGGCCCAACCGGTGGAATCCCCCATTCCGGCCGTGGTGCGGCAGCTTGCCCAGGATATGGTGGAAACCATGCTGGACGCGCCGGGCATCGGGCTGGCGGCCCCGCAGGTGCATATCGGCTGGCGCGTCGTCGCCTTCCGCGTTCCCGCGGACCGCAGCACCGGCCAGCCTGGCGATCCGGTGACGGAACCGCGGGTGCTGGTGAACCCGGAGCTGGAGCCCGTCGGGGACGAAATGGTGATGGGATGGGAAGGGTGCCTGTCCATTCCCGGCCTGCGCGGACTGGTGCCGCGTTATGCCCGGCTCCGGTATCGCGGCTATGGGCTGGACGGGCAGCCGGTGGAGGGGGAAGCCTCCGGCACGTTGGCTCGTGTGCTGCAGCATGAGGTCGACCATCTCGACGGCATCCTCTATCTGGACCGGATGCCGGACCTGACCAAGCTGACCTTCACCGAGGAAATGAAGTACTTCGCGGCGGATCTGGCCGGCAGCGTCCCCCCGCCGCCCCGCTGACCGGGGGAGCGCCGCGACAACCGGACAGGCCCTGCGGGAGCACTGGCCGTTCCCGCTTGGCGTTCCATCTGTTAAGGCATGTGGATGCGCCGCCCGTCGGCGCCGGACCGAAGCCAGACGAGAGCGAGCGATGGCGAGAAAAACCCCGACCGATCCCGTGCCCGGCGCGCCCACGACAGCTGGGCAGATGGCGCACAGCTCTTCGCCGGCCGAGGCCGATCCGGTGCGCCCAATTGGCGGGCAGAGCCCGATCGATCCCCTGACCACCGCCGAAGCGGTGGAAAAGCTGGGCGGCACCGAGTCGGCGGCCACGGCGGGTACAGGTGCGCCGCGCGGCGGCTACGCCCATACCGACGGCGACGCCATGGATGAGCTGACGGCCCGCCGCGACGCCATTCTGCTGGCAATGCTGCCCGACGTGGCGTTCGATGGCTGGACACGGGCCGCCATGCTGCGCGGGGCGGAGATGGCGGGCATGGAGCGGGAAGCGGCGCTGGCCAGCTTTCCCGGCGGCCCGGCGGAGGTGGTGGACCATTTCTCCAATTGGGCGGACCGGGAAATGCTGTCCCGGCTGGACCCGCAGGACCTGGCCGCCATGAAGGTGCGGGACCGTATCACGCTGGCCGTACGAACGCGGCTGGAGGTGCTGGCCCCCTACAAGGAGGCGGTGCGCCGGACCATTGCCCTGCTCGCCCTGCCGCAGAATGCCGGGATCGGCCCGCGCATATTGTACCGCACGGTGGATGCCATGTGGTTCGCCGCCGGCGACACCTCCACCGACTACAACTTCTATACCAAGCGCATGCTGCTGGCCGGGGTCCAGACCTCCACCCTGCTGTACTGGCTGGAGGACCGGTCGGTCGGCAATGCCGACAGCTGGGCCTTTCTGGACCGCCGCATCGCGGACGTCATGCGGGTCGGCAAGAATATTGCTCAGTTCCAGGGGCTGGGTGGCCTGCTGAACCACCTGCCCAACCCCTTCCGCTTCTCCCGCCATCTGCGGCGGACGATGCGGTAAAGGGGGGAGAGCTGGAACGGGGCGGCGGGCCTTACCCTGCCCGGACGCGGGCGACGAAGCCCTCCACCTCGCGGCGAAGCACGTCGGCCTCCCCGACCAGCTCATTGGCGGCGGCGAGCACGTCGCCGGCCATGGTGCCAGTCTCACCGGCGGCGCGGGTCACCTCGCCGATGGTGGCGCTGACTTCGTTTGTGCCGGCGGCAGCCTGGGCGACGCTGCCGGCGATCTCGCTGGTAGCAGCCCCCTGCTGCTCCACCGCGGCGGCGATGCTGGTGACGATATCGCTGATCCGGCCGATGGTGCCGCCCACACCCTGGATGGCGCCCGCCGCATTGCCGGCCGCCGCCTGCATCTCGGCGATCTGGCTGCCGATCTCCTCCGTCGCCTTGGCGGTCTGGGTCGCCAGGTTCTTGACCTCCGACGCCACCACGGCGAAGCCCTTCCCGGCCTCTCCCGCCCGCGCTGCCTCGATGGTGGCGTTCAGCGCCAGCAGGTTGGTCTGGCTGGCGATGCCGTTGATCAGCTTCACGACCTCGCCGATCCTGCTAGCGGCCTCCACCAGCCCGGTCACGGTGGCGTTCGACCGGTCCGCTTCCGCCACCGCCTCGTGCGCGATGCGGGAGCTTTCGGAAACGCGCCGGGCGATCTCCTGGATGGAGGCGGACAGCTCTTCCGCCGCGGACGCCACCGTGTTGACGTTCTGGGCGGCCTGTTCGGCACTGCTGGCCACCGCATTGGATTGACGGCTGGTCTGCTCCGCCACGCCGGTCAGCCCCTCCGCCGTCTGGCGCATGCGGCGGGCTGCACCGGCAACGGACCGGACCACCTCATCCATGGTGGCCTCGAACTCCCCGGCCAGGGCGGCCATGGCGGCGCGCTTCTCCGCCTCCGCCTTCTCCTCCAGCGCCGTCTGCTCGTGGCGGAGCGTCTCGGCCTCCCGCATGTTGCGCTGGAAAATGGCGACGGCACGGGCGGTATCGCCGATTTCATCCCGCCGCTCGCCGCCATCGATGCGGACGGACAGGTCGCCGCCGGCCAGCCGGCTCATGGTGGAGACGACGCGCGCCAGCGGGCGCGACACGCCCACCATGGTCAGCCACAGCGCCAGCGCCATGAACAGAACGGTGCCCGTGGCCCCGACGGCGAGCGTCACCCACCATGCCCGCTCGTTCCGCTCCATGGCTGCTTCTTCGCCGGCCGCCACCGCCTTGTCGACATCGCCGGTGATGATTACCAACCGGTCCAGCAGGTCGGTCAGCTTGATGTCGAACTCATCCACCAGGATGCGCGCACCCCGCTCCGTCTCTCCGGCCAGCAGCGCCTGACGGGCCTTCTCCGCCAGCTCCATCATCTGCCGGAAATCCTGCCGGGCCAGATCCAGGTCGGTCTTGCGGCCGGGGAACAGCCGCTCCACCCCGTCCAGATGGGCCAGCAGTTCATCTCTCTTCAGATCGATTTCATCCGCCATGCTTTCAATGATGAAGCTATCCGGCTCCGCCACCATCATGTAGGCGACGCGCCCGATATGGGCGGCGGTCTCATTGGCCAGCAGGACGTTTTTCACCGCCACCGTGTCGCGCCGCAACAGCCCTTGATAAACCTCCCCGACGCCGCGCATCTGAGACAGGGCATAGAGAGAGGTTCCAACCGTCAGCGCTCCCATGAGGATAAGCGGGACCAGCAGCTTTAGAACGATCGGTAGGTTCTGAAATGCCTTCACCAGCGCCTCCCTGGTCACGACCCGTCGGTCTGTGCAGATGGTACATTATTATACTTTAGTTTGGAGGGTATTGTTGATGATCCTTCCCTTCTTCGCAAGCGGGCCGGAAAAGGAAAACGCCGCGCAACCAAGGCGCGGCGTTTTCTTTGGAAGTAATTACTTCAGGTAGTCTGCTCGGTTCTTATCCGCGCAGGGTGGCACCTGTCGCTTTCGCCACGGCAGCTACGATCTTCCCTGCCACCGCCTCGATCTCCGCATCTGTCAGCGTCTTGTCCACCGGCTGGAGCGTGACCGAGATGGCGACCGACTTCTTGCCCGGCTCCACGCCCGCACCCTGATAGACATCGAACACGATGACGCCGGTGATCAACTGCTTGTCCGCCCCGCGGGCCGCCTTGACCAGCTTGTCGGCCTCCACCTGCTCATCCACCAGGAAGGCGAAGTCGCGGTCCAGCGGCTGGAAGGGGGAGAGGGCGAGCAGCGGCTTGGCTGTGCCGCCCTTCTTCTTCGGCGTCGGCACCGCGTCCAGCATCACCTCGAACGCCGCCATGGGGCCGCTGGCATCCATCGCCTCCAGCACCGCCGGATGCAGCTCGCCGAAGCGGGCCAGCACCGTGGGGCCGAGGCGCAGCACGCCGGAACGGCCGGGATGGTACCAGTCCGGCGCATCGCGGGTGACCTGCAGGTTCGCCGTGGGGGCTCCCGCCGCTTCCAGCGCCGCGATGGCGTCGGCCTTGACGTCGAAGGCGTCCACCGCGCGCTCCCCCTTGGCCCAGTTGCGCGGCACGGCCATGCCGGCGCGCAGGCCGGCGGCTACGGCATCCTGCCCTTTGTCGGTGGCATCGCGGAAAGCGGCCCCGACCTCGAACAGGCCGACATCCGGGAAGCCTTTGGCGGCGTTGCGACCGGCGGCCTGGATCAGGTTGGCCAGGATGCTGGGCCGCATCACCGCCATGTCGGCGCTGATCGGGTTCAGCAGCTTCAGGTCCGGCCCCACCTGCCCGAACAGCCCCGCTGTCTCCGCCGGGACGAAGGACCAGGTCACGCATTCCAGCAGGCCGCGGCCGGCCAGGGCGCGCTTCACCAAGCCGGTGCGGCGCTGCCCCGGATCGATGGCCGGGCGGGTGGTGGTCAGGTCGCGCGGCAGCGGGGTGGCCGGGATGGCGGCGAAGCCGTGGACCCGCAGCACCTCCTCCACCAGATCGGCCTCCCCATGCACGTCGGCGCGCCAGGACGGCACGGCGCAGGCCAGCCGGCCGTCATCGGTGCGGGAAACGCCGAAGCCGAGGGCGGTGAGGATGCGCACCTGCTCCGCTTCCGGCACGTCGACGCCGCCCAGATGGGCGACGCGGGCGGGGCGGAGATGCAATGTGCGCTGCCATGCGGGCTCGGCTCCGGCCACCACCGTTTCCGATGGTTCGCCGCCGCAGAGGTCCAGGATCATGCGCGTGGCCTGCTCCACCGCCGGCAGCACGCTGGCCGGGTCTACCCCACGCTCGAAGCGGTAGCGGGCGTCGGAGTTGATGGAAAGCTTGCGGCCGGCCTCGGCGATGCGCACCGGGTCGAACAATGCCGCCTCAAGCACCACGTCGGTGGTGCTCTCGGTCACGCCTGTGCTCTCCCCGCCCATGACGCCGCCCAGAGAGATGAGGCCGCTGCCGTCATAGATGCCGACCAGCCCGGCGGGCAGGGTGTAATCCTTCTCGTTCAGGGCCAGGAAGCTGTCGCCCTCGGCAGAGTCGCGCAGGACGATGCCGCCCTTCAGCTTGGCCGCGTCGAAGACGTGCAGCGGTCGGGCCTGGTCCTGGCTGAACCAGTTGGTGATGTCCACCAGGGCGGAGATCGGGCGCAGACCCACGGCGATCAGCTTGTCCTGCAGCCACTTAGGGCTGGGGCCGTTCTTCACGCCGCGGATGAGCCGCGCGGCGAATTGGGGGCAGCCCTCCGTCTCCAGCCGCACCTCGACCGGGGCGGGGAAGCGACCGGGAACGGCGCTGCCATCCAGCGGCTTCAGCGTGCCGAGACCGGCGGCGGCCAGATCGCGGGCGATGCCGCGCACACCGGCGCAGTCGGCGCGGTCAGGGGTCAGCGCGATCTCGATCACCGGGTCGGCGATGCCGCGATATTCGGCGAAGCTGCCGCCCACCGGCGCATCCTCCGGCAGTTCGATGATGCCGGTATGCTCGTCCGACAGCTTCAGCTCCCGCTCAGAGCACATCATGCCCCGGCTCTCCACCCCGCGGATGGTGCCGATCTGGAGCACGTCGCCGCTTTCCGGAATCTTCGTGCCCGGGCTGGCGAAGACCACCTTGATGCCTTCCCTGGCGTTGGGCGCGCCACAGACCACCTGCACCGGCTCGCCCGCCCCGGTATCCACCATGCAGAGGCGGAGCTTGTCGGCATTGGGGTGCTTCTCGGCGCTCACCACCCGGGCGATGCGGAAGGCCGCCAGCTCGGCCGAGCGGTCCTCCACCCCCTCCACCTCGAGCCCGAGGTCGGTGAGCTTCTCCACGATCAGGTCCAGCGGCGCCTCGGTTTCGAGGTGCATCTTCAGCCAGGACAGGGTGAACTTCATGGGGAGATGATCCGTCAGCTAATCTTGAAGGCGTGTTCTGCGGCGCAGCCCGTCACCGGGTCAGCCCCTGGGCCAGGCTCGGCTGGTCCAGCGGGACGAAGCCGTAATGCTTCAGCCAGCGCAGGTCGGCCTCGAAGAAGGTGCGCAGGTCGGGGATGCCGTATTTCAGCATGGCGATGCGCTCGATCCCCATGCCGAAGGCGAAGCCCTGGTAGCGGCTGCTGTCGATGCCGCAATTCTCCAGCACGGCCGGATGGACCATGCCGGAACCCATGATCTCCAGCCAGTCGCCATAGGGCCCGAGCTTCAGCTCGCCCCCGCTGCGCTTGCAGCCGATATCCACCTCCGCCGACGGCTCGGTGAAGGGGAAGAAGCTGGGGCGGAAGCGGATCGGCAGATCGTCGATCTGGAAGAAGGCGCGGGCGAACTCCAGGATGCAGCCCTTGAGATGGCCCATATGGATGTCCTCTCCGATGACCAGCGCCTCCACCTGGTGGAACATGGGCGTGTGGGTCTGGTCGTAGTCGGAGCGGTAGGTGCGGCCGGGCGCTATGATGCGGATCGGCGGCTTCTGCTTCAGCATGGTGCGGATCTGCACCGGGCTGGTGTGGGTGCGCAGGACCCGCGCCTGCCCCTCGGGCGAGTTGGGCAGGTAGAAGGTGTCGTGCATCTGCCGCGCCGGATGGTTCTCCGGGATGTTCAGCGCGGTGAAATTGTTCCAGTCGCTCTCGATGTCCGGCCCTTCCGCCACGGTGAAGCCCATGTCGGCGAAGATGGCGACCAGCTCGTCGATGGTCTGGGTGATGGGGTGGATGCGCCCCTCCGCCTCCGGCCGGGTCGGCAGGGTGACATCGATCCGCTCCGCCTCCAGCCTTTTCGCCAGCTCCTGCTTCTTCAGCACGTCGCGGCGGGATTCCAGCGCTTGGCCGACCTCCTCCTTCAGTGCGTTGAGGAGTTGCCCGCGCTCCTTCCGCTCCTCCGGCGAGAGGTTGCGCATGTCGCCCATCAGGGCGGTGATGCGTCCCTTCTTGCCCAGGGCGGAAACCCGCACCTCCTCGAGACTGGCAAGGTCGGCTGCACCTTCCACGGCGGCGAGGAGGTCGGATTTGAGGCTGGCGGCGTCGGTCATGGGATCGGGTCCGAATGGGGCCGTTCTTTCGTGAGCGGAGAGGTTTAGCGCAAGCCCTCGCAGGCTGCCAGACCGAACGGCGCAGAGCGGGCTTGAGCATTTTGACCCGACTAGTGGCTGGTGCTAGTCTTCATCATTTGAATATCGGTTTCGACCCGTCCAAGAATGAGCGGAATGTACGGGAGCGGGGCTTCGGGTTTCTGGCGGCTGCCCGCATTTTCCTCGGCCATACGCTGGAGCGGGACGATCTGCGCCGGGATTACGGGGAGCGCCGCATCCAGGCCATCGGGCAGGCGGACAGGTTCACATACTTCGTTGTTTATACATGGCGCGCAGATGCGGACGGCCCCTGTCGCTGGATCATCTCCGCACACCTGGCCAGCCGCAAGGAGAGGGAACGTTATGCCGCGTTTTTCGCTGACCGACCTTGAGGCTGCCCGGCCGGAAGACCCGGCCCGGATGGCTGCCACGACGGAAGAGGACATCCGCCGCCACAAGGCGAAGGATGGGGTGGATGATCTGGGCGGGCTGGACTCCGGTGAGTTCAACGTCCGCGGCGCCTATCCAGATGTCCGGGAGCTGCGCCGCCGCCTCGCCCTGACGCAGGAGGAGTTCGCACGGGATTTCGGCCTGTCGGTCTGGACCGTCCGGGACTGGGAGCAGCACCGGGCCGAACCGGAAGGGCCGGCCCGCGTTCTGCTGAAGGTGATCGAGCAGGACCCCGATGCCGTCCGGCGAGCGGTCCTGAACGCGGCCTGATCGGCACAAGGAAACACCCCCCGGATCGGCATCCCAGCGGTCAGACGTAAAAAGGGCGCGCCCTTGCGGACGCGCCCTTCTTAACTCGAACCCTGGAAGCCGGATCAGGCGGCCTTCAGCGCGTTCTGGGCCTGATCGGCCAGAGCCTTGAAGCTCTCCGGCTCACGGCCGGCGATGTCGGCCAGCACCTTGCGGTCCAGGTCGATGCCGGCGCGCTTCAGCCCGTGCATGAACTTGCTGTAGGTCAGGCCGTGCAGGCGCGCACCGGCGTTGATGCGCTGGATCCACAGGGCGCGGAAATCGCGCTTCTTGTTGCGACGGTCGCGATAGGCGTAACGAAGCGCCTTCTCAACCTTCTCGATCGCAACGCGATAGCACTTGGAGCCGCGGCCGCGGTAGCCCTTGGCCAGCTTCAGGATCTTCTTGTGACGGGCGTGAGTGGTCACGCCCCGCTTGACGCGAGCCATTGTTCAGACCTCCTCAAACCACGCGCAGGAAATTCTCGAGAATCTTCTCGCCGTCCGCCTTGAACATGACGAACGTGCCGCGGGCGTTCCGCTTCATCTTCTGCGGACGCTTGCTCATGCCGTGGCGCTTGCCGGCGGCCTGGGCCCGGACCTTACCGGAAGCGGTCACCTTGAACCGCTTCTTGGAGCCGGAATGATTCTTCAGCTTGGGCATTTTCTGTCCTTACCGTTCAGAGTTTCATGGGTGGTTGGGCATGCCCCAGGCTTGCCGCCTGGCCTCGCCACCCGGATGAAGCGCGCCTTATACGCGGATGCCCCCATTCTGGCAAGGGCGGAGGGGGCGGCCGGGGTCCGCATGGGGCGCTTTATATCGACCCGCCGCCGCATGGGTGTTATGCGGTCCATCGGCCTTGGCGCAAGGCCGGACGATCTGCGGCGGGAGGCGTGCGTGCAGTCAGCCCTGTTCACCATCGGCTATGAGGGGGCGGGCCAGGGGGCCGTGATCGCGGCCCTGAAGGCGGCGGGGATCACGACCCTGATCGATGTCCGCGACCTGCCGCTGTCGCGCCGGGCCGGCTTTTCCAAGCGCCCGCTGGCCGCCAGTCTGGCGGAGGCCGGGATCGGCTATGTCCATCTGAAAGGGCTTGGCACGCCGAAGGAGGGGCGGCTGGCCAACCGCGCCCGGCGCTGGGACGAGTTCTGGCAGATCGTGGAGAACAGCCTGGCGCGGCCGGAGGCGGAGCATGACCTTGCCCTTGCCATCCGGATCGCGGGCGAAGGCCGGGCCTGCCTGCTCTGCTTCGAGGCCGACCCGCATATCTGCCACAGGAAACGGGTGGCGGAGATGATGGCGGAGGGCCATGGGTTCAGCGTGGAACACATCGCTCCCGATCCCGCCTTCTGAAGGATGCGCCCATGCCCGGCCTGCCGCCCGTCGCCGAACGCCTTGCCGCCTGGGACTGGCCGGCCCTGCGCCGGAACCTGGATGAGACCGGTGCGGCACCGACCCCGGTGCTGCTGTCTTCCGCGGAATGCGCGGAGCTGGCGGGGCTGTTCGGGCGGGAGGACGGGTTCCGCAGCACCGTGCATATGGCCCGGCACGGCTATGGGGAGGGAGACTACCGATACTTCGCCGACCCGCTGCCGCCGCTGGTGCAGGAGTTGAGGGCCGCCGCCTATCCGCATCTGGCCCCGCTGGCGCAGGACTGGGCCCCGAAGATCGGGATCGAGCATCCAATCCCGGACACGCTAAAGGAATTCAGACAGGTCTGCGCCGATGCCGGACAGATGAAGCCGACGCCGCTGCTGCTGCGATACCTGGCCGGCGGGTGGAATGCGCTGCACCAGGACATCTATGGCGGGGTGGTCTTCCCGGTCCAGATGACGGTGCTGCTGTCCGAACCGGGCGGGGATTTCAGCGGCGGGCAGTTCCTGCTGACCGAGCAGCGGCCCCGGATGCAGAGCCGGGGTCACGCCTTCGATCTGGTGCAGGGACAGGCGATCCTGTTCGCCACCCGCTTCCGCCCGGCCCGCGGCAGCCGCGGCACCTACCGCGTCGCCCTACGCCATGGCGTCTCCACCGTCACGGCGGGGGAGCGCTACACGCTGGGCATCATCTTCCACGATGCGACGTGAGGGTCGCGCCTCGTCACCCCAGCGACTTGAACCGCTCCGTCGCCTGGACAAGGGCCGAACGGATGCCCGGCTCCATGGCGCTGTGGCCGGCATCGGGGACGACGATGTAATCCGCCTCTGGCCAGGCCCGGTGCAGCTCATCCGCCGTGCGGATCGGGCAGACCACGTCGTAGCGACCCTGCACGATCACCGCCGGGATGTGGCGGATTTTATGGACGTCGTCCAGCAGCCTGGATTCCGGCGAGAGCAGGTTGTTGCGGAAGAAGTGCGCCTCAATCCTGGCCAGCCCCAGGGCGTGATTGTCCTCGCCGGAGGCGGAGATCAGCTCCGGGCTGGGCAGCAGGGTGGAGCAGGCGCCCTCATACACGCTCCAGACCCGGGCGGCGGACATGCGCACGGTCGGATCGGGCGAGGTGAGACGGGTCCAGTAGGCCCCCAGCAGGTCGCCCCGCTCCGCCTCCGGGATGTGGGACACGAACTGGCCCCAGGCCTCCGGGAAAATCTGGCGCATGTCGTAGAGGAACCAGTCGATCTCCTGCCGTCGCATCAGAAAGATGCCGCGCAGCACCAGCGCCAGCACCCGGTCGGGATGGGCCTGCGCATAGGCCAGCGCCAGGGTGGAGCCCCAGGAGCCGCCGAACACCATCCAGCGCCGGATGCCCAGCGTCTCCCGTAGGGTTTCCAGATCACCCACCAACGCTCCGACGTCGTTCTCCCGCACCTCGCCCAGCGGGGTGGAGCGGCCGGCCCCGCGCTGGTCCAGGATCACGATGCGGTAATGGTGCGGGTCGAAGAAGCGCCGATGGGTGGGCGACGCGCCGGCGCCGGGCCCGCCATGCAGGAAAACCACCGGAACACCGTTGGGATTGCCGCACTGCTCCCAATAGATCGTATGTAGATCGGAGACCTTCAGACGCCCGCTGGCGAACGGATCGATAGGAGGGAAAAGCTCACCACGCGGCATATCGGACCTGCTGCCTTGAAATTCCCGCGAGTTTAGAGAGGGCGGGACCGTAAAGGCAAACACCGTCGCGTAACATTTGGTACTTTTCCGCCCCTAGGACGCTTTTCCGGGCCAGGCCGCCATCGCGGTCGCGGCCACGACCCTCAGCTCCGCGGCACTTGCGCCGGACCGGGCCTGCACCGCCATTCCCTGCTGCACGGTGGTGAAGAACTTGGCCAGGGCATCGGCATCCGCATCGGGCGGCAGCTCGCCGCTTTCCCTGGCGCGGTTCAGCCGGCAGCGCAGGGCGACCTCTACAGCGGCGCGGCGGCGGGCCAGTTCGGCCTGCACCTCCTCCGCCTCCTCCCCGCCGCACAGCGCGCCATGGACCAGCAGGCAGCCGGCCGGCCGGTCGGGCTGTTCCGCACGTTCCGCCGCCCGGTTCAGCAGGGATGCCACCGCTTCCCGCGCCGGAATCCCATCCTCCACGGCCCCGAGCAGGCCGGCGGCGGGTCCGGAGAGGTATCGGTCCAGAACCTTGAAGAACAGCGCCTTCTTATCCCCGAAGGCGGAATAGAGGCTGGGCCGGTTGATGCCCATGGCCTCCGTCAGGTCGGAAAGCGACGTGCCGTCATATCCCTTGCGCCAGAACAGGTCCAAGGCACGGTCCAGGGCCGTGTCCGGATCGAATGCGCGCGGGCGTCCCCGTATCATGGCCTGGCGTCCCCCCGTCGCCTTTCCGCGGCTTGCCCCTCTGTACGTAATGGGCATGCCGGATGCGGTCAATGCGGGGGCGACTTCCCACGAGGCGGGCTGCGACCAAAAGCCGGATGACTTCATGGGCGGACGCGCCCACCTTTCCGGCCAGTTCCGGTACTGGATGGGATGCGGCCCGGTGGCGCGGCTTTCACGGATCGATGCGGATGCCATCGCCGAACTGGTGGTGGCCTTCTATGCCAAGGCCCGGCAGGACGCGCTGCTGGGGCCGGTGTTCCTGGCCGCCATCGGCCCTGAGGATGAGGCCTGGATTCCCCATATCCAGCGGGTCTGCGCCTTCTGGGAATCCGTGATGCTGGCGACCGGCCGGTATCTGGGCCGACCGATGCAGGCGCATGCGGCGCTTTCCGGCCTTGGTTCCAACCACTTCGCCCGTTGGCTGGAGCTGTTCGGGGAGACGGCGCGGGAGATCTTCGCCGAACGGGAGGCGCTGGCCTTCACGTTACGTGCGGAGAAGATGGCCGCGGCCCTGCAGCACGGCATCGCAGCGGCAAGCGCGGAGGAGCGGCAGCCGGCCACCTACAATCTTGTTTGACGCCGGCCCCTGGCCGTGCTGACCTGTGCACCCTGGACCCGTGATCAGCCAGCCGACGTGACAGACACCAGCCGCCATAGCCCCGAGGAGCATCAGCCGGACAGCACCGGCCGATTGCCGCGGCGCGTGGCGGAACGGCTGACCCTGGGCCTTGCTGCCCTGGTCCTGGCCTTGTTCGGCGGCTTTGGCCTGACGGCAGAGGTGGGAGAGAGCCGGAGCGAAGGGCTGCGAGGCCGGGCCCAGGCGGAAGCGCCAGCGTCCGAGCGCGCCGTCGCAGGCATCCTGCGGACGGAGCGGCGCAACCCCGACAATGTGACCCCGGCCGGCGGGCCGGATGCCCTGCCGGAGCCGGAAACGGCGGCGCTACGCCCTGTAGTGTTTGCCTCGGCAGCACCCATTCCCGCCTCCACGTCGGCCCCGGCGCGCCCGGCGCACCGATCCCCCCGTGTTCCCACAGGACCGCCCGCATTCATGTCCGCCTAGGAACCCGCACGGGTTCCATGCCGCCATGATTGCCGGGCCGTTGTGCGACCGGGTGCCTTGCCGCCCGCGTCGACGCCGCGCCCCGGCCCATGCGCGCGGGCCATGGCCCGAACGGACCGCCCTGGACGGCGGCCGGGCCGCCCGCGCCCGTTTACGGGACGTGTGACATGAAGCGTATGCTTGCCACCTATCTTACCCTTCTCGCCCTGGCGGAAGCCATTGCACTGGTCGACCGGCAATGGGCCGGCTTCGCCCTGCTGTCGATCATGATGGTCTGGTTCGTCCATGCCGTCATCGCCGCGACGGGAGAGCAGCAGCGGCTCTGACCCTTTCCGTTCTTCCCTGTCTTGACTTGGCCGGCGCACTCCGCCGGCCTTTTCTTTGGGGCGGGCTTGCGGGAAGGCCGCCGCCCCGTACTAATAGGGCATGTCCATACTTTCGCGCTGCGCCCTGCTGATCCTGTTGCTGCTGCCGTTCCGCGCCGCGGCCGGAGCAGAGATTCCAGGCGGCACCATACGCATGGGCGAGGGCACGGTGGCGGAGGTGCTGGACGGAACCACCGTGCGGATGGAAGACGGGTCCATCGTCCGCCTCGCCGGACTCCGCACACCCCTGGCGGATGTGGCGCGGGAGGCGCTGGCCGGTCTGGCGCTGGGCCGCGCGGTGGAGCTGCGCCGGGCCAAGCGCGACCGGGACTGGGACAGACATGGCCGGACCGTGGCGCACTTGGTGCGGGAAGATGGTCTCTGGATACAGGACGCGCTGCTGCGCCAGGGAATGGCGCAGCACTATAGCCAGAGCGACATCAATGGGCTGTCCGCGGAACTGTCGGAGGCTGAACGGGCGGCGCGGTCGGCGAAGCGTGGCCTCTGGGCCGATCCCGCCTTCCAGCCGCGGGACGCCAAGCTTGAGGCGGCGTGGACGGACGCCATCGGCGGATATCATCTGGCCGTCGGAACGGTGCTGGCGGCCGAGCGCCGGCGGGAGCGGCTGTATCTGAACTTCGGAACGGACTGGCGGCGCGACTTCACGGTGGAGATCGCAACCCGCGATCTGCGCCGCTTCGCCGGGGCGGGGCTGGACCCGCTGACATGGCAGGGCAAGCGGCTGGAAGTGCGCGGCTGGGTCGAAAGCTACAATGGCCCCCTGATCCGGGTCACCCATCCGCAGCAGATCGAGTTTGTCGGGGACTGAACGGCGTTCCGGCACCAGATGCAGATAAAGAGACGGCGCGGCGGAGAGGGCTCCGGACCGCGCCGTTCCAGTCTGCGCGTTCGCCCCGAACCGATTATGGGGCACGGCCGCGCCTGACCGCTGTTCAACCCTGCCTGGGGCCTGTCCGCTTCGGACGGCACTCCATCGGGAGGGGTATCCCGCGGCAGGGAGCCGGGCTTTTCCCGGAGACCCCCCGCCTGCCTTCCGGCTTTTGCCGGTCGGAAGGTCGCGCCTTACTTAGCGGCGATGGTGACGGTGAGGGTGTCCTCGTAAGCGCCGGCGATGTACTGGTCGGAGCCCTGGACGGAGACCTTGAGATCGTACTGCTGGCCGAAGCGGGCGCCGGCGCGGTCGACATTCATGGCGCTGCCCAGCGTGCCGCCCTGGTTGTCGTAGTTCACCTGGTAGCCGATCTCGGTGCCGCGCTCGCCGCGCAGCTTGCCGCCGTTCTGGGAGGAGATGCTGATGCGGTAGCCGTTGCCGGAGTTGCAGGTCTCGGTGACCTTGCCAACCGCCTTGTTGCTGTCGCCGCCGGCCAGGTTCAGCTGCTGGTTCAGATCCTGCACCGACACCGAGCAGGCCAGGTCCACCTTGCCGTTCAGCTTGATCGTGCCGCTGGTCGCGGCCGCGGCGGAGCCGGCGACGGTCATGGCGGCGGTGGCGATCAGGGCGGCGGCAACGGTGCGGATCATTTCAAGGCTCCATCGGTTCGGTCGAGGCGTTCTCGCCTGCATGCCAAACCAAAATGCAACCAACGGGCCAAAAGTGGCCCGCCCTTTGGCTCGTTATAAATCAATTAGTTACAAGGAACCCCTCTTCCTCGGGGCTCTCGCATTTCGGTGCAGAATGCAAGTTCGTTGCAGATGTCCATTGCTCATTTCAATGAAGATGCATAATGCAACGCCGAGCGGCCCTGCCGGCCGATGCCAAACCGGCTGCGGACATCCTCTTCACCGCCTGTCAGGATTGATGATTGTCCCTCGCCATCAGCAGGAGCTGGACAACCATGCGCATCCTCGTCATCGGCGGCACGCAGTTCGTCGGACGGCATCTGGTGGAAGTCGCCCTCGCCCGTGGACATGAATTGACCCTGTTCCACCGTGGCCAGTCGGGCGCCAGCCTGTTTCCGGGGGTGGAGCGCATTCGGGGAGATCGGGAGACGAACCTGGACCGCCTTGCCGGCCGGCGTTGGGATGCTGTGGTGGATTGCTGCGGATATCGCCCTCACCAGCTGGCCGCATCCACATCCGCGCTGAAGGAAGCCGTCGGCGCCTATCTCTTCATCTCCACGATCAGCGTGTACCGCGATTTCCGCCAACCGGGCATTACGGAGGCGTATCCCGCGGGCACCGCCCTGCCCGGCCTGTCAGAGGGGGAGGAGCCGCGGCCGGATCTGCCCATTGACGGTGCGACCTACGGACCGTTGAAGGCGCGGGCGGAGCAGGTGGTGCGGGAAGCGATGCCCGACCGCCATCTGATCGTGCGTCCCGGCATCATTATCGGGCCGCAGGACAAATATACCCGTTTCAATTACTGGATCGCCCGCGCGCGGGCCGGCGGGCGCATGGCGGTTCCGGGCCGACCGGACGAGCAGGTCCAGTTCATCGACGCCCGCGACCTGGGCGCCTTCATGGTCCGCCTGCTGGAAGCCGGTACAATCGGTACGGTGCAGGCCACCGGCCCGGCCAGCAGGCTGACCCATGCCGACATGATCGAAGCGGTGCGGCACGGGCTGCCGGAAGCCGCCGAACCGGTATGGATCGCGGCGGAGGCGGCTGTATCGGCAGGAGTCGAGTTGCCCGTACCCATGCGCAGCTGGGTCTCCCTGGATGACGACTTCGCCCATATTCAGAAGATGGACATTGCAAAGGCCCTGTCGCTGGGTCTGACCACCCGCCCCCTGGAAGAAACAGTGCGCGATATCCGGGGCTGGCTTGATGCGAGGGGCGGAGATGAGGATATAGCCGCATTGGCGCCGGTCGAGCGCCGCCTGCTGGAACTTGCCGACGGCGGATAAGATGCGCTTATCCATGGCCGGCAAATGATCTGATTGGACGGCGGGGCCGATCTCGGCCACCCTTTCCCACCGCAACGGGAGGGAGATCATGGCAATGGACAGCTACGAACTCTTGGCCGCAAAGGGCTGCGGCTCCGCGATCGTAGAGGCAGCTTTCGCCCTGGCAGGCGCGCCGGTCACCGTCACCGAGGCGTCCCCCTATGAGGAGGGACCCGGCAAGGAGCGGCTGCGGGCGTTGAATCCCTTGCTGCAGGTGCCGACCTTGGTCCTGCCGGACGGGCGGGTAATGACGGAAAGCGCCGCCATCATCCTGCATCTGGCCGACCGCTATCCTGCGTCCAGCCTGATACCGCCCCCGGATGCGCCGGAGCGGCCGGAGTTCCTGCGATGGCTGGTGTTCCTGGTGGGGGCCGTCTACCCCACCTTCACCTTCGGCGACGTGCCGGCCCGCTACGTCACCGGCAAAACAGCAGAGGACGAGCTGCGGCGCACCAGCGACGAGGCCCGCAAGGCCATGTACCGGCAGATGGAGGCAGTGGCCGGAGAGCCCTGGTTCCTGGGCGAACGCTTCTCCGCCATCGATCTTTATCTTGCCGCGATGGTGAACTGGCGGCCCCGGCGGGCGTGGTTCACAGCGGAATGCCCGAGGTTGGACGCGATCGCCACGCGCACCCAGGCGCTTCCCGCCCTGGCCGCCGTCTGGGCCCGGAACTTCGACTAGTTCCGGCCGTCGTGGGGATGCCGGTGCGATTACCGGTCCCCCGCGCCCTCACCCTTGGCCCGTCCTTCCCGGCCGGCCTGCTTGTTGTCCTTCGTCGCCCGCTCCGCCTTGATGCGGTTCAGATCGTGTGTGCCCGAGTTCGCGGCCGGGGTGGCCTGACCGGCCTTGTCGGGGATGCCCTGGTCGGTGTCGATGTTGCGCGGATTGGTCGGCATCTGCGCCTTCCTTCTGCTGGAAACGGTCCCCTGCAACCGCCCCGGCCGGTACCGGTTCCCTGCCGCGGAGTTTCCACGGTGCGTTGCTATTCCCGGCTCTTCCGGCGGAAGGTCGCTTTGGTGAATTCCGGCGGTTTGCGGGCGACCCAGCGAATGAAATCCGCGATGGCGGGGTGCGCCCGTAGCGCCTCCACGCTGTGATAGGCGTCCCGCAATTCCCGCTCGGTCAGCTCCGCATGGATTTTCCGGTGGCAGACCCGGTGCATGTCGACCGTCTCCCGCCCGCCCTGGGATTTCGGCACCAGATGGTGCGCATCAACGCTCGGCCCCGCGCTCATCTCCCGCCCGCACAGGGGACAGGGGCCGAGGCTGCGGCCGGGCGGGTCGCGGCGGGGCGGCAGGTCGGGGGGAAGCGGGGCGAGGCGGCGCATGGACAGGATATGGCCGTTTTATCCGACCTCGTCCAGGCGGGCAGCTTCAAGGCCCCAGGGCAACACCACCCTGCCACCCTATCGGGGGAGGTCACGATCCGATGAACGAACTGAAAAGGGCCGCCCGGTTTCCCGGACGGCCCCTTGCACAGGATCGTGGTCGTAAGGCTCAGTGCCCGCTGCCGGACAGCGCCTTGACGATCTCTTCCGTCATCTTCTTCGCGTCGCCCAGCAGCATCATGGTGTTGGGGCGGAAGAAGAGTTCGTTTTCGACGCCGGCATAGCCCGCGCCCATCGACCGCTTGATGAACAGCACGGTCTTGGCCTTTTCCACATCCAGGATGGGCATGCCGTAGATCGGGCTGGCCGTGTCGGTCTTGGCGGCCGGGTTGGTGACGTCGTTGGCGCCGATGACATAGGCCACGTCCGCCTGGCCGAAATCGCGGTTGATCTCGTCCAGCTCGAACACCTCGTCATAGGGCACGTTGGCTTCGGCCAGCAGCACGTTCATGTGGCCGGGCATGCGGCCGGCGACGGGATGGATGGCGTACTTCACCTCCACCCCCTCGGCCTTCAGCAGATCGCCCATCTCGCGCAGCGCGTGCTGGGCCTGGGCCACCGCCATGCCGTAGCCGGGCACGATGATGACCTTGGCCGCGTTCTTCATGATGAAGGCGGCGTCATCGGCCGAGCCCTGCTTGAAGGTGCGGTCGATGGCCGCCCCGCCGGCGGCACCGGCGGCAGCCGCATCGCCGCCGAACCCGCCCAGGATCACGTTGAAGATGGAGCGGTTCATGCCCTTGCACATGATGTAGGACAGGATCGCGCCGGAGGCGCCGACCAGGGCGCCCGTGATGATCAGCAGGTTGTTCTGCAGCGTGAAGCCGATGCCCGCCGCCGCCCAGCCGGAATAGCTGTTCAGCATGGAGACCACGACCGGCATGTCCGCCCCGCCGATGGGCAGGATCAGCAGCAGGCCGAGCAGTAGCGCCACCACCACGATGGCCCAGAAGATCACCGTGCTCTGCGTCAGGCACAGCACCAGGATCAGGGCCACCAGCAGCACCGCGAGCCCCGCGTTCAGCGGGTGCTGGCCCTTGAAGACCAGCGGCTTGCCGCTCATCCGCCCGTCCAGCTTCAGGAAGGCGATGACGGAGCCGGTGAAGGTAATGGCGCCGATGGCGATGCCCAGGCTCATCTCGATCAGCGAGCCGATGTGGATGTCGCCCGGCTCACCGATCCGGTAGCTTTCCGGGCTGTAGAAGGCGGCGGCGGCCACGAACACTGCCGCCAGACCGACCAGGCTGTGGAAGGCGGCGACGAGCTGCGGCAGCTCGGTCATCTGGATGCGCTTGGCGATCACATAGCCGATGCCGCCGCCGATGGCGATGCCGCCCAGGATCAGGGCGGCGCGGCCGGCCGTCATCGGGATGCCGGTCAGGGATTCCTGCGCCACCAGGGTGGTGACGATGGCGACGGCCATGCCGATCATGCCATAGCGGTTGCCGGCCTGGGCCGTTTCCGGGCTGGACAGCCCGCGCAACGCCATGATGAAGCAGATCGCCGCCACCAGATAGGCCAGCGAAGCGAAGACGAACATTGCGGTGGCCTCCCCCGGTTATTTCTTGGAGGCGCCGGCGGGCGCCTTCTTCTTGTACATGGACAGCATCCGCTGGGTGACGAGGAAGCCACCGAAGATGTTGACCGAGGCGAGCACCACGGCGACGAAGCCGAAGCCCACCGACCAGCCCGAAACGCTGGCGCCGGTGGCGATCAGAGCGCCGACGATGATCACGGAGGAGACGGCATTGGTGACGGCCATCAGCGGCGAGTGCAGGGCCGGCGTCACCCGCCAGACCACGTAATAGCCGACGAAGCAGGCCAGGGCGAACACGGTCAGGCCGGCGACGATGAATGGCACGCCCTCGGTCACCGCCGCGGCGGGCTGAGCCAGTTGCGTTGCCTGGAGAGCGAGGTCGGCGGCGCGGTTGGCCAGTTCCTGCGCATTGGTGGCGAGGTCGGCCGCATCTTGTACGTGTTGGTTCGGATCCATTCCTAGGCTCCCCACGGCTCAGGTCCCGGTGGACGGCGTTCCGCCATCCTGCGATTTCTCCGACTGGCCCTCAGGCGTGCCGTCCGGCTTGGCCGGCTTCACCTTGATGACCTCGGGCTTTTCCTCCCCCGCTTCCGTGGAGGGCGGGGTGGCCTGAACCGACTGGTCGGTTTCCGGCTGGGCCGCCGAGGGGGCGGGCGCTGCGGGAGCAGCATCCGTCACGAAGGACGGGTGCACCACCCTGCCGCTGCGGGTCAGCGCGGTGCCCTTGACCAGATCGTCGTCCCAGTTGAACTCCAGCTTTCCGTCCTTGATGAAGGGCGTCAGGAAAGTCAGCAGGTTCTTGGCGTAGAGGGCGGAGCTGTCCACCGGGATGCGGCTGGGCAGGTTGACGTGGCCGACGATCTTGACCCCGTACTTCTCTACCACCTCGCCGGGCACGGCGCCCTCGATGTTGCCGCCCTGCTCCACCGCCATGTCCACCAGCACCGCGCCCTGCTTCATGCTGCGCAGCATGTCGTCGGTGACCAGGATCGGGGCCTTGCGTCCGGGGATCAGGGCCGTGGTGATGACGATGTCCTGCTTCTTGATGGTTTCGGCGATCAGGGCCTTCTGCTTGGCCTGATACTCGGCACTCATCTCCTTGGCGTAGCCGCCGGCGGTCTGGGCCTGCTGGAACTCCTCATCCATCACGGCGACGAAAGTGCCGCCGAGGCTTTCCACCTGCTCCTTGGTGGCGGGGCGGACGTCGGTGGCGCTGACCACGGCGCCCAGGCGGCGCGCGGTGGCGATGGCCTGAAGGCCCGCGACGCCGGCGCCCATGATCAGGGCGCGGGCGGGCGGCACCGTGCCGGCGGCGGTCATCATCATCGGGAAGGCGCGGCCGAAGACATAGGCCGCCTCCAGCACCGCGCGGTAGCCGGCCAGGTTGGACTGGCTGGACAGCACGTCCGCACTCTGCGCCCGGGTGATGCGGGGCATGAACTCCATGGCGAAGGCGTCGATGTTCGCCGCGCCATAAGCGGCGATCCGCGCCTTGTCGGCATGGGGAGACAGCACGGCGACCAGGGTGGAGCCCGGCTTCAGCAGGGCCATCTCATCGACGTCCCCCTCCCCCGGCCCCAGCGGGCGCTGCACCTTCAGCACGATGTCGGCGTCGGAGACCGTGGCCTTGACGTCCGGCGCGATGCTGGCGCCTGCGGCCTCATAGGCCTGGTCGGTGATGGCGGCACCCAGGCCGGCCCCCGTCTCGACCACCACGTCGAGGCCCAGCGCCTTGAATTTCTTGACCGTGTCCGGCGTGGCTGCAACGCGCAACTCGTTCGCCCGCCGCTCCTTTGGTATCGCGAGTTTCATGCAGTCCGTTTCCCCCTTTGGCATCCCGTTCGCGCTGGCCGGCGGCACGACAGAGCCTGCCCATTTTTCGCGCATGAACCTTGCCCGATCCGGAAATCATTGTGAAGCTTTGCGGGCGTGGATTGAACGAATAGCCAATATGCGGCGATAGGGGGCTTTCGGAATCGGTCCCTGGCTGCACAGGCGCCGCGACTGGACGGAATCAGGGGCGCTGCTCGGGCGGAGTGCCGCACAGCAGATCGACCAGTTCCTGCAGGTTCTTGTGCAGTTCGGAGAGGCCGAACTCCAGCGCATGGATGCGCACGGCGGAGGGACGGTCGGCATTCTCCGACCCGACGCGCAGCACCTTTTCGGCGGCATGCACCGCATCCCGGACGGCATCGGGCTGCGGCGGCGGCTCCCACCGCGCCATGCTGTCGGTCAGCAGGTGCAGGTGCTGCACGGTCGCTTCGCGGACCCGGCGCAGGGCCGCCACGGCCTCGTCGCTCAGCCGCCGCTCCAGGGCGAAGCGGGTATCGGAATCAACGCGATCGAGCAGGACCAATGCGTGCCAGAGCCGCTCCGTCACCCGGACGAGGCGCTGGGGGTCTGCCCCCTTGGACAGGCCGGGCAGGCGGTGGAGGCGCGACGCCCCGGAGGCCGCATGGGCCTGTTGCAGTTCCAGGAGGATGCGCTGGTGCAGCGGTCCCAGCTTTGCCCCTCCCCCACCCTCCGCCAGATCGTCCAGCGCCTCCGTGACCAGATCGGCGCAGGCCGTCAGGGCGCGGCGGACGTGCCGGCGCAGGCGGCGGTAGGCCGGGTCGGGCCAGATCGCCAGGGCGGCGGCGATGCCGAGCAGGGTGCCGGTCAGGATGGCCGTACCCCGGTCCACCGCCCCTTGGACGGCATTGTCGGCGGCCGGCTCCAGCGCGATGATCGCGGCGGCGATGACTCCGTAGCGCAGCCCCGGCCTAGCCACTGAAATGGCGTTCATCACAAGCCCGCAGAGAACCAGCCGCAGCAGAATCCCCCAGCCGCCCCCGACGGTGCCGACATGATCGACATCGATCAGCACCACGCTGGCGAGCCCGACAGCACTGCCCAGAACCGTGCCGACCAGCCGCCCGCCCGCCGATTGGAGCGTGTTGTCCAGGCTCTGCTGCACGACGAACAGGGCGGACATCACGGCCCAGGACAATTGCGGCAATCCCGTTACGCGCATGACCAGATAGGTGCCGCCGGCCGCCACGGCGGATTGCAGGCCCAGCCGGATCAGGTCACGGCGGGTCTCTGGCGATAGATGTATATAGTGGCTGAGATTCGGCACGCTGCCTCCGGGCATCTGAACCGGAGGTGAACGGAATACGAGGCCTTGCGTTACTGCCGGCCCGGCGACGCCGCCAAGAGCATAAGGGCGGAGTCCTAATCCTGAAGTGATATGACCCTACACTTCTGAGCGGCGATGCTAACTCACATTCCGCTCGCCGCCCTCCTCCCCTTCGGCGCGGGCAGTGCACAACCATGCTGCCGAGGACGCGATGTTCGCCAATCTGAAAGTGCTTCCCAAACTGCTGATCCTGGTCGGTCTGCTGACCGGCGCCATCCTGGTCGTCAGCGTGATCGGCTGGTCCGGAATCGGTCGCGTGGCGGATACGACGGTAACCATCCAGGCCTCGAACCGACTGGCCGTGGCGACAGCCAGGGCGAACCAGAACGTGATCGCCCTGAACCGGGCTGAGTACCGGCTGGCCGCCGATCCGTCCAGCGACCAGATCGCCACGATCCGGCAGGTGGTGGACCGGGAACGGGAAGAGTATCTGCGGCGGATCGGAGAGTTGCACGAGGATCTTGACGGTGCGGGAGATGCGCGCGGCGACGCCCTGCTAGCCGAGGTGGAAGCCGCCTACGCCCGGTACATGGCCTCGCTGGAGCAGACAGTGACCACCGCTACGGAGGTCGGCAGTGACGTCACCGTGTCGGATGCGCAGCTCGCCGTTCGGCAGCGCGCCCGCGAGAGCCGGGCCGTCGCGGAGGAGTTGCAACAGCGGGTCCGTGCATTGACCGAGCATGTGGAGGCCGGGTCGCGCGCGGCGGCCGAAGCGGCGGCCGCTACGGCGGACAACACCAAGGTCATGATGCTGACGGTCGCCGTGATCGCCGTGGTCGGCGGGTTCGGCATCGGCTTCATGGTGGCCCAGTTCGGCATCGCCCGTCCGCTTTCCCGCACGGTGGAGGAACTGCGGGCGCTGGCGGGCGGGAAGCTGGAGGTGGAGATCAGCGGGACCGGTCGGCGCGACGAAATCGGCGAGGTGGCCCAGGGGCTGCGCATCTTCCAGGAAAGCATGCTCCGCACCCGCCGCCTGGAGCAGGAGGCCGCGGCGGCGGAGGAAAAGGCGCGGCAGGCCCGCCGCGCCGCCATGCTGGAGCTTGCCGACCAGTTCGAGGCCAGCGTGAAGGGGGTGGTGCAGTCCGTCTCCAGCTCCGCCACCCAGCTTCAGGCCAATGCCCAGGGCATGTCCGCCGTGGCGGAGCAGACCAACCGGCAGGCCACCGCGGTCGCTGCCGCGACCGAGCAGGCGTCGGGCAATGTCCAGACTGTGGCCGCCGCGACGGAGGAGCTCGGCGGTTCCATCACCGAAATCAGCCGTCAGGTCGCCGAAGCCGCCCGCATCAGCCGCGAGGCGGTGTTCGAGGCGGAGAAGACCAACGAGTCCGTCGAGGGGCTGGCCGTGGCGGCGGAGCGGATCGGCGCTGTGGTCCAGCTGATCCAGGACATCGCCGGCCAGACGAACCTTCTCGCCCTCAACGCCACCATCGAAGCGGCCCGCGCCGGAGAGGCCGGCAAGGGCTTCGCCGTGGTGGCCAGCGAGGTGAAGGCGCTTGCGAACCAGACCGCCCGCGCGACCGAGGAGATTGCCGGCCACATCACCGAAATCCAGGGCCGCACCGGCGTGTCTGTGGATGCCATCCGGTCCATCGGCCGTACGATCCAGCGGGTCAGCGAAATCGGCAACTCCATCGCTTCGGCGGTCGAGGAACAGTCGGCTGCCACCCAGGAGATCGGCCGCAACGTGCAACAGGCCGCCATGGGGACCCGGGATGTGTCCGAGAACATATCCGGCGTCAGCTCCGCCGCGGCGGAAGCCGGCACCGCGGCCAGGGAAGTGCTGACGGCGGCCGGTACCCTGTCGCGGGAAGCGGGGCGGCTGCGCGATGAGGTGGATGCCTTCGTCGCCCGGGTTCGCGCCGCCTGACATGTCCCGCATGCCGGCCCCGGCGGGGCCGGCATGCGGTCAACCCGCCAGAAGAACCTCCGCCCGCCATTCGGGATGGTGGGGGCAGATGCCAGAGCCATAGGGGCAATTGCTGTGGCTTGCACAGGCAAGCGCCCGCCGGGTGGCGCCATCGGCGCAATCCAACCACGCGATCCGCGCCACGCGCTTCGCCGCCGACAAGGGGGCATCCAGGTAAGTGGCGTCGATCACATTTTCATGTAACGGCATCGTCTCCCCCCGTTGCCCGCCCATGTCGCCCCGGCAGGGCGCCACATGCTTTCTATTTTTCAGCCGCCCGGCAGATCAGCGGCAGTAGCGGAGAGACCATACCACTTTCGGAAAATAAATGTGAAGATTCGTTGTAATTCGTCCGTATTTTTTGGAAGCCCGTAAATCATAAGATAGAAGCCAAAGCAACACGTTTACACTGCGCCGCACAATGCTACTGGCCATCTGCTTCAAGAAGAGCTGTCAGCCGTTGATTTCCGCGGCATTGCATAGTTAAGACGTAATTAACCATTCACGGCCCAGCCTTGAGAGCGCGCGCGCCCTCGCGCAGAACCAGCATCAGGCGGCGGCATTTACAAGCGTGGCGAGCCCTACGGCCAGCAGAGCGGCATCCAGCGGGTTGGGGAACGCGCCCCAGGCGCAATCGCTCGGTTCGGGACTGCGCAACTGTTCAACCAGATCGGTGGGATCGCTGCGCAGGCGGGCCATAAGGTCCCCGGCGATCCAGGCCCCCACATGGGACGCGGCCACGCCCAGATAGCAGAGACGGGTCAGATTCAGCGCGAAGGCCATGGGCGTCTGGCCTTCCAGGGCTGCCGGCACCGCCCCGGCCAAGCCCCAGCCGATGACCAGCCCGGCCACGACGGGCAGCAGAGCCGTCGAAGCGACGGCACGCAGATCGACGCGCAGGGCGGCGGGGATCGGGTGCGGCATGGGCGGGGCTCTCACGGTCGTGGCGGATCGGCGGACCGCCACCATGCAGCGGCATGGTTAACGTGTCCTTAGCCGTCCCGTCCCTCCCTCGGCAGGCGGGCAGAGAAAAGGCCGCCGGGGCTTCCCCCGGCGGCCTTCCCGATCCGATCCCGACCCGGGCCGGCTTACTGCTTGATGCGCAGGAAGCGGGTGGGGTGGTAGTCGGGCAGGTTGTCGTTCCAGTTCTCAACCCGATCAGAAATCATGTGCTTGCTGGCATAGAAGTAGAGCGGGAACAGGGCGACATCCTCGATCACGATGCGCTCCGCCTGCTGCATCAGCTCGGCCCGCCGCTCCACATCCTCGGTACGGTTCGCCTCGATCATCAGCTTGTCGAACTCCGGGTTGGAATAGCCGGACGGGTTCTGCTTGCCGATGTCGGTGCGGAACAGTTCCAGGAAGTTGTTGGCGTCGTTATAATCGCCGATCCAGCCGTGGCGGGTCACGTCCTTGAACTTCTTCTCATCGCGGGAATCCAGGAACACCTTCCATTCCTGGTTATTCAGCGTGACCTTGGCCCCCAGCTTCTGCTGCCACATGGCCGCGACGGCGATAGCCAGCTTCCGGTGGTTCTCGCTGGTATTGTACAGGATTTCGACTTCCAGCGGCTGGCCGCCGGGGCCATAGCCGGCCTGCTGGATCAGCTCCTTGGCCTTGGCGTCGCGCTGCTCCTGCGTCCAGGCGGCGTATTCGGGCGCCTGGTTCTCATAGTTGGTCGTGCCCGGCGGCACCCAGCCATAGGCGGGAATCTGGCCCTGCTTGTTGATGTCCCTGACGATCACGTCGCGGTCGATGGCGAGATTGAGGGCGAGACGCAGGTCCTTGTTGGACTTCCATGGCTCATGGGTCATGTTCGGCGCATAGAAGTAGGTGCCGAAATAAGGGGCCAGCCGCAGGTTCTGCGGCATGTTGGCCTGGACCCAGTCCATCTGGCTGACCGGCACTTCATAGGTCACGTCCAGCTCACCGGCGCGGAAGCGGCGCAGTTCGGCCTCAAGCTGCTCGGTGACATAGTAGTAGACTGTGTCGATCTGCACTTCGTCCTTGGCATGGAAGTGCGGGTTCTTCACCAGCTTGACGTGGCTCTGCGGAACCGCCTCGGCCAGCATGTAGGCCCCGTTGCCCACATAGTTGCCCGGCCGCACGAAGTTGTCCCCGTGCGTCTCGTACGCCGCCTTGTTGATGGGGTAGGTGGCGTGGTGGTGCAGCATGGAGGTGAAATAAGGCGTCGGCGCCCGCAGCTTCACCCGGAAGGTCAGGTCGTCCACCGCCTCGACCGCCAGATTGTCCACCGGCTGGCGGCCCAGCGTGATGTCCTCGCCATTCTCGACCGGCCACAGGAAATAGGCGTAGTCGCTGGCGGTCTTGGGATCGACCAGCCGCTTCCACGCAAAGACGAAGTCGTGCGCCGTGACGGGCGTTCCGTCCGACCACTTGCCGTCGGGACGCAGATGGAAGGTGTAGGTGAGCTGGTCGTCGCTGATCTCGGTGCTTTCCGCAGCACCGGGGATCAAGCCGCCCTTCCCGTCGGGCACCATCAGCCCTTCAAAGAGGTCGTACTGGATCCAGCTTTCCGGCACGCCGGTGGATTTGTGCGGGTCCAGGGTCTCCGGCTCCGCGCCATTTCCGCGCCGGAGCACGATGCCGTCCGCCGCGGCGGGAGGCGGCGCCGCGGAGGCCTGCTCGGTCGTGGCCTCCTGCTCGCCGCAACCGGCGAGCGCCAGCAGGGCGAGCGCGCCTGCGGCCAGAATGCCCGAGCGCAAGGCCTTCGGGCTGAAACGGGACATCACGGTCTGCATTCCTTCACTACTCTCCCTGATCGGCGGGCTGGCCCCGGTTTGATTACCATTTAAGGGATTAGCGGTCCGATTTCATCCCGAAGCGATCCAGAAAAGGAACGGGCAGCGCCCGTCCCCCTCCCCCGGTCCTGTCATTCCACGCTGATGTAGCGGGTGGGCTGCACGCCCATGGGGTTCTCAAACCACCCCTTCACCTTGGGCGAGACCAGGTTCCGGTATGTGGCGTGATAGATCGGGATCATCGGCGCATCGGCAACCAGCACCGCCTCGGCTTCCGCCATCTTGGCCATACGGGCTTCCGGGTCGAGGAGCGCGTTGGACTCGTTGAGCAACCGGTCGTACTCGGCGCTCGCATAGCCGGACCGGTTCATCTTGCCGACATCGCTGCGGTAGATCTTCAGGAAAGTATAGGGATCGGGGAAATCGCCGATCCAGCCCAGCGAGGTCAGGCCGGGATAGTCCTTCTCTCCCGCCTTCTGCAGTACGACCTTCCATTCCTGATTGTTCAGGGCGACCTTGGCGCCCAGCTTCTGCTGCCACATGGCGGCCACGGCGACCATGATCTTGCGGGTGTTCTCGTTGGTCGCGTGCATGATTTCGACCTGAAGCGGCTTGCCGCCGGGGCCGTAGCCGGCCTCCGCCACCAACTTCCGCGCCAGCTCGTCCCGCTGTGCCTGGGTCATGGAGGCTTCTTCCGGCAGCGGCAGGGTATAGCCCTGGGCGCCCGGAGCGGTCAGGGTCCAGGCGGCGCGCTCACCGGACTTGGTGATCTTCTCCACAATGGCGTCGCGGTCGATTGCCAGCGACAGCGCCCGGCGGAGCTTCGGGTTCGATGCCCATGGCTCCCGCGTCATGTTGACGGGCATGTAGTTGGTGGCGAAGACCGGATAGAAGAACATCGTCTCCGGCATATTGCTCTTCAGCCAGTCGATCTGCGTGACCGGGGCCATCTGCACCGTATCCAGCTCACCGGCGCGGAAGCGGCGCAGCTCCGTCTCCGGGCTGTCGGAATGGTGGAACACGACCTTGTCCACCTTCACCTCGCCCGCGGCCCGGAAGTGCGGGTTCTTCACCAGCGTGACATGGCTCTGCGGCACATGCTCCGCCAGCATGTAGGCGCCGTTGCTGACCAGCTTGCCGGCCCCGACCGCACTATTCCCCAGCGCCTCGAAATTGGCCTTCTGCACCGGATAGGTCATGCGGTGGACCAGGCTGCCCAGGAAGTAGCCTGTCGGCTCCTTCAGCGTGACCTTCAGCGTGAAATCGTCCACGGCCTCGGCGCCCAGGCTGTCCACCTGCATCTGGCCGCCGCTGATCGCCTCGGCATTCTTGATGGGCCAGAGGAAATAGGCGTAGTCGCTGGCGGTATTGGGATCGACCAGCCGCTTCCAGGCGAAGACGAAATCATGCGCCGTGACGGGGCTGCCGTCCGACCATTTGCCGTCCGGGCGCAGCTTGAACGTATAGGTGAGCCCGTCCTCGCTGACCTCCCAGCTTGCTGCCGCGCCCGGCACCACCGTTCCGTCCGAGCCGTAGGTGAGCAGCCCCTCGAACAGGTCGTAGCCGATACGAGCGGACTGGACATCGGTTCCCTTGTGCGGGTCGAGCGAGGTCGGCTCCGCCTGATTGCCGCGGTTCAACAACATTTCAGCGGCGGCGGGCGCGGCGAAGCCGGCGCCGGTCAAGGTGACGGCGATCAGTGCCGGTGCCGCCATCCGGCGCACCGCACGGGTCAGAAGTCGCATGCTGTTCTCCCTGTTCTTCCCGGTTCCGGCTTTGCCGTTTGCGGGCGCGCCATATGTGCGGATTACCGTCCCTTGAGTCCAGGGGCGGTTTCAGATGAAACGACCAGACCGCCGCTTCAACTGCGGACACCCGTGTGTCCGGAACCGGACACTGTCCGCATGCGGACAGGCGATAGAGTGCCTCTTTCTAAGGAAATCAATATCCTATGCACGGCCTGGTCCTTGCAATCTCCATCCGGCGTAAGCTGACAGTATCCCCGGACTCCAATGCTGACGCAGTTCCTCCGCCCGTTCCGCCGACAGGCACTGTTCGCCGCCATCAACCTGATCGGGCTTGCCATCGGGGTGGCAGGCTTCCTGTTCGTGGCGCTGTATGTGAAGGGGGAGTTCAATTACGACCGCCATTATGCTGCGGCGGAGCGGCTGTACCGCGTCGGCAACACCCTGGCCCTGCCCAGTCGTCCCACAATGCAGGTGGCGGGAAGCGCGCCCGCCATGGCCGAACTGCTGCGCCAGGAGTTTCCAGAGGTCGAAGCGGCGACGCGCGTGGAGCGGCAACTGGACAATCTGCGCCTGGATTCGGAGACCAGCTTTGCGGAGACGCTGCTCTGGGCCGATCCGAACTTCTTCGAAGTGCTGGATTTCCCCTTCGCCAGCGGCGATTCCGGTACGGCGTTGGCCCAGCCGGACGGGATTGTGCTGACAGCGGAGCTGGCAGCCAAGCTGTTCGGGGATGAGAGGGCCGTCGGCCGCCGGGTGGAGCTGACAGACGGCACCGCCCTGACGGTCACCGGCGTGCTGAAGCCCCTGCCGCCGACACATCTGGATTTCACCGCCATTGTCGCCGATGCCGCCCGAGGCGCCGCAAGTTTCGACCGCCGCCCGCCTGACAGCTGGTCCCAGGGCGGTGCGAACACCTATGTCCGCCTGTCCCCCGGTGCCGTCCCCGACACCCTGCGTGCAGGCCTGCCGGACTTCGTGACCCGGCACGCTACGGGACTGCCGCCTGCGGACATGTTCCCGGACTTCCTGACCCTGCGCCTGGACCCGGTTACCGATATCCATCTGCGCGTCAAATCCATCGACGACCCGAAGAGCGGCGGGAATATGACGCTGCTCGGCACGCTGGCCGGCGTGGCAGCCCTGATCCTCGGCATCGCCATCGTCAACTACGCCAACCTTGCCACCGCCCAGGCGATCCAGCGGGCCAAGGAGGTGGGGGTGCGCAAGGTCGCCGGAGCCAAGCGCCGCCATCTGGTCATCCTGTTCCTGGGGGAGTCGGTCGCCATGGCGGCGGCAGGCACCCTGCTGGCGCTGGGCTTCGTGGAGCTGCTGATGCCGGCCTTCAACGCGCTGGTGGAGCGGAATCTGTCGCTCTGGCGCGATCTCTCGGCAGGGACGGCGGTCCTTATGCTGGCGACGCCGTTGGGCGTCGGCCTGTTGGGCGGACTCTATCCGGCACTGGTCCTGTCAGGTTACCGGCCGGCAGAGGTGCTGAAGGGCAAGGCGCAGTCGCCTGGATCGAACCGGCTGCGCGGCACGCTGGTGGTGGTGCAGTTCGCCATCTCCATCATACTGGTCATCGTTACCCTGACGGTGCGCCAGCAGGTCGAACATGCCCGCACGGCCGAGCTGGGCTATATGGCGGACGGCCTGGTCTTCGCAGGGGTACTGGACCCCGATCCTTTGCGCCAACGCACCTTGAAGACCGAGCTGACGTCGCATCCGGGGATCGTGGGCGTCACCTTCTCCTCCATCGTGCCCGGCGATCGGTCCCAGAGCATCAGTTCTGTCCAACTCATCGGTGTGGAATATCCCGGCCCGCCGCCGGTGATGTCCGCCTATCAGGTGGCGCCGGATTTCTTCAGCATCTACGGCATCCGCCTGATCGCCGGCCCCGGCGTGCCGCCCGGCTGGGAGCCGGAGCCGATCCTGGATGAGAACGGAAATCCGGTCGACACCCCCGGCAGCTATGCCTATCTGAGCCGATCCGGACTTGCCCGGCTGGGTTTCGCCACGCCGGAGGAGGCCATTGGCAAGCTGATCAATGGCGGCCAGGATGGAGAGCGCTATCCGACCGAGATCGTGGGGGTGGTGGAGGATATCCGGCTGCGTACGGCGCGCGACGGGGCGGAGGCGATCCTGTTCACCTTCGCCCGGGCCATGGACTACGTCACGATCAGGTTGGCCCCCGGCGATCCGCGCCCGGTCCTGGATCATCTGGATGCCAAGGTGGAGGAGCTGTTTCCCGACCGCCGGATCAAACGCCGCTTCTTCGTGGATGAGCGGCTAGAGGAGCAGTATCAGGGGGAGCGGCGGCAGGCCGCCATCTTCGCCACTTTCGCCGCGTTGGCGATCCTGCTGGCCAATATGGGGCTGTTCGGGCTGACCGCCCTTGCGGCGGCGCGACGGACCAAGGAGATCGGCATCCGCCGCGTGGTCGGGGCCAGCGTGCCCCAGGTCGTGCTGCTGCTGGCCCGGAATTTCACCCGCCCGGTTCTGCTGGCCAATCTGATCGCCTGGCCGGTGGCCTGGCTGGTCATGGCGCGCTGGCTGGAGCAGTTCACAGTGCGGATTGAACTCGGCCCCCTGCCCTTCCTGCTGGCGGGTGCGGCGGCCCTGCTGGTGGCGGTGGCAACCGTCTCCCTGCACGCCGCCCGCGTGGCATTGAGCCCACCGGCCCGATCCCTGCGCTACGAATGAGGGCGGCTGCGCTTCTTGCCATCGGGGCCGCCCTGCTGGCCCTGCTGGCCGTCCCGGCGCTTTCGCAGACAACCCCGCCCGCCCCGGCGGAGCCGATGGAGGAGATCATCGTCGAGGGGCAGCGGCCCGTTCTCCCTACCTTTCAGGAGGAATGGGAGTTCCAGCAAGTGGAGTTCGAGCGCCTGCGCAAACGCTTCGAGCCGCCGAACACCGGCTTCGGCCGGGTGGACCGGATGACCGGCACGCCCAACCCGGACAAGGGCAAGAGCGTGATGCGCAGCCCCGGCTCCGCAACCGTGCAGGGCCGCCCCACCCCGGACTGAGCCGGCGGGCGCCCCTTCAGCTCTGCCGGAACACCACGAGGCGGGAGAGGGTGAAGTTGAAGACCAGACCGCTGATGCTGCCCGCCGCCACGCCGGCATAGGGGATCAGCTCCGCCGCTTCGTCCGGCCAGAGGCCGGTCAGGGGGACAACGGCGATGACCACGGCATAGACGGCGTAGTTCACCGCCGCACCCACGGCATTCGCCGCCAGGAACCGCCCCCACTGGCGCACCGCCCCGCGGCGGCTCACGCCCTTGAAGGTGAACTCCCGGTTCATCCACCAGGTGAAGCTGGCGGCGCAGAGATAGGAGAAGAGCCGGCCGGTATAGAGGTCCAGCCCCAGCGGATTCAGCGCCACCCACAGCGCCGCCATGTCCACCAGCAGCCCGGCCACGCCAATGGCGGCGAAGATGGCGAACTGCCGGCGGATGCTGGCGGCGGGCGACTGGCCGGCGGCGTCGGTCATGGAAGAAATAGCGGCCTCACACAGGCTTGGTCGTGTCGCCGGATATGCTGTCCGGGTTGAAGTCCGGAGCGGGGATTTCAAGATACTTCAACCGCTTCATCTCCCGCCGCCCACGGGTCACCGTGTCCAGCACCAGCCCGCAGGCCAGCGACAGGAAGCTGAGCAGGCCGAGGCCCGTCGCCAGCACGGCCGTGGGGAAGCGGGGGACCAGACCGGTCTGGTAATAGGTGATGAAGATCGGGATGGAGATGCCGATCGAGGCCATCGCCAGGACAAGCGCCACGAGCCCGAAGGATTGCAGCGGCCGCTCCTCCTTCACCAGCTTGCCGATCATCCACAGGATGCGGAAGCCGTCGCGGAAGGTGGAGAGCTTGGAGGTGGAGCCGGGGGCGCGGTCCTTGTAGGGCGTCTCCACCTCGCCGATGGGCATGCGCATCTCAAGCGCGTGCACCACCAGCTCCGTCTCGATCTCGAACCCGCCGGCCAGCACGGGGAAGCTCTTGACGAAGCGGCGGGAGAAGACGCGGTAGCCGGACAGCATGTCCTCCGTCCGCTTGCCGAACACGGTGGTGACCAGCCCGGTCAGCAGCTTGTTCCCGAAGCGGTGGCCCTTGCGGTAATTGTCCCAGTCGGTGACGCGGGCGCCATTCACCATGTCCAACTGCTCGGCCACCAGCTTGCGTACAAGCTCGCCGGCCTTGCTGGCGTCGTAGGTGTCGTCGCCATCGACCATCACATACACGTCCGCCTCCACATCGGCGAACATGCGGCGGACCACATTGCCCTTGCCCTGCAACGTCTCCCGCCGGACCACGGCGCCGGCGGCGCGCGCCACCTCCACCGTCCGGTCCTTGGAGTTGTTGTCATAGACATAGACGGTGGCATCCGGCAGGGCGGCCTGGAAGTCGCGCACCACCTTGGCGATGCTCGACTCCTCATTATAGCAGGGCACCAGGACGGCGATGCGGGGGGCCACGGGCGCGCTGGCCGTCGCTGTCGGCGTGGTCAGGGTGTGCAGCGTGGCAGAGGACGGAACGGACATAGGTCTCAGGGTCCTGTCGGACAATTGGAACGCCGCATTATAACACGGAATGCGGCGGGAGGATGACGCTGGCAGGAGCACCCCCAATGCGCAGAGGGCTTTATGCTCCCGCCTTGTGAACGCGGCAGAGCATCATCGGTTCATCCAGGTTCGACGTGACCGGCCGGCAATCTTCCATATCGGCCCGCAGACCGTAGCGGGGCAGGATGTCGTCCGCCGTCCAGACCTCCCAATGGGCTACCAGCAGGTAGAAATCCCCGTCATGGGCCGCGATGGCGTCGGCCATCTTCCGGTTCAACCCGGTCGGGCCCTGGTCGGGATGCTGGAAATAGCTGTGCAACCGGTAGACCGGCGCCTGCGGCGGGAAGCCGGTGGTGAGAAAGCTGGTCGGGGCGAATCCGGTCTGGAGCAGGATCGTGTTGTCCGGGTCCGGAAGCTCCGGGGCCTGGATTTCCACGAACCGGTCGGTCCAGGCGATGCGGCCCCAGGTGCCGGGCTGTATCGTTACCGCCGCCAGCACCAGAAGCGCCGCCACGATCCCCTGCCGCGCCCGCATCCCCACCGGCCAGAGCGGGGCTGCCGCGATCAGCAGCAGTGGGGCCGCCATCTCCAGCGGGATCAGGTAGCGATAGATGGCGAACAGCTTCAGCCAGACCAGATAGGTCAGCACGCCGGCCGCCAACACGTAACGGGCTGCAGGCGTCACCCGGGAGGCCTGGCCGCGCAGGCGCGAGACCAGCCAGATCAGCCCGGTGGCGATCAGAACCACGTAGGCGACCGGGATGCGCAGGTCGCGGAACGCGATCTCTCCCACCTCCGTCTGGTCGGCCAGCCAGAGGAAGGGGAAGGCCACGGCTTCCCCCAGGCTCTTCGGCACGAACTTGTCGTCGCGGTAGGCCTCCGGCGTCGCCCAGGGGCTTTCGAAGATGTGGTTGAAGTAGGGGAAGAGCGGGTTCTGGTAGGCGTCCCAGAGATGCAGCATCCAGTGGCCGCTGAAGATCAGCATGCCGGCGATGATGCCGATGCCGAAGAAGAAGGCGGTGAACATCCGCCGCCAGAAGCCGCTGGCCACCGCCAGGAAGGCGAAACAGAGCCCCACCGCATAGGGCAGCGTGGGCTGCTTCAGCCCCACGGCGCTGCCGACCAGCAGGCCGGCGATGCCGACGATCAGGAAGGCCGGCCCCGCGGGACCGCCCCAGACCAACTCCGCCCGCGCCACGACGAGCCACAGCCCGCCCAGCACGAACAGGCTGATGACATTGTCATAGAAGGTGGTGCCGATCAGCCCGATCTGACCGCCGCCCAGGAAGCAGACCAGCGCCACCGCGGCGGCCGCCAGCGTCCGCCCCCTGCCCTCGGCCTGCGCCACCAGGGGGGCGAGCAGAACCCAGGCGATGCCATAGAGCGGCACGAGGTTCAGCCCCTGCACGGCCCCCAGCAGGAACCCTACCGCCCTGGCCGGCAGCGCCTGCGCCAGCCAATAGACCGGCAGGTCCAGGGTGGGATTGTACCAGGTCGCCACCTGCGCCGGCCCGACATCCTGGTCCAACCGGCCGGTCAGGAAGGCGTGGGCATTGTACCAGTGGTAGTTCCGCAGATCCCAATTCGCATCCTGCCCCAACATCAGCGACAGCAGGCCGCCCAGAACGGGCGACAGGATCAGGAGGGTGAGAAGGCCGGCACGGCGGGTACGGTCGGGCGACGGAACGGGCATGGATCAGCGACCTGGACGAATGAAAAGCGGATGCCAGGGAATGAACGCGGCAGCGGCCGAATAGGCCCCGAATGCGGCGGCGATGGGGCGCAGCCTCGGTAGGCCGGGGAAAGACCGGTTCAGGGGCCCCGCGGTCCGTCAGTCCGCCGCGCGGGTCCGCACGGCGGCGTCCAGCCGGGCGCCTGTGGTCCTGACGTCCGACAGATCCGTGCCGGAAAGGTCGGCGTCGCGGCAGTCGGCGTCCGACAGGTCGGCTCCGGTCATGCGCGCATCGGCCAGATTTGCGCCGGTGAGTTTGGCCGCCACCAGACTGGCCTGGGCCAGGACGCAGCGGTTCAGGATCGCGCCCGTCATGTCCGCGCCGTCCAGCCGGGCCCGGTGCAGGTTGGCGCTCCACAGCCGGCCGGCGCCGGACTGGATGTGCACGGGGCCGATATCCGCCTGCACCAGTGTGGCTCCGGTGAGGGTCGCCCGCTCCAGCGAGACGCCGCGCAGGTCCGTCCGGCTGAGTGCGGCATCGCGCAGATCGGCCAGGGACAGGTCGGCCATGGCAAGGGACGCCCTTTCCAGATTGGCCCCGGTCAGGACGGCGCAATGCATCAGCGCGGCGGAAAGGTTCGCCCCGGAAAGATCGATGCCGGTCAGATCCAGCCCCGACAGATCGGCGCGCAACCCGTCCTTTCCGTTGGTTTCCACCCAGACGGCATGGCTGGCCAGGATTTCCACCAGATCGAGGCCGCTATCCGCCGGCGTACGGGCAACCACGGCATCGCTCATATCGGCCGAGCGGCGGGTCATCTCATCCATGATGACGCCGATCAGCACCGCGTTGGTGAAGCGGGTCTGGTTCAGGTCCGCCCCCGACAGGTTGGCCCCGGCCAGCCGCGCGCCGGACAGGTTCGCCTCCCGCAGGTCCGCCCCCTGGAGATCGCAGCCGGTGAGGTTGGAATTGGTGAGGTTGGAGCGCCCGAACTTGGTGCCGCGCATCACCGCATCCGTCAGATCCGTCTGCATGACGAAGGCGTTGGAGACCCGCGCGCGCGACAGGTCGGCCGCGCGGATGGTGGCGACCGACATCTCCGTATGCACGGGCACGGCCTCGAACTCGTGCATCGTCATCTCGCCGTTCTTGCGAACATGCATGATGGTGCCGTCGCGCAGATCGGTTTCCACCATGGTGGCTTCCGACAGAACGGTCCCGCGCAGGCAGGCCCCGCGCAGGTCGGCGCGGCGCAGGTCGGCCCGTTCCAGATTGGCGAGGCGCAGGTCGGCGGCATAGAGATTCGCCCCGGCCAGCACCGCCCCGGTCAGTCGGGCGCCGAACAGCTTGGCCCCGGACAGATCGGCGTCCGACAGGTCGCAGCCCGCCAGATCCATGTGGGAGAGGTCGCGGAGCTTCAGATTGGCCCTGATGCCGCCCGGCTGCCGCCGGACGAAAGCCATGTGCTTGGATACAATGGACTGGAGCTCCGCCGCGGTGACCCGCGTCCGGTCAGGCTCACGCCCCATGCTACCAGCCATGCGCACCCTCCGCTTTGCAGCCCGCACAGGCACAGTCGATAAGAGCACCGCTATTTTGCGCGGCGCCGATCAACTGGACTGTACCACGTTCGAGCAGGGCAAGTTCCAGATTATTTCGAAGCCCTTACCAAAACCGGGCAATATGCATACCACGAAAGATAGCAGCCTTGCCATGCGCTTTCGGGCCACGCAGCCCTCGTGCCCGGCCGCTGTGATTGACAGTGCGGGCCGAAGCCTCTATCTAACCGGCTCCCTCAATGGGGAACCGAAATCCGCGCCAAGGCGCGACGCCAGTCCGCGAGTATCCGCGCACTGGCGCTTTTGCGTTTGGCGGTATGGAACCGTGACATGTTCGAAGGGCGCACATGTTTGAAGGGCTGAGCGGACGGCTGGGCGACATTTTCGACCGCCTGCGCAAGCGCGGGGCGTTGTCGGAAGACGATGTCAACGCGGCCCTGCGCGAGGTGCGCATCGCGCTGCTGGAGGCCGACGTAGCCCTTCCGGCGGTGAAGGCCTTCGTGTCCGGCGTCCGGGAGAAGGCCGTCGGGCAGGAGGTGCTGCGCAGCGTCACCCCCGGCCAGCAGGTCATCAAGATTGTGCACGACCATCTGGTCGAGCTGCTGGGCCAGACCTCGGAAAGCATCAACCTCAACGCCGTCCCGCCGGTGCCGGTGCTGATGCTGGGCCTGCAGGGTTCGGGCAAGACCACCACCAGCGCCAAGATCGCCCTGCGCCTGAAGACGCGGGAAAAGAAGAAGGTGCTGATGGCCTCCCTGGACACCCGCCGTCCGGCGGCCCAGGAGCAGTTGAAGGTGCTGGGCGAGCAGGTGGGCGTCGCCACCCTGCCCATCGTTGCCGGCCAGACCCCGGTGCAGATCGCCCGCCGCGCCATGGAGACGGGCCGGCTGGAAGGCTATGACGTCGTCATCCTGGACACCGCCGGCCGCCTTGCCATCGACGATGAGCTGATGCAGGAGGTGGTGGAGATCCGCGACGCCGCCAAGCCTGTGGAAAGCCTGCTGGTGGTGGATGCCATGACCGGCCAGGACGCCGTCACCGTCGCCACCAACTTCAATGAGCGCGTCGGCATCACCGGCATCGTGATGACCCGCATCGACGGCGACGCCCGCGGCGGTGCGGCGCTGTCCATGCGCCATGTCACTGGCAAGCCGATCAAGCTGCTGGGCGTCGGCGAGAAGGCGGACGCGCTGGAGGCCTTCCATCCCGACCGCATCGCCGGCCGCATCCTGGGCATGGGCGACGTGGTCAGCCTGGTGGAGAAGGCCGCCGAGAGCATCGACCGGGAAGAGGCCGAGAAGCTCGCCAAGAAGATGGAGAAGGGCGGCTTCGACCTGGACGACATGCTGTCCCAGATGCGCCAGATCAAGAAGATGGGCGGCATGGGCGGGATGCTGGGCATGCTGCCCGGCGTCGCGAAGATCAAGGACCAGATGAAGAACGCCAACATCGACGAGGGCATCCTGAAGAAGCAGGAAGCCATCATTCTGTCGATGACCAAGGCGGAGCGGAAGAAGCCGGAGCTGCTGAACGCCAGCCGCCGCCGGCGCATCGCCCTGGGGTCCGGCACCACCGTCGCGGACGTGAACCGGCTGATCAAGCAGTTCCAGGACATGTCCCAGATGATGAAGAAGATGAAGAAGCTGGGGCAGAAGGGCCTGATGCGCCAGGGGTTGAGCGCGCTGCTGCCGAAGGGGATGCGCTGACGCCATGCTGGTCGCGCACGTCTCCCTCGGGGTCTCCGACCTCCCCCGCTCCGCCGCCTTCTACGACAAGGTGCTGGCGACGCTGGGCGTCGGGCGTCTGTTCGAGGATCACGACCACATCGCCTATGGGCGGCGGGGCGAGACCTTCTTCATCATCAACCTGCCGCTCGACCCTGCACGGGGCGAGGCGCGGTTCAACAATGGCGGCCATATCTGCTTCCGTGCGGCCAGCACGGAGCAGGTGCAGGCCTTCCATCGCGTGGCGCTGGAGAACGGTGCCACGGACAATGGCGGTCCGGGCCTGCGCCCGCACTATACGCCGACCTACTACGCCGCCTTCGTGCTCGATCCGGACGGGCACAATATCGAGGCGGTGACCTACGTTCCGGAAAGCCCCGAGCAGGGCTGACACATCAAGAGAGAAGAGGACCAGTACCCATGTCCGTGAAGATTCGCCTGACCCGCGGTGGCGCCAAGAAGCGTCCGTTCTACGCCATCGTCGTGGCCAACAGCCGCGCCCCGCGCGACGGCTCCTTCATCGAGAAGGTCGGCACCTACAACCCGATGGTCCCGCAGGACCATCCGGAGCGCGTGACCCTGAAGGAAGATCGCATCAAGGAGTGGCTGGCCAAGGGCGCCCAGCCGACCGACCGCGTCGCCAAGATGCTAGGCAAGGCCAACATCATCGAGATGCCCAAGTTCCGCGACACCCCGAAGAAGTCCGCCCCGAAGGCGAAGGCCCAGGAGCGCGCCAAGGCCGCCGCCGCCGGCGCCGCGGAGTAATCCGGGCACGGACATGGGCGGGAGGGCGCATCCCTCCCGCTTCCCGGTTCCCCGGCCGGTCCGGCAATCCCGATTTTCCGTTACCCCGGCGAAGGCCGGGGCGGCGGGACAGTAGGGGTCTGCCGCTCCGGCCTGGGCATCGGCAAGCTCACACGTTCAGAATCAGGCTGTCATGTCAGACCGCGTTTGCGTTGCCCAGATCGTCGGCTCCCACGGGGTGCACGGGCGGGTGAAGCTGAAGAGCTTCACCGAAGTGCCGGAGGATGTCTTCGGCTACATGCCCTTGACCGATGAGAAGGGGACGAAGCCCCTCACCCTCGCCATGACCGGCACGGGCAAGGATCATTTCCTGGCTTCGGTCGAGGGGGTGAAGGACCGCAACGCCGCCGACGCGCTGAAGGGCCTCCGCCTCTATGTCGGCCGGGACCGGCTGCCGGCCCCGGAGGATGAGGACGAGTTCTACCATGCGGACCTGATCGGCCTGGAGGCCGTGACGGAGTCCGGCGATGTCTTCGGCACCGTCAAGGCGCTGTACGATTTCGGCGCCGGCGACATGGTGGAGTTCGCCCTGCCCAACGGGAAGACGGTCTTCGTGCCCTTCACCAAGGCCTGCGTGCCGGTGGTGGACGTGAAGGCCGGCCGCCTGATCGTCGCCCCGCCGGACAACCTGTTCGCCTCCGCCGGTCCCCAGCTCACGCCCGAGCAGGAGAACGAGATTGTGGAGATCGAGCTGGATGACGGGAACGAGGCCGACGGGGAGCAGACCGGCGCAGAGGAGAGCCGTCCGTGACCACGGACGCGCCCGACCTTCCGGGCGAAAGCCCGCGCCAGCCCTGGCGCGTGCGGGTGCTGACCCTGTTCCCGGAGATGTTCCCCGGGCCGCTGGGGCAGAGCCTGGCCGGGAAGGCGTTGGAAAACGGGACCTGGACGCTGGAAACAGTGGACATAAGGTCGTTCGCGCGCGATAAGCATCGCTCCGTGGACGACACCCCGTTCGGCGGCGGACCCGGTATGGTCATGCGGCCCGATGTTCTGGATGCGGCGCTCAGCGATACGCTGGCACGCGGGCCGGAACGGGGACGGGTGATCTATCTCAGCCCACGCGGACGGGTCCTGGACCAGGAACTGGTGCGGGAACTCGCGGCGGCTCCCGTCGTGACGCTGCTCTGCGGCCGCTATGAAGGGGTCGATGAGCGGGTGATCGAGGAACATCGCCTGGAGGAGGTCTCCCTGGGCGATTTCGTGCTGTCGGGCGGCGAGCCCGCGGCGCTCTGCCTGATCGACGCCGTGGTCCGGCTTCTGCCGGGGGTCATGGGCAATGTCGAAACGGCCGGGGAAGAGAGTTTTGAGCGGGGGCTCCTCGAGTACCCGCACTACACAAGGCCCGCCGAATGGCGCGGCCGCATGGTGCCGGAAGTCCTTTTATCCGGCCATCATGGGAATGTCCGGGCTTGGCGGCTCGAACAGGCGGAACGGATCACGGCGGAGCGTCGCCCCGATTTGTGGTCCCGATACCTGGAAAGCCGCCCGGCTCCAAAGGTGAACAAAAAACGCCGCGCCCGCAAGGCGACGGCCCTGCCAACCCAGACCGACGACCGGCAAGAGGCCGGCGGCGGAAGTACCGAAGGACAGTCGAGATGAATATCCTCCAGCAGCTCGAGCACGAGCAGGTTCAGAAGCTGACCGCCAACCGCGCCGTTCCGGAATTCTCCCCGGGCGACACCGTGAAGGTCAATGTGAAGGTGGTCGAAGGCAGCCGCGAGCGCGTCCAGGCCTATGAGGGCGTCGTGATCGCCCGCAAGAACGCCGGGCTGAACAGCAGCTTCACCGTGCGCAAGATCTCCTACGGCGAGGGCGTGGAGCGTATCTTCCCGCTGTACAGCCCGCGCATCGACAGCATCGAGGTCATCCGCAAGGGCGATGTCCGTCGCGCCAAGCTGTATTACCTGCGCGGCCGCCGCGGCAAGTCCGCCCGTATCGCCGAGCGCACCACCGGCCGCGGCATGAACGAGAAGGCCGAGGGCTGATCCCCTCCCCTTCCCGGCGCCAGCCGATGTGACGAAGCCCGCCGGGGAAATCCGGCGGGCTTTTCGCATTTCATGCCCAGGGAGACAGGCATGCGGGACTGGAAAGAGCTGGACGAGATCGAGCAGCTCGAACTGCGCGCAGCCTATGACCGCGAACTCGCCGACCAGCCGCCCACCTGCCTGATCGAGGAGAAGATCATGCGGTTCCGGGCATGGCTGGTGTCGAGGGGCATCGACTATCCGGCCTGATCCGGCCCAGACGCGCATTTTCCCGCGTCCGCCTATTTACATCCGATCTCGGATGTGTTTAAACAAGGCCACACACGAACAGGAGTATCGAGAGATGGATCGGAAGCACCGCTGAACCGCCCGTCCTGCGTTCACCGAGGTGCCGATCCATGCCCGTACCCTGTCTTTCCGCGGACCGTCTCTCGTTCGCCTGGTCTCCCGATACGCCTCTCTTCAACGATCTCAGCCTCAGCATCGGGGCGGAGCGGGTCGGGCTGGTCGGCGCCAATGGCGCGGGAAAGACCACCCTGCTGCGCCTGCTGCTGGGCGATCTCGCCCCTGCCTCCGGCCATGTGGCGCGCAGTGGCCGCTTCCTTTATCTCACCCAGCGGCCCGCCCCCCGAACCACGGTGGCACAGGCGCTGGGGATCGACAGGAAGCTGCAGGCGCTGGCCCGGATCGAAGCCGGCGGAACCGATCCGGCCGACTTCGATGCCGTCGGTGAGGATTGGGCCTTGGCCGAACGGGCGGCGGAGGCCCTGGCGCAAGCAGGTGTCCCCGACATCGCGCTGGACCGGCCGCTGTCCAGCCTCAGCGGCGGGCAGGCGACACGGGTGCGGCTGGCCCGCATCCACCTCGACAGGCCCGAACTGCTGGTGCTGGACGAGCCCACCAATGATCTCGATGCGGAGGGGCGGGCGGCGCTCTACACGATGGTCCGCGGCTGGCGGGGCGGGCTGCTGGCCGTCAGCCACGACCGCACCCTGCTGGAGGCGATGAACCGTATCGCCGAGTTGTCCGGCCTGGGGCTGCGCTGGTACGGCGGCAACTATTCCGCCTACCGCTCCGCCAAGGAGCTGGAGGTGATGGCGGCGGAGCGGCGGCTGGCCGATGCGGAGAAGGAACGCGACCGCATCCGCCGCACGGCGCAGGAGGCCGCGGAACGCGCCGCCCGCCGCGCCCGCATCGGCAAGGCCCAGCGGGACGGCAGCCAGTCGAAGATGCTGCTGGATGCCAGGGAGGATGCTGCGGAGAACCATGGCAGCCGCCTGCGCCGGCTGGCAGAACGACAGGCCGGGAATACGCTGGCGGAGCTGGAGGCGGCGCGGGCAGAGCTGGAAATCCGGCGCACCTTGTCCCTGGCGCTGCCCTCGACCGGCCTGCCGCGGGGCAAGAGCGTGCTGGTGATGGAGGATGTGGCGGCCCGGCACCCGGGTGCCGCCCGCCAAGCCCTATCCGGCCTGTCCCTTGCCCTGACCGGGCCGGAGCGGGTGGCGCTGGCTGGACCGAATGGGTCCGGCAAGAGCACCGCCCTGGCCGTAATCGCCGGACGCATTGCGCCGGAAGCCGGAACAGTGCGGCTGGGGGTGGAACGGTGGGCCCTGCTGGACCAGCGCCTGTCCCTACCGGCCGGCGGCACGGTGCTGGATGCCGTGCGCGCCCGGAACCCGGACCTGCCCGACCAAGCCTGCCGCGCGGCGCTCGCCACCTTCCTGTTCCGCAACAGCGCCGCGCTGAAGCCGGTCGCCCAGCTTTCCGGCGGGGAGCGTCTGCGCGCAGCCCTGGCGGCGGAACTGGCCGGCGCCCCGCCCCAACTCCTGATGCTGGACGAGCCCACCAATCATCTTGACCTGGAAAGCATGGAGGCGCTGGAAGCCGCCTTGCGGACTTATGACGGCGCCCTGCTGGTGGTCAGCCACGATCCCTGGTTCCTGGACGCCATCGGGATCGAGCGGGTGGTGGAGGTGGGAGCGACCCTGCCGCAGTCATTTCCCGCTCATCCTGAGCCCAACCGCCCTCATCCTGAGCCTGTCGCAGGGTGACCATCCGCGCAGCAACGGCAGGCTCAGGGTGAGGAGGACCATGGAGGCCGGCGCGGGTTAGCCCGGCTGCCGCTTGCGCCCAGTCACCTGCCGGATCAGGGCGACGGCCTCGGCCGGGGGTTCCCGTTCGATGCGCCAGTAGCTGCGGCCATCGGTGGTGCGGCCGATCATGCGGTAGTTCACCATTTCCCGGCGCAGCAGGACGTGATCGCCGAACATGTGCTGTTCGGCCAGCAGCACGTTCATCTCCGGCTCCGTGAAGGTCCGCCGCGGCGGCAGGCGGGACCAGAGCACCCAGAGGCAGGGTTCCTGGTGGCTGAACTTCGATGGCCAGCGGATCATCCGCCCGTCGGCTGCGAAGAACCGGGCCAGCTTGGCGAGCTTGACGAAATCCACCGCGGGCGGCGGTTCCGGCGCTGCCTCCAGCCGCTGCCGCGCTTCGAGCTGGGCGCGGAAATGCTGGAAATTCCGGTAGCCCGCGGATCGCGCCAGCATGTTCAGCATTTCCACATGGCCGGGCTGGCCGTCATGGCCGGCGAGCTGCGTGCGGAGGGATTTGGCAAGGGCGGAGATGTCCGCCGCCTGGAAGGGCAGAAACTCTTTAGACATGGCTTATCCCCATGGTGCCTGTCCGGGGAGGATGCCGGTGGTCGCCCTTCCGACGCGGCACGGGATAAGTGTCCGTCGAAAACTGATGAAGGCAGGTTTAGCTCCCCGACCGGGGTGGCGACGCCTGGGTGAACTGCCGACCGGGGCGGACCATAGCGCAGGCGGAGATTGCGGGCAAGACCCACTCATCCGCAACCCTGCCGCGCCGCCAGCGCCATCTCCAGCACCTCCAGCAGGGGCTGCCAGACGACGAGGCTGCGCCATTCCTGCGGTGTGGCCCAGCGGGCCTCCAGCACATCGGTGGCGGCCACCGGTTCCCCCGCCTGCCATTCGGCGACCACGTCCACGATGGTGTAGTGGAAGCGCACCCGCCCGTCCGGGTCCTGCACGATATTGTCCACGGCGGTGAGTACGGCGACCGGCCGTGCCGTGATGCAGGTCTCCTCCATCACCTCCCGCGCGGCAGTTTCGAACAGGGTCTCCCCCAACTCCTGGCTCCCGCCGGGCAGGCTCCACTCCCCCATGCCGGGCGGCTTGCCGCGCCGGATCAGCAGCAGGGCATCCCCTTTCCAGACAAGGACGCCGACGCCGACGCGCGGGTGATCGGGGAAGGTGTGGGACATGACCGGACCGGAGCTGTGTGAGTGGCCAGAACAGCAAACGGCCCCCGGACAGGGTCCAGGGGCCGCTGGAATTCCGATCCCGCAGGGATCAGTACATGTGCTGGCCGCCATTGATGGACAGGGTGGAGCCGGTGATGAAGCCGGCGTCGTCCGCCACCAGGAAGGCCACGCCGCGGGCGATCTCCTCCGCCTTGCCAAGGCGGCCGACGGGCACCTTGGCGACGATCTTCTCCAGCACGTTGGGCGGCACCGCGCGCACCATGTCGGTGTCGATATAGCCCGGCGCGATGGCGTTGACGGTGATGCCCTTCGCCGCCCCTTCCTGGGCCAGGGCCTTGGTGAAGCCGTGGATGCCGGACTTGGCCGCGGCGTAGTTCACCTGGCCGTACTGGCCGGCCTGCCCGTTGATGGAGCCGATATTGACGATCCGGCCGAAGCTGCGCTCCCGCATGCCGTCGATCACGCAACGGCACATGTTGAAGCAGCTCGTCAGGTTGGTCTGGATCACCGCGTTCCACTGCTCGGGGGTCATGCGGTGCATGACGCCGTCGCGGGTGATGCCGGCATTGTTCACCAGCACCTCCACCGGGCCGAGATCGCTCTCGATCTGCTTGATCGCGCTCTGGCAGGCCTCGAAGTCGCTGACATCGAACTTGTAGGCCGGGATGCCGGTGCGCTCGGTGAATTCCTGGGCAGCCTTCTCGTTGCCGGCATAGGTCGCCGCGACCTTGTAGCCCTTCTCCTTGAGTCCGACGGAGATCGCCTCGCCGATGCCGCGGGTGCCGCCGGTCACAACTGCCACTCGTGCCATGTTTCCCCCCTTATGGATGCAGGGCTCTGCCCTGACTGGTCCTAATTCTTCATGGGCCGTAAGACACTCTGCGTAAATTCTCCGACGCGCGGGGCTCCCCGCCGACGCCCGGGATTCCGGGTTCGGCGGGGGCTAACAGGCGATCAGTCGCGCTCCACGCACATGGCGACACCCATGCCGCCGCCGATGCACAGTGTGGCGAGGCCGCGCTTGGCGTCGCGCTTCTGCATTTCATGCAGCAGGGTGACCAGGACGCGGGCGCCCGAGGCGCCGATCGGATGGCCGAGCGCGATGGCCCCGCCATTGACGTTCACCCGGGAGGTGTCCCAGCCCAGATCCTTGTTCACGGCGCAGGCCTGCGCGGCGAAGGCCTCGTTCGCCTCGATCAGGTCAAGTTGGTCCGGGGTCCAGCCGGCCTTCTTCAGGGCGAGGCGGGAGGCCGGGATCGGGCCGGAGCCCATGATGGCCGGATCGACGCCGGCGGTGGCCCAGGAAACGATGCGGGCCAGGGGCTGCGCCCCGCGTTTGGCGGCGCTCTCGGCGCTCATCAGCACCAGGGCGGCGGCACCGTCATTGATGCCCGACGCATTGCCGGCGGTGACGGAACCGTCCTTCTTGAAGGCCGGGCGCAGCTTGGCCAGCGCCTCCGCCGTGGTGCCGTGCTTGGGATGCTCGTCCGTGTCGATCACGACATCGCCCTTGCGGCCCTTGATGGTGACGGGAACGATCTCATCCTTGAAGCGGCCGGCCTTCATGGCCGCTTCCGCCTTCTGCTGGCTGGCGGCAGCGAACTGGTCCTGCTGCTCGCGGGTGATCTGCCACTTCTCGGCCACGTTCTCGGCAGTGCCGCCCATGTGGTAGCCGTTGAAGGCGTCCCAGAGGCCGTCCTTGATCATGGTGTCGATCATGGACGCGTCGCCCATCTTGGTGCCGGCGCGCAGATGCATGCAGTGGGGCGCCTGGGACATGCTCTCCTGCCCGCCGGCGACGATGATGTCCGCATCGCCCAGCTTGATGGCCTGGAAGCCCAGCGCCACCGTGCGCAGGCCGGAGCCGCAGAGCTGGTTGATGCCATAGGCCGTCCGCTCCACCGGGATGCCGGCGTTGACGGCGGCCTGACGGGCCGGGTTCTGGCCGGTGCCGGCGGTCAGGACCTGGCCCAAGACCACCTCATCCACCTCCGCCGCGTCGGTCTTGGCGCGGGCCAGCGCCTCACGGATCGCGACCTCGCCCAGATAGTGGGCGGGAACGGTGCTGAGGCCGCCATTGAAGGCGCCGATGGGAGTGCGTGCCGCACCGGCGATGACGACGTCGACCATGGTGGTCCCTCCTGATCTTTTCGGTATGTATCCAGCCCGGGGCTGGTCAGGGGGAAGCTTACGAAGGAAAGCACGGCAGGCGCAAGGCAACCCGCGGGGCCTGTTCCCAGCCTTACCGCCAAATTGACCTGAATCAGGCGGCAAGACAGGTCAGGGCAGACCATGTGGATAGGGCCGCCCTCCGTCCGGGTCGGAAGCCCTCTCCGAACAGAGAGAGCTTCGCCTTCCGGTCACTCGAAGCGCAGGGCCTCAATGGGGTTCAGCCTGGCGGCGCGCCGGGCCGGGTAGAAACCGAAGAACACTCCCACCAGCAGGGAGGAGCCCAGGGCCAGCCCGACCATGGAAGGGTCCACCGCCACCGGCCAGTCCCCGAACTGCGCCATGGCGAAGGAACCAGCCATGCCGATCAGCCCGCCGATGGCCCCGCCCACAAGGCACAGGGTCACCGCCTCCACCAGGAACTGGCCCAGCACGTCGCGGGGGCGCGCGCCGACCGCGAGGCGGAGGCCGATCTCCCGCGTCCGCTCCGTCACCGACACCAGCATGATGTTCATGATGCCGATGCCGCCGACCAGGAGGGAGATGGCGGCCGTGGCGCCCAGCAGCAGGCCGAGCGTGGCCTGGGTCGCCGTCCGGGCCCGGATGAACTCCGCCAGGTTCCGGACGGAGAAGTCGTCCTGCCCGCCGGGGCGGATGCGCCGCCGCTCCCGCAGTAGGGTTTCAATATCCCCCTGCACCATGGCCATGTCCTCCCCCGGCTCGATCTGGATCAGCATTTGCTGGACCCGGTCGGGAACGGTGTCGTCGCGGCCGAACAGGCGGGTTCGGGCGGTGCTGACGGGCACCAGCACCAGATCGTCCTGGTCGGAGCCCATCATGTTGGCCCCCTTCTCCGCCAGCACGCCGATGATCTTGAAGGGGATGTTGCGGATGCGGATGGTCGCGCCGACCGGGTCCGCGCCCTCGAACATCTTCTCGGCCACGGTGCGGCCCAGCACGGCCACCTTGCCGGAGGAGCGGACCTCGCCGGCGCCAAAGAAACGGCCTTCGCCAATGCTCCAGTCGCGCACCTGCGGATAGTCCGGGCCGACGCCCAGCACGCTGGTGGTCCAGTTCACATTGCCCGCGACCAGCGGGGCGGAACCCTGGACCACGCCCACGGCGGTGACGACGCCCGGCACCCGGTTGGCGATGGCCTCCACATCCCCGTCGGAGAAGGGGGTGGCGGAACCGGACCCGCCGCGCCGCCCGCCCATGTTGGAGCTTCCGGGGAAGGCCATGAGCTGGTTGCTGCCAAGCGACTGGATCTGGCTTTCCACCACCTGGCGGGCGCCGCTGCTGATGGAGACCATGACGATGACGGAGGCGACGCCGATGATGACGCCCAGCATGGCGAGCAGGCTGCGGAGCGCGTTCAGCCGCAGGGCCTGGAACGCCACCAGCATCTGGGACCAGATTGTCATGACCGGCCCTCCCAGGGGCGCTGCTCGACATCCTCCGCGATCAGCCCGTCCCGGAACACAAGGCGGCGGCGGGCACGGGCGGCCACATCGGCCTCGTGCGTCACCAGCACGATGGTGATCCCCTCCTCCCGGTTCAGGCGGTCGAAGATGTCCATGATTTCGTCCGACATGCGGCTGTCCAAGGCGCCCGTCGGCTCGTCCGCCAGCAGGATGCGCGGGCGGTTGACCAGGGCACGGGCGATGGCGACGCGCTGCTGTTGCCCGCCGGAAAGCTGGGATGGGTGGTGGTCCGCCCGCTCCCCCAGCCCGACCATGCGCAGGCATTCCATGGCGCGTTCATGCCGGTTGCCCGGATGCCGGCCATAGAGAAGCGGCAGGGCCACATTGTCCACGGCGGCCGTGCGGGGCAGCAGGTGGAAATGCTGGAAGACGAAGCCCACCACCTGGTTCCGGAATCCCGCCAGCTCATCCGTGGACAGGCGCGACAGCTCCCGCCCCGCCACGGTCAGCGTGCCGGAGCTGGGCTGGTCGAGCGCCCCCAAGAGCCCCATCAGGGTGGACTTGCCGGAGCCGGAGGCCCCGGTGACCGCCACATAGTCGCCCTCGGCTATGTCCACATCGACGCCGCGCAGGGCGTGCACCTCGGTGTCGCCCATGCGGTAGGTCTTGGTCAGGCCGCGGCCGACGATCAGGGCGGCGGCCTGGGCGGTCACCGGCGCACGGTACCGTTCCGTCCCGACCTCCCGTTCGATCACGGTCATTCCGCACCTCCTGCCGGGACGCGGACGCGGGTGACGACACGGGCGCCCTCTTCCAGCCCGCCCAGCACTTCCGTCGCCATGTCGTCGGACAGGCCAACGCGGATACGGGCCGGGATCAGGTTCCCGTCATTGCCGCGGGTCCAGATCGTGGCCGCCCGGCCGCCGTCGGCCGGACGCTGGGGCGGGCGCATCTCACGGAACTTCGCCATCTGCTCTGCCGTCAGGATCGGCTCCAGCGCCTGGGCCATCTCCTGGCGGATCGCCTGCGGGTCGGGCGCAGGACCGCCGGCCTCGGCCGCCGCGCGGCGACGCTCGAACAAAGCGCGCATGGCCTGCCCGGCCTCCGTCTTCTGCACGTCGGTCAGGTTCAGCTCCTGCGCCAAGCGGTCCAGCATGGGGTTGCCGCCCGCCGCAGCGCCGGCCGTACCCGTTGCCGCGGCCTTGTGCTCCTCCGGCACCAGCGCCAGGGCGGTGCCGCGGGGCTGGAACCGCAACGCCTCGTTGGCGACCGTCAGGACATCGCTGCGCTCGCCGGACACGATCTCCACATTGGCCGTCATGCCGGGCAGCAGGCGACGGCCGGGGTTTTCGGCGGAGATGATGACCGTGTAGGTGACAACGGAGGAGGTCTCCGTCGGCTGAAGCCGGATCTGCTCCACCACGCCTGTGAAGTTGCGGTCGGGGAAGGCGTCCACCGTGAAGTTCACGGGATTGCCCTCCTGCACCTGGCCGATATCCGCCTCGTCCACCTGCGCTTCGATCTGCATGCGGGTCAGGTCGCCGGCGATGACGAACAGCACAGGCGCCTGAAGGCTGGCGGCCACGGTCTGGCCGAGATCGACGCTGCGGTCGATCACCGTTCCGTCGATGGGCGCGCGGATATAGGTGCGGTCCAGATCGATGCGGGCGCTGTCCAGGGCGGCGTCGCGCTGTTTCAGTGTCGCCTCCGCATTGGCCAGCTGCGCCTCCGCCACCGCCACATCGGCGCGAGCGACATCCAGCGCCGTCTTGGTCGCGTCATAGCTAGCGTCGGAGACGTTGCCGCGGGCGCGCAGGGATTCCGCGCGCTCGAAATCGGCCCGGGCCTTTTCCAGCGTGGCCTTGTTGCGCTGGAGCGTGGCGGTCTGGAGCTTCACCGAGGCGTTCGCCACCGCCACGGCCGCCTCCGCCTCGATCAGGCGGGTCTGGTAGGTGCGGGGGTCGATGCGGGCGATGGTCTGCCCCTCGGTCACCTGCGTGTTGTAGTCGGCCAGCAGCTCCAGAATCTGGCCGGAGAGCTGGGAGCCGACCTCCACCGTGGTCACGGCCCCGATCCGGCCGGAGGTGGCAACCACCTTCCGCACCGTCCCACGCTCCACCGCGGCAGTCTGGATATCAAGCTTGGGGGTGGAACCGGCGGACCAGCCCTGCCAGCCATAGGCAGCACCGGAAATGGCGATCACCGCAGCGGCGGCAGCAAGAAGACGCTTCACGGAAGAACCTCGACCACGGACGACGGGGGGCTGACCGGACGGCCCTGCGCCGGCTACCCATCAAGTGATACGAAGGAAGTGAAGAAACCCTGCGCCCGTCACGTGAAATTTATTTCAGGCGGATGGGGCCTTATCGGCAGTACCGTGCTGCCCAGGATGCGCATGGTCTGCGGCTGGTTTGTCTTCCACCAGCAGGCGACACCTTTCCGGCCCAAAGAAAAACCCCTGCCCTTCGCAGGGCAGGGGTTTTCCATTCACTCAGGCGAAGTCGCCGAAGCTCAGCCGGCCTCGGCCTGCTTCTCGGAGCGCTTGCGGGCGTTCGGGTCCAGCAGCTTCTTGCGCAGGCGGATGGACTTCGGCGTCACCTCCACCAGCTCGTCGTCCTGGATGTAGGACAGGGCCTTCTCCAGGCTCATGCGGATCGGCGGCGTCAGGACGACCGCCTCGTCCTTGCTGGTGGTGCGGATGTTGGTGAGCTTCTTGCCCTTCATGACATTGACCTCCAGGTCGTTGTCACGGGTGTGCTCGCCCACGATCATGCCCTCATACACCTTCCAGCCGGGCTCGATCATCATCGGGCCGCGGTCCTCCAGGTTCCACAGGGCGTAGGCCACGGCCTCGCCGTCGGAGTTGGAGATCAGCACGCCGTTGCGGCGGCCCGGGATCGGGCCCTTGTACGGGGCGTAGCTGTGGAACAGGCGGTTCAGCACGCCGGTGCCACGGGTATCGGTCAGGAACTCGCCCTGATAGCCGATCAGGCCGCGCGACGGGACGTGGAACACCAGGCGAAGCTTGCCCGCACCCGACGGCTTCATCTCCATCATGTCGCCCTTGCGCTCATTGAGCTTCTGGACGACGACGCCGGAGAACTCCTCATCCACGTCGATGACAACCTCCTCGATCGGCTCGAGGCGCTGGCCGGTGGTCGGATCGGTCTTCATGACGACGCGCGGACGGCTGATGGACAGCTCGAAGCCCTCGCGGCGCATGGTCTCGATCAGGATGCCGAGCTGCAGTTCGCCGCGGCCGGCCACCTCGTAGGCATCGGCATTCTCCGTCTCGCGAATCTGCAGGGCCACGTTGCCCTCGGCCTCGCGGAACAGGCGGTCGCGGATCATGCGGCTGGTGACCTTGTCGCCCTCGCGGCCCGCCAACGGGCTGTCATTGACGGAGAAGGTCATGGCCAGGGTCGGCGGGTCGATCGGCTGCGCGGCCAGCGGGTTCTCCACCGCCATGTCGCAGATGGTGTCGGCCACGGTGGCCTTGGTCAGGCCGGCGATGGCGACGATGTCGCCCGCCTCGGCCTCTTCCACCGGAATACGCTCCAGCCCGCGGAAGGCCAGCACCTTGGAGGCGCGGCCCTGCTCGATCAGCTTGCCGTCGCGGGACAGCGCCTTGATCGCCATGTTGGTCTTGACCCGGCCGGACTGGATGCGGCCCGTCAGGATGCGGCCCAGATAGGGGTTCGCCTCCAGCGTGGTCGCCAGCATGGTGAAGGGCTCCTCCACGCTGTCCACCTTCGGCGCCGGCACATGGTCGACGATGAGCTGGAACAGCGGAGTCAGGTCCTTGCGCTCGTCATTCAGGTCCCACACGGCCCAGCCGTTGCGGCCCGAAGCGAACAGAGTCGGGAAGTCGAGCTGCTCGTCGCTGGCGTCCAGGCTGGCGAACAGGTCGAAAATCTCGTTGTGAACCTCGTCGGGCCGCGCGTCGGAACGGTCGATCTTGTTGACGACGACCATCGGGCGCATGCCCAGCTTCAGCGCCTTGCCCAGCACGAACTTGGTCTGCGGCAGCGGGCCTTCCGCGCTGTCGACCAGCAGGCAGACACCGTCCACCATGTTCAGGATACGCTCCACCTCGCCGCCGAAGTCGGCGTGGCCCGGGGTATCGACGATGTTGATGCGGACGTCGTTCCAGACGACGCTGGTGCACTTCGCCAGGATGGTGATCCCGCGCTCACGCTCCAGGTCGTTGCTGTCCATGGCGCGCTCGGCGACCTGCTGGTTCTCGCGGAAAGTACCGGACTGCTTGAGCAGCATGTCCACCAGCGTGGTCTTTCCGTGGTCGACGTGCGCGATGATGGCGATGTTGCGCAGTTCCATGAAGTGCATCTCGAGTCTGAAGGGCGGTCGGGCCTGCCGCTCAGACGCGGGACCGGACGGCCATGAAAAAGACCCGGCCCCTCCTGCATGGCCGAAAGGCGTAGGCGGGAGGAGCCGGGTGGTTTCTTGCGTCGCAATATAGCGACCATGAACAGTCTGGGAAAGGGGGGCCTGCGCCGAAGCCGGTGGCGCTTCGCGCATGGCTGGCCGGACCAGGGCACCGCCCGGCGGCGACTGCCGTTCCCTCGCCATATTTGCCCCGGCAGATTTCCCGGCCGGCAAGGCCCTGTCCAGGGCTGCCGGCCCCTGCTGGGTACCCCGCCCGCAGGGATGAAATCTGTCGGCAGCGAACTAGCCTCATCTGCTTGTCCAAGCACCGGCCCGGCCGCCGGAAGGATGCAGATGCATTTTTACGGGTCACTTTTTATGTCGAATGCCGTTTACGATGAACCATGACGCGTGACTTCCCGACCCGCTCCGCCCTTTTCCTGGCCGTCCTGCTGTCGGCCACAGCCATATCGGCGCCGGCTCTGGCCCAGGACACGCCCTATGAGGTGCGGTTGACCGGGGAGGCCGGGGGCGATCTGCGCGAAACATTGCGGCAGGTGTCCCGCCTGTTCACCCTGCGCGACGACCCGCCGCCCTCCCCCATCGGGCTGCGCCGCAGGGCGGATGCCGATCAGGAACGGCTGACGGCCGCGCTTCGCAGCGCCGGCTACTTCGATTCCACCCTGAACATCCAGGTGGACACCCAAGCCAACCCGGCGCAGGTGACCGTGGAGGTGATCCCGGGCCCGCGTTACCGGATCAAGTCCGTGACGGTGGAGCCGGTTGGCGATCTTCCCCTGCCCGGCGCGCCCATCACCGGGCGGGATCTGGGGCTGAATCCCGACGACGTGGCTACGGGGCCCGCCGTCGTCGCCGCACAGGATGCCATAGGACCGATGCTGGCCCAGCGCGGCCATGCCTATAACCGCGTCATCGACCGGCGGCTGGTGATCGACCATTCGGACCGCAGCATGACGGTCACCTATTATGTCGCTCCGGGTCCCCTGGTCACCATCGGGGAGATCGCGGTCCAGGGCCTGGACCGGGTGGAGGAGAGGACCGTCCGGCGCAGGCTGGCGCTGGAGACCGGGCAGATATTCGATCCTGAAGACATTGCCCAGGCCCGCGAGGATCTCAGCGATCTGGGCGTCTTCTCCGGCATCCGGGTGCGGGTCGCCGACCAGCCCACGCCGGACGGCACCGCTCCCGTCACGGTGGACCTCACGGAACGGGAGTTGCGCTTCATCGGCTTCGGCGTCAACTTCGCGACTGAGGAAGGGTTCGGCGGCAACGCCTATTGGGGTCACCGGAACCTGTTCGGCGGGGCGGAGAGGTTGCGCGTCAGCGCGGAGATCGCCGGCGTCGGCCGCGACAGTTTCGGCGATGTGGGCGAATTCGACTATCGGGTCGGCGCCACCTACGAGGAACCGGATTTCTACATCCGCGGCCAGACCCTGACCCTGTCGGCACAGGCCCTGTCGGAACAGCCCGACGCCTTCCGCCGCGACGCCATCGTGCTGAGCGGCGCCATCGAACGGCTGCTGTGGGAAGACGTGACTGGCTCATTGGGCGTGTTCTTCGAACAGTCCCGCGTCGAGGAGGGGGAGCAGACCACCACCAATACCCTGGTCGGCATACCGGCGACCCTGACGGTGGACCGCTCCAACGATGTGCTGAATCCGACCACCGGTTGGCGCGCCAATGCCGCCGTGACTCCCTTCCTTGCCGCCTTCGGCGACAGCGAGAGTTTCACCATCAGCCGCATCGGCGGCAGCGCCTATTGGGATTTCAGCGGCGACGGCTCGATGGTCGCGGCGGGCCGGGCCGTGCTGGGCAGCATCGTCGGCGTCGGCGGCCTGCTGGACATCCCTGCCGACAAGCGCTTCTACGCCGGCGGCGGCGGTTCCGTCCGCGGCTATGGCTACCAGGAGGTCGGGCCGATCGGCATCGACGGTGAGCCGCTGGGCGGACGCTCCCTGATCGAGGTCGGCGCGGAGGTCCGCTTCAAGGTGACCGAGAGCATCGGGCTGGTTCCCTTCATCGACGGCGGCAATGTCTTCATTTCCGAATATCCGGATTTCGACGAGGAGCTGCGCTGGGGCGCCGGGTTGGGCGTGCGCTATTATACCGGGATCGGGCCGTTGCGGCTGGACGTCGCCTTCCCCCTGAACAAGCGTCAGCGCGACAGCGACTGGCAGCTTTACATATCGCTGGGCCAAGCGTTCTGAGGGCCGGAGATGACGATGAATCCCGCCCTGAAGTGGCCTCTGCTCATCCTGGCCGGCCTGCTGGGCCTGCTGATCCTGATCGTCGGCGGCGCGCTGGCGTGGCTTGCCACCGGGTCCGGCCGCGATTTCGCGCTGTCCCAGGCCCAGAGCTTCGTGCCGGGCCTGGAGATCGACGGCGCCGAGGGCAATGTCTACGATCTGCGGCTGGGGCGCCTGACCATGGCCGACGAAAAGGGCATCTGGCTGACCGTGGAGGGTCTGCGCCTGGACTGGGCGCCGACTTCGCTGCTCTCCCGCACCTTCCGCGTCGAACTGGCCGGGGCCGGCCGCGTAGCGCTGGAGCGTCTGCCGGAAACCCAGGATGAGCCGCAGGAAGAGACCGGCCCCTTCGAGCTGCCCGTCGACGTCGTGGTGGATCGGCTGGATCTGGACCGGGTCGAGCTGGGGGAAGCCCTGCTGAACGGCCAGACGGCCGTGCTGACGGCGGAGGGCAGCGCCCGGCTGCCGCGGGGCGAGCTGGGCGGCAGCGCCGAACTGGTGGTGAACCGCATCGACGACCAACCCGGCAGCATGGTGCTTGACGCGACCTATGTGCCGGACCAGCGCCTGACCGTCGATCTGAAGGCGCAGGAGCCGGAAGGCGGGGTCATCGCGGGGCTGTTGGACATTCCGGGCCGGCCGCCGGTGGAGATCACCCTGACCGGCGACGGCCCCCTCACCGACTGGACAGGAAACCTGTCCGCCCGGGCCGGCGACGTGGCCAGCGCCGCGGCGGAGGCGCGCATTCGTCCGGCTGGCAACGTCTTTGCCTTCGGCCTGGACCTGACCGCCGACATCGCGGCCCTGCTTCCGGCGGAATATGCGGAGCTGGTGGGGCCGGACCTGAATCTGGGCGCCGGCGGCTTCGTCATCCCCGGAGAGCGGCTGAGCCTGGACGGCATTTCCCTGCGTGCGGCGGCCGGCAGCATCGCCGGCCAGGGCGTCTACCGGCTGGACGAGCAGACTCTGAATTTCGGCTATTACGGCGCAGTTACCGGGGATGGTCCGATCCGCAGGCTGCTTCCGCCCGAGGCCGCGTTCCAGACCGTGCAGGTTTCCGGCAAGGCCGTGGGTCCGGTCGATGCGCCGGCGGTAACGGCGACGGCGAGCGTCATCGAACCGTCCTTCACCGGTTGGGCCGCCGACCGCCTGACCCTGACCGCCGTGACCGATCCCGCGCTGGGAACGCCGGAAGACGGCTATGGCCGCTTCGGCCTGAACGCCAGCGCCGTGGTGGAGGGCCCCACCGCCCCCGATCCCGCCCTGACGCAGCTGCTGGGTCCTCGCGCCCAGTTGGATATTGTGGGCGAGGTCGCGACGGAGGGGGGCGTGGTGGAAATCTCCCGCCTGGCCCTGGACTCCTCCGTGCTGGACATGAACGGCCAGGGCCGCGCCGCCGGCTGGGGCGAGACCCTGCAGGCCCGGCTGAATCTGGAAGCGGGTAACCTCGCCGCTTTTTCCCCCATCGCGGGACAGGACCTGTCCGGCGCGCTGGGGCTGGACCTGGACGTCGCCCGCGGCGACGACGGCGTGCTGAATGCCGAATTGAACGGCCGTGCCCGCGACCTGTCCACCGGCATCCCCGCCGCCGACGCGCTGCTGTCGCCGGAGACGGAGCTGGCCGCCACGGCGGCTGTGGGCGAAGCGGTCCGCGTGCCGAGTTTCCGCATCGCGGGGGAGCGGGCGACCATCACCGGCCAGGCGACCCTGTCGCCCGACCAGCGGCTGACGGCGGAGCTGGCGGCCGAAGTGCCCGACCTGACCGCCCTCGGGCAGGCGCTGGGCAGCCCGATGCTGGGCGCAGTCACCTTGCAGGCGCGGGCGGAGGGCCCATTGGACGGGTTCAGCGTCAACGGCACGCTTCGCGCCCGCGACCTGCTTCTCCAGGGCAACCGCTATCCGGAGGCGGTGGCGGAAGTGGCGGCGGAAGGCCTGCCGGCCGCCCCCCGGGGCCGGCTGGCCCTGACGAGCACCGTGAATGAACAGCCACTGGAGCTGACCACCCGCTTCGACATGCAGGAACAGACCCTGCGCCTGCCGGAGCTGGCGTTACAGGCCGGCGCGAATGCCGTCCGCGGCGAGTTGACGGCCGATCTTGCGGCCGGCACTGCAACGGGCGACCTCAATGCGGACCTGCCGGAACTGGCGACGCTGGGCGCGCTTGCCGGGGAGCGGCTGACCGGCAGCGGCAATGCGGAGATTTCGCTGACCGCGCCCGATGGCCGCCAGCGGGCACAGGTGACGGCGGAATTGACCGATCTGGCCCGCCTCCTTCCCGACGGGGTGCAGCGTGCACAGCGCCTGACCCTGAACGGCAGCTATGCAGCCCAGCCGGACGGGGCCGCGGTCGAGGCGGAGCTGAACGGCCAGGGCATCGAGGCCGCGGGAGCGCGCATTGACCGGGTCGCCGCCACCGCGGACGGGCCCCTGCAGGAGATGCAGGTCGCCCTGGACCTGATCGGTCAGGCCGGCGGACCGATGGAGCTGAATACCGCGGGCACGGTGATGCTGGAGGAACAGCGGACCCGCCTTCGGCTCGCCAGCCTGACCGGCAGCTATGACGGCGAGAATTTCCGCATCGCCCGCCCGGCGGAGCTGACCGTCGCCGGCGAGGGCTTTGCGGTCCAGGAGCTGGAAATCACCAGTGGTCAGGCCAGCATCGCCGTCGATGCCGATCTGACCGGTCAGAAGCTGGCGGCCGACCTCCGCATACGGCAGGTGCCGCTGGCCCTGGCGCGGCTAGTCGATCCGACGCTTGAGCTGGGCGGCGAGCTGAACGGGCAGGCCAGCCTGTCCGGCACCGTGGCCGAGCCGGTGGGCGGGTTCGGCCTGTCCATCCAGGATTTCCGTACTGCCCCCGACCGGATACAGACCGCGTCCCTGGACGCGGATGTGAAGGGGGAATGGCGCGGCGGACGGCTGGACGTCACCCTGACCACCCAGGGCGGAGAGAATGTCGATCTCACAGGGCGGGGCGGCCTGCCGCTGATCCTGGCCGGCGGTCCCCTGGCGTTCGAGATTCCGCAGGACCGGCCGGTCCGGGCGGAGCTGGACGGGCAGCTGGACCTCTCGCTTCTGAACGACGTGCTGGCCGCTACGGGCGACCGGGTCGCCGGCCTGATGCGGGTCGACCTCAACCTGGAAGGCACCATGGCCGACACGCGGCTGGCCGGGACAGTGCGGGTGGAGAACGGCCGCTACGAAAACCAGGAATACGGCACCACCATCCAGGACATCACCGCGCTGCTGGACGGCGATCCCGACGGGCTGACCATCCGCACCTTCCAGGGCCGTACGCCGAACGGCGGCACCCTGACCGCGGACGGCGCCATCCGCTTCGACCCGGCCTTCGGCGACCGGCAGATCGACGTGACGGTGACGGCGGATCGTGCCCGTGTGGCCCAGACCGATCGGATCACCGCCGACGCGGATGCCAAGCTGTCTCTGACCGGCAGCTTCGACGAGGCGCTGCTGGCCGGGAACATCGGTATCCGCCAAGCCTATGTGACCCTGCCCGATACCCTGCCGCCAGATGTGGTGGACCTGGATGTGGTGGAGGTGAACGATCCCCAGGCGACCGCCGCGCCTCCGCCGATCCCCGGCAGGCGTCCAACCCGTCAGGCTGACGGCGCGCCGTCGCAGACCGGGCCGGCGGAAGACGGGGCGGCTCCGCAGACCGTCTCCCTCTCCGGCGGGGAGGAGACGCTGGATATCTTCCTGAAGATCGACGTCGACGCGCCGAACGAGATCTATGTCCAGGGGCGCGGCCTCGATGCCGAGTTCAAGGCGGATCTGGACATCACCGGCACCGCCTCCGCTCCGGAGGTCGTCGGCGCCGTGACCCTGGTGAAAGGTGAACTGTCCATCCTGGGGCAGACCCTGAACCTGACCCGCGGCGTCATCACCTTCCCCGGCGGCAGCGCCCTGGTGCCGCAGTTGGATATCGAGGCGCAGACCACCCGCGACGACCTGACGGCCATCATCGCCGTGACCGGCACGCCGGAGAAGCCGCAGGTCACGCTGACCTCGGACCCGCCGGTGCCGGAGGACGAGGTGTTGTCGCAGCTGCTGTTCAACCGCGGCATCGGCCAGCTCTCCGCCCTAGAGGCCTTGCAGCTGGCGCAGGGGGCGGCACAGTTGACGGGCGTGCTGGGCAGCGGCCCCGGCGTGCTGGACACGGTCAGGCGCGGCCTCGGCGTGGACCGGCTGGAGTTCCGGGGAAGCGAGACCGGCGAGGGGCTGGGGACGGTGGCGGCGGGCCGGTATATCGGCGACAAGATCTATCTCGGCGTCGAGCAGGATCTGAGCACCGGCCAGAGCGAAGCTACGGTGGAATACGACATCAACCAGAACATCCAGCTTCGCGGCGAGGTCGGCCGTACGAGCCAGGTCGGCGTCCAGTTCGAGTGGGACTATTAGCGCGGGCCTATTCCGCGGCCACGCCGTTCGCCCGGCGGAGTCGCGGAAGCGCCAGCCCCCGGATCAGCCGCCGCCCCGGCACCTCCACCATCCGGTAGGTGAGCGCCGCCAACGGCAGGGTCACGGACAGGATCAGCAGCGGGACGGCGTGCCCCCAGGGCAGCCGCCCCAACTCATCCCAGCTATGGACGCCCGCGGCGACCTGCAACGCCGACAGGACCGCCAGCATCACCAGAATGTGCAGCAGATAGACCGAATATGACCAGCGCCCCAGCGCCTGCGGTCCCGGCGTGGCAAGCAGGGCGGCGAACCGGCCCCTGTTCGCGGCGGCGGCGGGCACCAGGGCGAAGAACCCGGCCAGCACGGCCCAGACCGGCGCATCACTGTGCAGCAGCCATAGGACAGCGGCGGTGATCGCCACGCAGGCCGCCTCCGAGCCCAGCCAGCGCAGCCGGCCACGGGCCAGCGCCAGCACGCTGTACAGCCCCGCCCCGCCCCCGAAGTCGAGCAGGCAGCGCACGGCCCCCGCCTGCCAGGTCAGGTCCAGCCGTCCATCAGCCCATCCCATGAACAAACAGGCGGCCACGGCCAGGATCAGGCCCGTCCCGATCCGTCCCGCCCGGCCCAGCAAGCCCAGCGCCAGGCACAGCGGCGGGAAGAGAAGATAGGCCAGGAACTCCGCGCTGATCGACCAGGCGACCTGGTTCCAGGTCAGGTCGGGAAAGATGCCCCAGGCCTGCACCAGCAGCAGATTGCCAAGCAGGCTCACGCCATCGCTGGCTTCGTTCAGATAGCCCTTCTCCACGAACCAGGGCACCGGCGCATCGCCGGCCGCCAGGCGTAGCGCCAGCATCACGCCTTCCAGCAGCAGGACAAGGCCGATGGTGAAGAGGTGCAGGGGATAGATGCGGGCCAGCCTAGCCTTCAGAAACGCGCCGTATCCCGCCGCCGTTGCGCCGCCCGCGAAGGCCGCGCCATAGACATGCATCATCACGAAACCGCTCAGCGCGAAGAACAGATCGACCCAGAGCCAGCCGTTCGGGATCAACGCAGTCGGCGGGTCAAGCTGTAGGGCGGCGTAGAAATGATGGACCGCCACCGCCAGGGCCGCGAAGCCCCGGAGCGCGGTGAGGGCGGGCAGGTCTTCGGGCTGCTGCACGGCGGGTCCTGGAGTGGGAAGGCCGGCAGATAACGCCCTTCATGGTTAATGCCGCCTTAGCGCGCCGCCGCCACGCCGTCGGGCAGATGATCCCGCAGCAGGCCGGCGAGCTGGCGCAGATCGGGTTCGTGCGGGGCGCCGCGCCGCCAGACCAGGGCCATGGTGCGGGACGGGACCGGATCGACCAGGGGACGGACCTTGATCTGTCCGTTGGCCGCCAGCACGGGGGCCGCAAGGGCGGGCAACAGCGTCAGGCCCAACCGACCCGCCACCATCTCCGCGAGCGTGGCGAGCGAGGTGGCGGCGAATCCCTGATCCTCCCGCGCCCCGGACAGGCGGCAGACCTCCAGCGCCTGCTCCCGGAAACAGTGGCCGTCTTCCAGCAGCAACAGGGGCTGTCCGGTCAGCTCGCTTTCCAGGATCTGCTGCTTGGCCGCCAGCCGGTGGCCAGGCGGGACCGCCAGCAGGAAGGGCTCGCGGAAGATCGGTTCACAATCCAGCCCCGATTCGGGCAAGGGGAGCGCCAGCAGCGCCGCATCCAGCTCGCCCCCCCGCAGCCGGTCCAGCAGCCGCTCAGTGAAATCCTCCCGCAGATAGAGCTTCAGCTCCGGATAGGCCTCCCGCAGGCTGGGCAGCACGCGCGGCAGGAAATAGGGGCCGCAGGTCGGAATCACCCCCAGCCGCAGGGGGCCGGCCAGGGGCGAGCCGACCGCCTGCATGGCGCGCCCCAGATCCTCCACCCGCGCCAGGATATCGCGCGCACGACGCACCGCCTCCTCCCCTGCCCGCGTCAGGAGGACGCGGTGCTTGGTCCGCTCCACCAGACTGGCGCCCAGGGCGGTTTCCAACTGCTGGATCTGGGCCGACAGGCTGGGCTGGCTGACATGGCAGGCGGCGGCTGCGCGGGAGAAGTTCAGCGTGTCCGCAAGCGCCACCAGATAGCGGAACTGGCGCAGGGTGGCATTAACCGTCATCGGATTTCCCTATCACCGCAAGCGGAACAAACGATTGGCAAATCCGATCCCCTCCCGCGATTTCTAGAACCGTTCTTGAATTGCTGCCTTGCAGCATGATTTTGTGCAAGGCGGTAGCCATGCATGGCCACCCCAACCATTCTAAAGGGAGCTTTTAAAGATGCTGACCGTTGGCGACAAGTTTCCCGCTTTCGATCTGAAGGCCGTCGTTTCCACCGACCCGAAGACCGCCTTCACGCAGATCAACAACGAGACCTACAAGGGCAAGTGGACGGTCGTGTTCTTCTGGCCGAAGGACTTCACCTTCGTCTGCCCGACCGAGATCGCCGCCTTCGGCAAGCTAAACACCGAGTTCGCCGACCGTGACGCCCAGGTGCTCGGCGCCTCCACCGACAGCGAGTTCGTGCACCTGGCTTGGCGCCAGAACCATGCCGACCTGAAGGACCTGCCGTTCCCGATGCTCGCCGACATCAAGCGCGAGCTGTCCACCGAGCTGGGCATCCTGGACAAGCAGGAGGGCGTCGCCCTGCGCGCCACCTTCATCGTCGATCCGGACGGCATCATCCGCTTCGCCTCCGTGCACGACCTGTCCGTCGGCCGCAACGTGAACGAGGTGCTGCGCACCCTCGACGCGCTGCAGACCGACGAGCTCTGCCCCTGCAACTGGCAGAAGGGCGAGGACGTCCTCAAGGTCGCCTGATCCCCCAACCCATCGGGCGATCTTGACCAGGGCGGGCGGCGTTCCCCCGACGCCGCCCGCCTTTTCCTTGCAAGAACCGAACAATCCCGCGAACGGAGTGACCCACCCATGTCGATCGACGCGCTGAAGGCCCGCCTTCCCGAATATGCCAAGGATCTGCGCCTGAACATCGGCTCGGTCCTGACGACCTCCTCGCTGAAGCCGCACCAGGCCTGGGGCTCCGCCGTGGCTGCTGCCTATGCCGCGCGCCAGGACGACGTCACCCGCGCCATCGTGGCGGAAGCCGCCCAGCATGTGGACGAGGCCACGCTGAACGCCGCCAAGGCCGCCGGCGCCATCATGGGCATGAACAATGTCTATTACCGCACGGTGCACCTGTCCGGCATCGCCGAGTTCAAGAAGATGCCGGCCCGCCTGCGCATGAACATCATCGGCAACCCCGGCGTCGACAAGGTTGATTTCGAGCTGTGGTCCCTTGCCGCCAGCGCCGTCAACGGCTGCGGCATGTGCATCGAGGCGCATGAGCGCGAGGTGCAGTCCAAGGGCATGACCACCGAGAACATCCAGGACGCCGTGCGCATCGCCGCCGTCATCCACGCCGTCGCCACGGTGCTGGACGCGGAGAACGCGCTGTCCTGAGCGGCCTGACGTCCCCCGCCCCCGAAGGGCGGATGAAGCCCCGGATGCCCCGCGTGTCCGGGGCTTTTTGTTTGGACTCAGCCTGCTACCCAGTTCCACCACACCCCGCCCAGCGCCCAGACGGCCAGGAGCACCAGGAAGACACCGGTTCCGATGTTGATCCAGTGGACCGTGCGCGGGTTCATGCGGTCGCGGATCAGGGCGACGCCGCCGCACAGGATGCACCACCAGGCCAGCGAGCCCAGGAAGATGCCGCCCAACAGGGTCCAGCGCTGAACACCTTCCAGCTCCCCGCCGAAGCCGACCACGATGGCGGTGATGCCCAGGATGGTAACGGGATTGCTGACCGTCAGGGCGAATCCGCTGACCAGGGCGCGGGGCAGGTTCCGCACCTGCTGGCGCGCCGGCTCCTTCGGTTCCCGCAGGAAGCTGTGGATCGCGACCACGATCAGGAACAGCCCGCCGACAATGCGGAGCTGCGTCTCGTGGCCGGTGATGGCGTCCAGGATAGCGCCGATGCCGAAGGCGGCGACGGCGCTGAACATCGTATCGGCCGCGGCTGCCCCGAAACCGGTAGCCAGCCCCACGGCCAGGCCGCGCTCCACCGTCCGGCGGATGCAGAGCAGGCCGATGGGGCCGACCGGGGCGGCGATGGCAACGCCCAGGATGATGCCGCGGAAAATGATGCCCAGCTCTTCCAGCACGCGCAACGCTCCGTCCTTTGCTTCCCCGATGGCGCCGGCGGAGACAGTGCGCGGCATGGCGGAAACGGCCCGGTCCGGCTAGGATCGCCCGTATGGGAGCGAAACACGCAATGGACCCGGACCTGTTGGATGAGGTCGGACGCCGTCTCCTGGCGGAATTGCAGGAGGACGCCCGACAACCCTACGCCGAGCTTGGCCGCAAGGTCGGGCTGACCGCCCCCGCCGTGGCCGAGCGCCTGCGGCGCATGGAGGTGGCTGGGCTGATACAGGGCTACCGGGCACAGGTCAACCGGTCTGCGATGGGCTGGAAACTGGCGGCCTTCGTGCGCATCCGCGCCTTTCCCGGGCAGGACTCCGCCATTGAGCGTTTCGCCGCCGACACGGCCGAAGTGCTGGAGTGCCACGAGGTGACGGGGGAGGACAGCTATCTGCTGAAGATCGCCGCCGCCAATGTGCAGCACCTGGACAGGGTCATCACGGCCCTGGCCCCGCTGGGCGCCACCCATTCCGTGCTGGTGCTGAGCACCAAGGTGGAAGGCAAGATCCTGGCACCCGTGGGGGCTTGAGCGGCCTTATTTCAGCACATGGCCGGCCAGGATGCGGTGCACCTCGTGGATCGAGCTGCCGCGGCCGAAATCCTGCTTGATCGGTTCGGAGCGACCGCGAACCCAGATCGACAGCTCCGCATCCATGTCGAAGCTGCCTGCCGTCTCGATGGAGAATTGGGAGACACTGCCATAGGGGATGCTGACATAGGCGGTCTTGCGGCCGGTCATGCCCTGCTTGTCCACCAGGATCAGCCGACGGTTGGTCAGCACCAGCAGATCGCGCACCAGCTTGTAAGCACCGGAGATCGCCTCCCCCTCCACCAGAATCTGGGAGAATTCCTGTTCCAGCTTCTCCAGATCGACGCAGCTGGCATGGCCCATGAAACGTCCCAGAATGCCCATGCTTTCCTCTCCCCTTCGGTCCGGCCATTCCGGACCATCCGCTCCTTAACAGCGATGCGGCCGGAAGGTGCGCGCGCACTGGCGGGACGCCGCCGCCATCACTATGCTCCGCGGAGACAGATGATGGAGCCTTGGTTGATGAGCGACATTCCCCAGGACCTGTTCGAGGCGGCGCGGCGGGCCCGCGGCTTCGCCCATGTGCCCTATTCCCGCTTCAAGGTCGGGGCCGCGATCCGTTCCGAGGACGGAACGATCCATGCCGGCTGCAACATCGAGAACGCATCCTATCCCCAGGGCCAGTGCGCGGAATCCACCGCCATCGGCGGGATGATCATGTCCGGCGCCAAGCGCATCGTGGAGATCGCGGTGGTCGGCGGGGAGGAAGGCACAGGCACGTTGTGCACGCCCTGCGGCGGCTGCCGCCAGCGCATCCGCGAATTCTCCACGCCCGAAACGAGAATCCACGTCTTCGATGCCGGCGGCTGGCGCAAGAGTTACACGCTGAACGAAATCCTGCCCGACAGCTTCGGACCGGATAATCTGGGATTCTGAGGTCAGCCCCTCCCCAGAGCGCGGCGCGGACAAGCCCTCACCCTGAGCTTGCCGAAGGGCGAGGGCGTTGAAGATCACGAAACGAGGGCCTTGCCCATGACGAGCGACTCCACCGTGGCCGCCCGCGCGCTGCCGCTGATCGACCTGACCAGCCTGAACGATTCGGACGATGCCGATGCCGTGGCGCGGCTGTGCGAGCGGGCGGTGACGCCGGCGGCGCCCGTGGCGGCCGTGTGCATCTGGCCGCTGTTCGTCGCCATCGCCAAATCGAACCTGCGCGATACCAATGTCAGGGTCGCCACGGTGGTGAACTTCCCCGGCGGCAGCTTCCCTACCGAGAAGGTGCTGCGCCAGATCGCGGAGGCCCTGGATGACGGGGCGGACGAGATCGATTACGTGCTGAACTATGCCGATGTGATCACCCTGCAGGGGGTGAAGGCGGCGGAGCAGATGGCCGCGGTGCGCGCGGCCTGCAATGGCGCTACCCTGAAGGTGATCCTGGAGACGGGATCGCTGGCCAAGCCCGCCTTGATCGCCAAGGCCGCCCGCATCGCGGTCGAAGGCGGGGCCGACTTCCTGAAGACCAGTACCGGCAAGGTCCCGGTGGGCGCTACGCCGGGGGCCGCCCGCATCCTGCTGGAGGCCTGCCGCGACGCAGCCGGACAGGGCCGCAATGTCGGCTTCAAGGCGTCCGGCGGCATCCGCGACGTACAGGGGGCCGGGGAGTATCTGGCGCTGGCGGATGAAATCTGCGGGCCGGGCTGGGTCACGCCGCAGACCTTCCGCTTCGGCGCGTCCGGCCTGCTGGATGCCGTTCTGGCGGAGTTGGGCCACGGGGCTGGGGCGGGCAACTCTTCCAGCTATTGACTACAGCCGTCATCCCGGCGAAAGCCGGGACCCAGGGCCACCCACACCGCTCTTGGAACTCCCGGCTTAGCCGCCTGCGGCATCAGCTAAAGCTACGCCCGGATGACGGAGATGCGTGGATGCGGGGCCATGCTTCCGCCCCGCATTCATCAGCGCCTCAGAGGAAATAGCGCTCGACCGGCTTCAAATCCTTGTCCAGCTCATAGACCAGCGGCTGTCCGGTGGGGATCTCGAATTCGGGGATCTCCTCGTCGGAGATGTCGGAGAGGTACTTGACCAGACCGCGCAGGCTGTTGCCGTGGGCGGCGATCAGGACGCGCTTGCCCTCCCGCACCTGCGGGGCGACCGCCTCGTTCCAGTAGGGAACCACGCGGGCGACGCAGTCCTTCAGGCTTTCGGTGCGCGGCAGGGCCGATTTCGGCAGGCCCTGGTAACGCGGATCGTTGTCCGGCAGCCGCTCATCCCCCTCTTCCAGTGGCGGCGGCGGGATGTCGTAGCTGCGGCGCCAGACATGCACCTGCTCCTTGCCGTGCTTCTCCGCCGTCTGGGCCTTGTTCAGCCCCTGGAGCCCGCCATAGTGCCGCTCATTCAACCGCCAGTCCTTCTGCACCGGCAGCCAGAGCCGGTCCATGCTCTCCAGCGCGAGGTTCAGCGTCTTGATGGCGCGCTTCAGAACGGAGGTGTGGCAGACATCGAAGTCGAAGCCCGCGGCCGCCAGCCGCTGCCCGGCCGCTCGCGCCTCTTCCACGCCCTTCTGGGTCAGGTCGACATCGACCCAGCCGGTGAACAGATTTTCGAGGTTCCACTCGCTCTGGCCGTGGCGGAGGAGCACGAGCTTGGTCATCGGCGCTTTCCCATGAAATCTTGTGAAAACATCGGTTTCGTCGCGGTCTAGCACGCGGCGGGCCGGGGAGAAAGGCCCCAGTCAGGCGTGTACCAGCCCGAATGGGCGGGACAGAACGAGGGAACGGGCTGTTGCATCCGGATTATCCCCAGGTCCAACGCCGGTCCGTCCCATGCAGAACATCTGGTACAAGAACGCCGTCTTCTACTGCGTCGACGTCGAAACCTTCATGGACGGCAACGGCGATGGAATCGGGGACTTCAAGGGGCTGACCGACCGGCTGGACTATATCGCCGGGCTGGGCGCCACCTGCATCTGGCTGCTGCCCTTCTTCAAAACGCCCAACCGCGACAATGGCTACGACATCAGCGACTATTACAGCGTGGACCCGCGCCTAGGCTCGCTGGGCGACTTCGTCAACTTCATGCAGTTGGCGCGGGAGCGTGGTCTCCGGGTCATCATCGACCTGGTCGTGAACCACACCAGCATCGACCACCCCTGGTTCCAGGAGGCGGTGAAGGACGAGAACAGCCCCATGCGGAGCTGGTATCTCTGGTCCAAGGAGAAGCCCCACAACGCCCATGAAGGCATGGTCTTCCCGGGCCAGCAGGAAACTACCTGGACCTGGCACGAGGAGGCGCAGGCCTATTATTTCCACCGCTTCTACGACTTTTCGCCCGACCTGAACCCGGACAATCCGGACGTGCGGGAGGAAATCCAGAAGATCATGGGGTTCTGGCTCGAGCTGGGCGTGTCCGGCTTCCGGATGGATGCCGCCCCTTTCGTGATCGAAAGCCTGAAGGAGGAGTACCGGTTCCAGCGGCATTACGAATGGCTGGAGGACATGCGCGCCTTCATGTCCTGGCGGCGCGGCGACGCCGCACTGCTGGCGGAGGCGAATGTGACCGCCGACGAGGTGCCCGATTATGTGGGCGAAGGCGACCGCATGAACCTGATGTTCAACTTCATCGTCAACCAGCGCCTGTTCCTGTGTCTGGCGCGGAATCAGGCGACGGAGCTGCGCAAGGTGATGCGCACCCTGCCTTCCATGCCGCTCCGCGCCCAATGGGCGAACTTCCTGCGCAACCATGATGAGCTGGATCTGGGCCGGCTGGAACCGGAGGAGCTGGAGGAGTGCTTCCGCGCATTCGCCCCGGATGAGAGCATGCGCCTCTACGGTCGCGGCATCCGGCGGCGGTTGGCGTCCATGCTGGACAATGACCGCAAGCGGCTGGAGCTGGTTTTCTCCCTGCTCTTCACCCTGCCCGGCTCACCCGTCATCTGGTACGGGGACGAGATCGGCATGGGCGACCTCCAGAACCTGCCCGACCGCTTTCCCGTCCGCACGCCCATGCAGTGGAGTGCCGAGGAGAATGGCGGGTTCTCCGCGGCCCCGGCCGACAAGCTGGTGCGGCCGGTGATTTCCAAGGGCCCCTTCGGCTTTGACAAGGTCAATGTCCAGCATCAGCGGCGGGACCGGCAGAGCCTGTTGAACTGGGTGGAGGCGGCGTCACGGGTGCGGCGCGAATCGCCGGAGCTGGGCTGGGGCGAACTGACGGTGCTGGACGCCGGGACGGAGGCGGTGCTTGCCCACACGATGAAGTGGCAGGAAGGCCGCATGGTCCTGCTGCATAATTTCTCCCCGAAGCCGCAGAAGGTGCGGCTGGAGGGGCTGGACGAGGATGTGGGCAGTATGCACGACGTGTATTGCGACCAGTCCTATGACGGGGAAGATAAGATGGACCCGGAAAAGCCGATCAGCCTGAACGGCTACGGATACCGCTGGATGCGGACGGACGGCACGCGGCGGTAGGCCCGGCCGGCAGTCGTTCGGCCAGAAATCGCCCGATCAACACCCGCTCGGCCCAGCACAGCCCTCGCGTTCCACCTGGATGGTGGCGTGGCGGATGCCGAACCGCTCCCTCAGCAGGGACTGGAGTTGGCGCAGCACGTCGTCATGGTCCGCACCGGGCTCGATATTCGCGTGCATTGTCACCAGCGGACGCTCCGGCGTCAGGGACCAGGCATGGACATGATGGATGTCGGTGACGCCCGGCACCGCCCCGGTGAGGTCGCGTTTCAGCGCCGCCAGATCCAGCCCGTCCGGCGTCCCCTCCATCAGCACATGCCAGGACCGGCCCAGCAGTACCCAGGCGCTGCGCAGGATCAGCAGCGAAACCAGCACCGACAAGATCGGATCGATAGGCGTCCAGCCCGTCCACAGGATCACCCCGGCCGCCAGCAGCGCCGCCACCGATCCCAGCAGGTCGCCCAGCACATGCAGGGTGGCCCCGCGGATGTTCAGATTCTCCTGCCCGCCGCCATGCAGGATCAGGAAGGCGGCGATGTTCACCGCAAGGCCGAGCGCCGCCACCGCCAGCATGGTCCCGCCCAGCACCTCCACCGGTTCAGCCAGGCGCTGGATGGCCTCGATCACGATCCAGACGGAAATACCGACCAGACTCGCCCCGTTGATGAAGGCCGCCAATACCTGGAAGCGGTGCTGGCCGTAGGAATGAACCTCCGTCGGCGGCCGGCTGCCCGCCCGCAGGGCGTACCAGGACAGGGCCAGCGCCGCCGTGTCCGTCGCCATGTGGCCAGCATCGGCCAGCAAGGCCAGCGACCCGGACAGCAGCCCGCCCACAATCTCCGCCACCATGAACCCGCCGGTCAGCAGCAGCGCCCAGAACAGACGGGCCTGGTTCCCGGTCCCATGATGATGGTGACCATGGCCCTGTCGGTGATGGTCATGCGCGTCGCCGTGTGTGTGTCCCCGCCCCATTCATCCGCCTGCTATTCAATGTCTGCCGCGTCAACAGGGCACCCGCCGCCCTGTCATGTTCCCGGCCGTAGCGAGATCGCCACGCGCCAGCCGTCCGGGTCCTCGAAGGTGACGGCGCGGCCGTTCCAGTAGGGATTTTCCGGCTCCACCGGCGCGTGGCCGCGGGCCGCCATGCGGGCGGTCCAGCGGTCGAGTTCCTCCCGGCAGTCCACATAGAGGACCAGCAGATTGTCCCTGCTGGGGGCAGGACAGGGGCTGCCGGCCCGGTGCCGCGTGAATTCCAGATGCGTCTCCCAGCCGGGCAGGCCGACGAACACCCCGTCATAGCCGTCATGGTCCTGGAACCCGCCCAGCCGGGGCAGCCCCAGCCCGTCGCAATAGAAGGCGACCACCGCCTCCAGCCGGTCGGTGGGACGGGCAACGCGCAGGCGGGTCACGGTGATCCCGTCCGGCCAAGCCGGCGATGAACCTTCCAGGCTCGCGGTTGATGTGGACATGCTATGGCACCCGTCTCGGCTGGATGAGGACGATACCGTCCGCCGGCGGCATGGTCCAGGCGGCGGCCGGTTGAGCGATATCAATGCGGGCTCGCCCCGCCATCCCTATCAGGGGAAGCGGGATCGCGGCGCCTGCCCATACGGGTCGGTTTGCCGCAGGAGCCGCATCGGTAGGATCGATTTTTTCGCTGTTGCAGATGCAAGCGGGATGGACCTTACTTCGGGCAGTAAGTTCCGGGAAAGAAAGCAACAATAAGGGCAGGAGGATTCGCGCCATGACGGGCCGCTATGAGGAGATGCACCGCCGGTCGCTGGAGGACCCGGAGGGGTTCTGGGCCGAAGCCGCGGAGCAGATCGAGTGGAGCCGGCGCTGGGACAAGGTGCTGGACGAGTCGAACGCCCCCCTCTATCGCTGGTTCGTGGGCGGGGAGATGAACACCTGCCACAACGCCGTCGACCGGCATGTGGCAGAGGGCCGTGCCGATCAGGCCGCCATCATCTATGACAGCCCCCTCACCGGCTCGAAGCGCAGCGTCAGCTTCGCCGAACTCCAGGACCAGACCGCCCGCTTCGCCGGCGTGCTGCGGGCGCAGGGGGTGGAGAAGGGCGACCGCGTCATCCTCTACATGCCCATGGTGCCGGAGGCGGTGGTGGCCATGCTGGCCTGCGCCCGCATCGGCGCCGTCCATTCCGTGGTGTTCGGCGGCTTCGCCCCGCACGAGCTGGCGACCCGCATTAATGATTCGAAGCCCAAGGTCATCGTCTCCGCCTCCTGCGGGATCGAGCCGGGGCGCGTGGTGGTCTACAAGCCGATGCTGGACCAGGCGATCCAGCAGGCCGCCCACAAGCCGGAGCGCTGCATCGTCCTGAAGCGCCCGCAGGCGGAGGCCGCCCTCACCCCCGGCCGGGACCTGGACTGGGATGAGGAGATGGCGAAGGCGGAGCCGGCGGAATGCGTGCCGGTCCAGGCTACGGACCCGCTCTATATCCTCTACACCTCCGGCACGACGGGGCAGCCCAAGGGCGTCGTGCGCGACAATGGCGGCCATGCCGTGGCGCTGAAATGGTCGATGGAGCATTTCTACGGCGTCAAGCCGGGAGAGGTGTTCTGGGCCGCCAGCGACGTGGGCTGGGTGGTGGGTCACAGCTACATCGTCTACGCCCCCTTGCTCCAGGGCTGCACCACCGTCCTGTATGAGGGCAAGCCGGTGGGTACGCCCGATGCCGGCGCCTTCTGGCGAGTGATCCAGGAGCATGGCGTCTGCACCTTCTTCACCGCCCCCACCGCCTTCCGCGCCATCAAGCGCGACGATCCGCGGGCGGAACTGCTGAAGAACTACGACCTCTCCAAGTTCCGCGCCCTGTTCCTGGCCGGCGAACGGTCGGACCCCGACACGGTGAAATGGGCGGAGCAGAACCTGAAGGTGCCCGTCATCGATCACTGGTGGCAGACGGAGACCGGCTGGCCCATCACCGGCAATCCGCTGGGGCTGGAGCTGTTCCCGGTCAAGTACGGCTCCACCTGCAAGCCGCTGCCGGGCTGGGATGTCCGCGTCCTGGGCGCGGACGGGCATGAGATGAAGCGGGGGGACATCGGCTCCATCGTCTGCAAGCTGCCGATGCCGCCGGGTGCCCTGCCCACTTTGTGGAACGCGGAGGAGCGGTACCGGAAGAGCTACCTGTCGGAGTTTCCCGGCTACTACAACTCGGCCGACGCCGGCTTCATCGACGATGACGGCTATGTCTATGTCATGGCCCGGACCGACGACATCATCAACGTCGCCGGCCACCGCCTGTCCACCGGCGGGATGGAGGAGGTGCTGGCCAGCCATCCGGACGTGGCTGAATGCGCCGTGGTCGGCGTCGCGGATGAGCTGAAGGGACAGGTGCCGCTGGGATTCCTGGTGTTGAAGGCCGGGGTGGAGAAGCCGCATGAGCAGATCGTGAAGGAGGTGGTGAAGCTGGTCCGCGACGAGATCGGACCTGTTGCCGCCTTCAAGCAGGCCGTGGTGGTGGACCGGCTGCCCAAGACCCGGTCGGGCAAGATCCTGCGCAGCACCATGCAGAAGATCGCCGATGCGGAAAGCTGGAAAATGCCCGCCACCATCGACGATCCCGCCATCCTGGATGAGATCGGGCAGGCCCTGCGCAGCCTGGGCTACGCCAAGGAGCGGCCAGCCGGTTAGGCCAGCCGGCATCCGTCACCCGGCGGACATGCCGGCACGGCTTTGGAGCGGCGAGGTCAGGGACCGGACCAGCGCCAGCCATTCCCGCTTCCGCAGGTCGGTGACGGGCGCAAGGGCGAAGCAGGCGACCATGCTGACTCCCAGCATGATCGCCCCGCCCATGGGCGTCGCCCGGTAGGCGCCCAGCATCGCCGCGCACAGATACAGGAACGGCACATGGAAGACGTAGAGCGAGAAGCTCCGGTCCGCCAGCCAGTCTGAGACGGAGCAGATGCGGGCCGGCCAGGCGAACCCGCCGCTCAAGCAACTCTGCGCGCCGATGATGTTCAAGGCGACGATGATGCCAAGCAGATAGTCGGTCAGGAAGTACTTGCTCCAGCCCAGCGTTCCGTGGGGGTTGATGCCGGCCGCCTGCCAGAAGCGGAATCCGGCCTCGTCCACGGGCGTGTGGATCAGCGCATAGACGGCGTAAAGGACGAAGCTGGCCGCCACCAGGGCCGCCCCCACGACCCGGCTCACCACGAGCCTGTCCCGATAGCGGTAGAGCAGCACGCCGAGCAGCCAGATCGGCATCAGGAGCAGAATCTTCGGGCCGATGGCCAGCGACAGCACCGCCAGACCGATCAGTCTGACATAGCCCCGCAGATAGAAGGCGAGGCCGAACAGGGCGTAGTAGGCGACCTCGTAGCTCAGCGACCAGAGCGGGATATTGCCGAAGTAGCGGTAGCTGTCGAAGCCGAATTCGGACGTGAAGAACAGCGTGTGCAGGGCGGTCACGAAATGCGGCGCGCTGTAGAAGCCCGGCGTCTGGGCATATGCGCCCAGGTCGATGGCGCGGCCGATCAGATACAGCAGCGGGGTGATCAGGATCACCGGGATGACCACCGAGTACATCCGGGCGATGCGCGCCGTCGCATATTCGTAGAAGGTCCGGGTCCGTTCGGCGGAATGCGCGATGACGTAGCCGGACAGGACGAAGAACACCATCACCGCCTGATGCCCCAGACCCGACGTCCGGAACCATTCGAAGGCATGACCGCCGATCCCCCGATAATCGACATGGGACAGGACGACGGCAACCGCGGCCAGACCGCGGAGGATGTTCATATAGACCGAAAGGCCACGGTTCATGGCCACGCTCCCAACCGACAAGGGAACTCGATAACGCGCGACAGGACATCACGGAACAGCCGTCTGAAATTTGCTTCATGCTGTGTTTTCCGGCTCCCGGCATGCCTTGTCATATCCACGTATGGATAGACCCGCCGACCGCAGAGTCCGGCGCGCGAAAGGGAGTCCGCCCTATCCCTATGGGTGTTGCGCCTCCTGCGCTTTTGCCATTCCCGCAGGCAACCAAGAGGCAATCCGTGCGTTGTTTCGAAAACGGAATGACGGGGGGTTACGCGTGGCCGGGTTCGGCGGGGAGATCACGGAACACATCGGACCACTCAGGCGATATGCGCTTCGGCTGGTGCGCGATCGAATGGATGAGGCCGACGATCTGGTGCAGGACAGCCTGGTACGGGCGCTGTCCCGGCGGGACCTGTTCGAGCCGGGAACGAATCTGCGGTCCTGGCTTCTGACCATCATGCACAATGTCCATGCCAACGAGGTGCGGCGGCGCGTGGCGCGTCCCGACCCTGTCGACGTGGACAGCCTCAAGCACAAGCTGGGATACCCTTCCACCCAGGACGACCGGGTCCTGCTGCGGGATGTGGTGCGCGGGCTGGCCGCCCTGCCCAAGGATCAGCGTCGGGTGGTGCTGCTGGTCGCCATCGCCGGCCTGAAATATGAAGAGGTCGCGCGTGTCGTCGATGTGCCGCCCGGCACCGTCATGTCCCGCGTGTCCCGCGCCCGCGACACCCTGCGCCGTCGCTTGACTCCCGAGGAGGAGACGGTTGGGGCATGATGACGGCGGCAATCATCAACACCTTGTTAATACGGCTTGACTGACGTGCACCCGTTGCATACCGTTACGCCCGTAAGTACGAGTTGAACGGGCGGGGCAAATCAAAAAAATGGGGCCGCGGCATCGACCGCGGCCCTTTTAATTCGGGCCCGTTCCGGACCCCATTCCATGGGGGAGACTTCAACATACTCAGTCAGGTGGGCCGGGGTTCCAGAGACGGACCCGCCGGCCCGGTAAAGCCGGTGCTGCGCCGTCGCGTGACGCAGCACCCTGCTGGCATCAGGCCGCAGCCTTCTGCTCGACGCCGGTATTGGCCTCGATCGCCTTGGCGGCCGCAGCCGGCTGGATCTGGATGGTCCGGGGCTTCAGCGTCTCCGGCACCTCGCGCACCAGTTCGACATGCAGCAGACCGTTCTCCAGCGCGGCATTCACCACGCGGATATGGTCGGCAAGCTGGAAGCGGCGCTCAAAGGCCCGGCCGGCGATGCCGCGGTGCAGGAAGGTGCCGCCTTCCTTATCGGCGGACTTGCCCTGGATCACCAGCAGGTTGGGGTGAGCCGTGATCTCCAGGTCCTCCTGGCGGAAGCCCGCCACGGCCATGGTGATCCGGTACTGGTCGTCGCCCAGCTTCTCGATATTGTACGGGGGATAGCTGGTTCCGGCCTCATCGGCGTTCAGCGCCGCCTCGAGCAGGCGGGTCATGCGGTCGAAGCCGACGGTGGAACGGAACAGGGGCGACAGGTCATAGCTACGCATATGTATCCTCCTTGAGCGATACGTCGTCGCGGGGCCGCCGGCATCCGGCCGGCCCCTGGTGTACGGCCAGAACCCCATCAGGGCGTCCCGCCGTGATTGATGAGGTAGGAATGCCCCGCCACACCGTCAAGAGGGTCTCCAACATGGGGGACACCGTTCGGCACGGCGCGCGAAAGGAGCCGCGGAAAGTGGGAATTTCCGCGCAGCCGGCGACTCCCCTGATGGTCCGGGAGCCATTGCACCGCTCTGCGGTTAACCTCTACAGTTGTAGCTAAGCACGGGCCGATGCCCGGGAGAGGCGGGCGGTGAACGGACCGACAGCGTTCTTCAACAGGACCTATGATGAAGCCATGTCGCTGCTGGTGGAAACCCGCAACTACATCGCCTATCAGGAGCCTATCGACCAGCGGTCCCTGCCGCCGGCGCTGCGCCTCCAGGTCAGCTATGAGAGCATGCGGGTCACCAGCCGCCTGACCCAGGTGATGGCGTGGTTGCTGGCGCAACGCGCCGCGCATGCGGGCGAGATGTCGGCGGAGCAGGCCGCGTCGGAGGAGTTCGCCCTGTCCGGCGGGCCCGTCTGCACCGATGAATCGGGCTCCGACAATGAGGATCTGCCGAGCGGCCTCCGCTCCCTGCTGGCACGCAGCCACAGCCTATACATGCGCGTGGATCGACTGGGCGAGATGGTGCGCAAGGCCGTCGCCTGAAGGACCGCCTATAGCGGCCGAGCGTCATCGCTTCCTTTTCCATCAGCACGGCGCAAACGCGAAAAGGGCGCCCGCGATTGCCGCGGCGCCCTTTCACGTCCAAGCGTGCTCTGGAAGTCGGCTTACTTAATGCCGAAGCCGGAGAAGCGCTTGTTGAACTTCGCGACCTGCCCGCCGGTGTCGAGCAGCTTCTGCACGCCCGTCCAGGCCGGGTGGGACTTCGGATCGATGTCCAGGCGCAGCGTGTCGCCGGCCTTGCCCATGGTGGAGCGGGTCTGGAAGGAGGTCCCGTCGGTCATGACGACGGTGATCTCATGATAATCGGGATGGATGTCGGTCTTCATGGTCGGCGGTCCTGCAAAAAGAAGGCGGCTATATACTCAAACCGGGGCCGGGTTGCAACCATGTGACGCGCATGCGCACCCGGCAGAACTGTTGCCCTCGGGCGGGGGAGCGGTTAGGACGATGCCAAGCACCCCAGCCCGCCGATCCCAGAAGGTAATCCCGTGGCGTTCCGTGAACCCAGCTATGCCGAGGCGAACCTCCGGCCCGCAGATCAGGATTCCGGCGCCGCGACCAAGCGGGACCTGAAGCCGCTACGCCTTCTGATGCCGTTCCTGTCGCCCTACAGGATGCAGATGGCGGGCGCCGCCCTGGCGCTGATCGTGGCCGCCGGCACGGTGCTGAGCCTGCCCAAGGGGCTGCAATATCTGATCGACCGCGGCGTGGCGGCCGGGAATGTGGAGTTGCTGAACCAGTCGCTGCTCTGGCTGCTGCTGGTGATCGCCCTTTCCGCCGCCTCCACCTTCGCCCGCTTCTATCTGGTCTCCTGGATCGGGGAGCGGGTGGTGGCCGACATCCGCAAGCGGGTGTTCGACCATATGGTCAGCCTGTCCCCGGCCTTCTTCGAGACCACGCGGACCTCGGAGATCCAGTCGCGCCTCACCACCGACACCACCCTGTTGCAGGTGGTGGTGGGCTCCACCGTCTCCATCGCCCTGCGCAACGCGCTGCTGCTGATCGGCGGGATCGCGCTGCTGCTGATCACCAGCCCCAGGCTGACCGGCATGGTGCTGCTGGTGGTGCCCCTGGTGGTCGCGCCCATCGTGATCTTCGGCCGGCAGGTCCGCCAGCTTTCCCGCGCCAGCCAGGACCGCATCGCCGATGTGGGCCACTGGGTGGATCAGGTGCTGTCCGGCATCCGCACCGTCCAGGCCTATGGGCGGGAGGAGATGGAGCGCGGCCGCTTCGCCGGGGCCGTGGAGGATGCGGTCGCCGTGTCGCTGAAGCGGGTCAAGGCGCGGGCCTGGCTGACCATGCTGGTCATCATGCTCGTGTTCGGGGCCATCGGCTTCGTGCTGTGGATGGGCGGGCATGACGTCATCGCCGGCCGGATTTCCGCCGGCGAGCTGTCGGCCTTCATCTTCTATGCTGTGCTGGTCGCCGGTTCCGTCGGCGCCCTGTCGGAGGTGTCCAGCGACCTGGCCCGCGCGGCGGGCGCGACGGAGCGGCTGTTCGACCTGCTCTCCACCCGCTCCGACATCCAGGCCCCGGCCAACCCGCTTCCCCTGCCCCGCCCGGTGCGCGGGGAGGTGCGGTTCGAGCAGGTGGTGTTCCACTATCCCTCCCGCCCGAAGGACGCGGCCCTGACCGGCTTCGACCTGTCCGTCGCGCCGGGGGAGACGGTGGCGCTGGTGGGGCCCAGCGGGGCCGGCAAGAGCACGGTGCTGCAACTGCTGCTGCGCTTCTACGACCCGCAGGGCGGGCAGGTGCTGCTGGACGGCGTCGATATCCGCCAGACCCATCCGCAGGATTTGCGCAGCCGCATCGGGCTGGTGCCGCAGGACCCGGTCATCTTCTCCACCAACGCCTGGGAGAACATCCGCTACGGCCGGCCCGAGGCCACGGACGAGGAGGTGCGGGAGGCCTGCCGCGCCGCCCATGCGCTGGAGTTCCTGGAGGCGCTGCCGGAAGGGCTGGACACCTTCCTGGGCGAGAAGGGCGTGCGCCTGTCCGGCGGCCAGCGCCAGCGCATCGCCATCGCCCGCGCCATCCTGCGCAACCCGCCGGTCCTTCTGCTGGACGAGGCGACCTCCGCCCTGGACGCCGAGTCGGAGCGCTGGGTGCAGGATGCGCTGGAAAAGCTGATGGTGGGCCGCACCACCCTGATCATCGCGCACCGGCTGGCCACGGTGCTGAACGCCGACCGCATCGCCGTGATGGATGCCGGCCGCGTCATCGCCACCGGCACGCATCAGGAGCTGATCGCCCAGGGCGGGCTCTATGCCCGTCTGGCCGCGCTCCAGTTCGACTCCAACCGCCCGGATGAAAATGCCGGCTGGGCGCGTCAGGCGGGGGATTGAGCCCCCGGCACCACCCTCAATTCCCCGTCATCCCGGCGCAAGCCGGACCCAGGAATCCCGAGGGCGGTGCTTGTGGCCTCTGGGCCCCGGCTTCCGCCGGGGTGACGGAGAGAGGGTGGGGGGGCACCGGAGCGGCGCCCGCTCGACGCGGCCCTCGGGTTTCTTTTAGTCTCCAGGCCAGGGAGAAACGCCTGGAGACAAGAAGAATGAGCCGGATGGACACGCGGGAGATCGCGTACCTGCTGGATGGCATCCTGGATTTGGACGGGTTGCTGGCGAAGCCGCGCTTCCAGCATGTGGACCGCTCCACCGTGGAGCAGATGCTGGACACCGCCGCCAAGCTGGCGGACGAGCTGTTCGCCCCCCACTACCACGCCGCCGACGCCAACGAACCGCGGGTGGAGAATGGCAGGGTCGTGATGCTGCCGGAGGTGAAGCGCGCCGTGGACGCCTTCGCCGAGGCCGGCTTCCTGGCCGCCCACCACGATGAGGAGCGGGGCGGCCTGCAGCTTCCCTGGACCATCGTCCAGGCCTGCTTCACCTATTTCCAGGCGGCGAACATCGCAACCTCCGCCTATCCCTTCCTGACCATCGGGGCCGCCAACCTGATCGAGGCGTTCGGCAGCGAGGAGCAGAAGGCCCGCTATCTGGCCCACATGCTAACCGGCCGCTTCTTCGGCACCATGGCGCTGTCGGAGCCGCAGGCGGGATCGAGCCTGGCCGACATCCGCACCACTGCCACCCCGAACCCGGACGGCAGCTATTCCATCACCGGCACCAAGCAGTGGATCAGCGGCGGCGAGCATGAGCTGTCGGAGAACATCGTCCACATGGTGCTGGCCAAGATCAAGGGCGCGCCGGCCGGGGTGAAGGGCATCAGCCTGTTCATCGTGCCCCGCTTCCGGGTCGGCGAGGATGGCGGGCTTGGTCAGGACAACGACGTCCGGCTGGTCAGCCTGCTGCACAAGATGGGCTATCGCGGCACCACCAGCACCATCCTGTCCTTCGGCGAGGAAGGGCGCTGCCAGGGCTTCCTGGTGGGCAAGGAGCATCACGGCCTGGCCTACATGTTCCATATGATGAACGAGGCCCGGATCGGCGTCGGGCTGGGGGCGGCCGCGCTGGGCTATGCCGGCTACCGCTACTCCGCCGAATACGCCCGCACCCGGCCGCAGGGCCGCCTGCCGGAGGCGAAGGACCCCACGGCCCCCATGGTGCCGATCATCGAGCACTCCGATGTGCGCCGCATGCTGCTCCAGCAGAAGGCGGCAAGCGAGGGCGCCCTCGCCCTCTGCCTCGCCTGCGCCCGGCTGGTGGATGAGCAGCGCACGGCGGAGAGTGCGGAGCGGCGGGAGGAGGTCGGGCTGCTGCTAGACATCCTGACGCCCATCGCCAAATCCTGGCCGTCGGAGCACTGCCTGGAGGCCAACAAATGGGCCATCCAGATTCTGGGCGGCTATGGCTATACCCGCGACTATCCGGTGGAGCAGTACTACCGCGACAACCGCCTGAACCCGATCCATGAGGGCACCTACGGCATCCAGGCCGCCGACCTGCTGGGCCGCAAGGTGTTCATGAAGGAGGGGGCCGCCCTGGCCCTGTTGGCGCGGGAGATGCAGGCCGCTATCGCCCAGGCGAGAGAGGCCGGCGGAAGCAACGCCGCCCTGCTGGCCGGCTTCGCGGACGCGCTGGCAAAGGCGCTCGGCACTGTGGATGCCACCACCCGCGCCGTCGCCAAGGCCCGCATGGAAGGCCGGGTGGCGGAGAGCCTGTCCAACGCCGTGGCCTATCTGGAGATGTTCGGCCACACGGTCATGGCCTGGATCTGGTTGAAGCTGGCCCTGACCTCCGCGGCACAGATCGCGGAGGGGCGCGGGGATGCCGCCTTCCACCAGGGCAAGCTGGCCGCCGCCCGCTACTTCTACGCCTGGGAACTGCCGAAGATCGAGGCCCAGGCTGCCCTGGTCGCCAGCATGGACCGCACCACGCTGGAAACCGATCCGGACTGGCTCTGAGGCGGCCGTAAGGGGACGGGCGCTGCTTCAGACGAAGAAGCGCCCGACCTCGTAGCTGCTTTCAGTCCCGACCGAATCGTACCGCTGCTCCAGCCATCTGGCGGCGCAGTCCCGGCCCAGATCGCGCAGCTCGGTCAGGAAGCCCCAGTCGGCGTTGAGCTTGGAGGAGACGCCGAGGCGGGCCATGCGCTCCTCCGCCTCGATCCGGTGCAGGTGGACGGGCTTCATCCCGGCCTCCTCCGCCGTCAGCCGCCCTTCCGCGATCAGGCGGTTGATCAGCTCCACCGACCGCAGCTCCCGCAGATAGCTGGAGCTGAAGCTGATCTCGTTGACCCGGTCCACGATGGCGGTCGGGGTGGTGGGCACGCTGGGCCGCTCCACCGGCGTCACCTGCACCACCAGTATGTCCCGCGCCGTGCAGTCATGGATCAGCGGGTAGATGGTGGGATTACCCATATAGCCGCCGTCCCAGTAATGCTCCCCGTCGATCTGCACCGCCTGGAACAGGAAGGGCAGGCAGGCGCTGGCCAGCAGGCAGTCGGAGGACAGCTCCGCCCCGGTGAAGACCTTGAGCTTCCCCTGGGTGACGTTGGTGGCGCAGACATAGAGCCGGATGCCGGTGGCCTTGCGCAGCACATCGAAATCGATCAGCCCGCAGAGCACGTCCTGCAAGGGGTTCAGCCCCAGCGGGTTGAACTGGTACGGGCTCATCATCCGGATCATCAGGTCGAAGCCGGCATAGACCGGGTGGCAGTCCAGATGCGGGTCGCCGGTCAGTCCGGACAGCCAGGAGGGCGACATCGGCCCGAAGGCATTGGCCTTGGCCAGCCGCCGCCAGAGCCGGTGCAGCAGCTCCCGCGCCGTTTCCCGCCCGCCGGTCAGCAGCCCGTAGGACAGCAGCGCGCCGTTGACGGCTCCGGCGCTGGTGCCGCTGATCCCCTCCACGCCCAGTCGCCCGTCCTCCAGCAGCTTGTCCAGCACGCCCCAGGTGAAGGCGCCATGGCTGCCCCCGCCCTGGAGCGCCAGATTGACCGTTTTGGTGAGCGGGGGCCGGGTGCCGGCCTTGCGGCGGCCGGGCTTGGACCTGCTGCCGGCCCCGTCGGGGCCCGGCATGTCGGATTCTGTCACGATATCTCCTGTCGGGACTGGCTCAGCGGGCCGTCCAGCCGCCATCCACCGGCAGGGAGGCGCCGGTGATGTTCGCCGCCGCGTCGCTGCACAGGAACACCGTCAGCTCCCCCAACTGTTCCGGCGTGGTGAAGCGCTTGGTGGGCTGCTTCTCCTCCAGCAGCTTCACCTCCGCTTCCGGGATGGACAGGCCTTCCCGCGCGGCCAACGCATCGATCTGCTTCTGCACCAGCGGGGTCAGCACCCAGCCGGGGCAGATGGCGTTGCAGGTGATCGGCCCCTCGGCGCATTCCAGCGCCACCACCTTGGTCAGGCCGACGACGCCGTGCTTGGCCGCCACATAGGCCGACTTGTTGGCGCTGGCCACCAGCCCGTGGGCGGAGGCGATGTTGACGATGCGGCCCCAGTCCTTGGCCTGCATCAGCGGCAGGGCGTAATGGGTGCCGTAGAACACCGCCGACAGGTTGATGGCGATCACCTGTTCCCACTTGGCGGGCGGGAAGTCCACCACCGACGCCGTGTGCTGGATGCCGGCATTGTTGACCAGGATGTCCACGCTGCCCAGCCCCTCGGCGGTCTGCTGGATCATGGCCTCGATCTGCTCGGGCTTGGACATGTCGGCGCTGCTGTGGAAGGTGCGGACACCGAACCCGGTCTCGATCTCCCGCCGGATCGCCTCGATCTCCGACGCGTCGCCGAAGCCGTTCAGCATGACATCCGCACCGGCGCGGGCGAGCGAGCGGGCGATGCCCAGCCCGATGCCGCTGGTGGACCCAGTGACGATGGCGGCTTTGCCTTTGAGCATGGCAGGGCTGGTCATGACGGCTCCTCCGGCTGGTGGTGTTCCGCCACATGCATAGCCCAAGCCCGCCCGCCGATCCAGATCAAGAACCTGAACCGTCCTTCAACTTGTCCAGGATGCCCTTGATGAAGAGGTCCCGGTCGGTGCCCGGCGGAGGCTCGTCCGGCTGTTCCTGCTGCTGCGCCAGGGGTTGCTGCGCCAGTGGTTGCTCCTCCACTGCGGGCATATCGGCGGCGGGAGGTCTGGCGGCAGGGGCAGGCGGCCCGGACAGGCCGTCGGACGTCTCCTCCCGGATGATCAAGGGCGGCGGCGGGACGAAGGCGGCCCGCGCCGCTGCCCAGGCCAGCAGGTCGTCCGCCTGCATCCGCCGCTCCGGCGCGGTGATCGGGCCGGACAAGGCGACGGTCAGGGCCGGGGCGGCAGGCGGTGCGGCGGGATCGATCCCCAGCTCCGCCTCCAGCATTCCGTCGCCAAGGTTCAGGCGGCCGGTCAGAGTCAGCTCGCCGGCCGGCGACTCGGCGGTCAGCCCCTTGGTCGCCAGCCCCCCGTCCTCAAGGGATACCGGCCCTTCCACCCTGGCGACCGGCGTACGGCCGCCGGAGATGGCGGATTTCAGCAGCGCCTCCGCCGGCTCCCTCCCCTTCACCTCCCCCAGCTCCGTCGCCAGCCGTTGCAGGTCCAGCCCGGTCAGCACCGTGTCGCGCAGGGTGAACCGGCCGGCCCCGGCCAGGCCCCGCAGGATCGTCTCCAGGTCGGCGCCCTTTCCCTCCCCCTCGAAATCCAGGTCGAAGCGCCCGCCGGACAGGCCGACGCCCTTGCCCGCCTCCCCGCCTTCCGGCCATTCGGCATTGGCAAGCTTCAGGCGAAGGGATGCGGCGGCGGGCGGCGGGCCGCTCCCCTCCGCCGCGCGCTCCTGCTTCAGCCGGCCTTCCAGCTCCAGCTCCCCGCCCCGCCACAGGCCGGAGAGGTTATGGATGTCGAGGCTGCCGTCCCTGACAGCCATGGCCAGCGAAGCCTTCTCCAGGTCGGCCTGCGGAAGGGTCAGCCGCTCCGCCCCGAGCTCCAGGGCCAAGGCGAGGTTTTCCGTCCAGGACAGGTCGATGCCGGTATCCGTCCGTCCCAATGCCGGCAGGAACATGGCCGGCTCCAGCGGGCCGGTGGTGAGGCGGGCGGTCAGGGATGGCTGGTCGCCGGTGCGGTCCAGCGCGGCCTCACCCGATACGGTCGTCGGCCCCACCGTGCCCATGATGGAGCGGGCGGAGAGATCGTCCGCCGGCCCCGACAGCTCGGCATACAGATCCATGCCGCCGAGCCGCGGAGTGCCGGGCTGCCATTCGGGCCGGGCAAGGCGGACCACATCCACCAGTTCCGGGAAGGTGCCTCGGAGTTTGAGATCGGCTTCGGGCTTACCATCCAGCCCGCGCAACTCGCCGCCGGCCTGCACGGTGCCGTCCAGGAAACCGGCATTCACTTCCAGCGCCATGCGGGCGGCATCGCCCACCATGCGTCCGTTCAGCGTGACCGCCCCCAGCCGCTCCGGCGGAACGGGCGGGGTCAGTTCCAGGGCGCGGAACAGGGGGGCCAGCGTTTCCGCCTGGGCCGTCACCATCAAGGTGGAGGTCTTCAGCGGGAACAGCCCGCCGACCCGGCCGCTGATCCGGCCGGACATCCCGGCAGCGGACTTGGCCGACAATTCCCGCAGTTCGATCACGCCCTGCGCCAGAGTGCCGGACAGGGCGAGCCCCTCCACGGGAATTCCGCCGAGACGGAGATGGCCGATCCCAGCCTCAAGATTCAGGTCGACGTCCTGCGCCCATTCCGCAATCCGCCCGGCGGGCGGCAACTGGTCGCCGAGATAGGCGTCCAGGTCCAGCCGGTCGGCATCCAGCCTCAGCCCGATGCCGGGCCTGCCCATGCCGTTGTAGGACAGCGCACCGGTGAGCTTGGTGGTATCCAGCTCCGCTTCCACGTCTGAAAGGCGAAGGTCTTGGGGATGGCCCTGGACACGGGCCTTGAGGCGCGCGTGGCGCAGCCATTCCAGCGGTACGTTCGCCACGTCCAGCCCGGCCCAGGCCAGGGTGTCCCGCAGGGTTTCCGTCTCGGCTGACAGGGCAAGGTCGAAGTCGGGCCGACCCGCACTGCCCGCGATTGCGCCGTCCAGGCTGACCGCGGTGCCGCCGGGCAGTGTTGCAGCCGCCCGCTCCAGCGTCAGCGTGCCCTCCTCCAGCCGCCCGACGAGGCTGGCGTCCCGTAGGGCGCCGCCGCGCAGGATCACGGCATCCGCCAGCAGGTCCAGATCGAAGCGGGCCGCCGTCGGCAAAGCCGGAAGCTCCCCCCCGGTCCAGGCGTCCAGGTCAAGCTGGGTGAAGGACAGCACCAGGCTGCCCGGCCGGTCCGCCGCCTGCAGCGGGATTTCGGCGCTGCCGACCGCGCGGCTGTCGCCGACCGACGCCTCGATCCCGTCCAGTGCCAGCAGGGCCGGTTGCCAGTCCAGGCGGGCCCGCAACGTGAAGGGCTGGTCGCCGGCCGGAATAGCGGCATCCGGATCAGCCTGTCCCGCCACAGTGCGCACAGCCGCGATCATGGGGGAAAGCCGATTTCCTTGCGCCTGGATTTCCCCTTCCAGGCCGGGCTGGCCGTCATGGTCCAGCATGCCGGAGAAGCGGGCGGCGGCCCCGTCCGGCAGGCCGAGCACGAGGCGTAGCGGAAGCGCCTGCCCCGCAGCCATGCGCCCGCTGGTGACGTCGAGCGAGAGGGGCTGACCGCGCAGCGCGAAGCTGCCGTTGAAGTGGTAGGGGCCGTCCGCCCCGCCGGCATCCGCAGTGCCCGTCACCTCGTCCGCCGTGAACTGCCGCGGCGAGACCCCACGGCGGTCCACCAGGGTCAGGGTTCCTTTCCGCACGTCCAGCCGGTCGATGCGTAGATTGCCGCCCAACGCGCCCGGATCGATGGGCATCAGCATATCGCCGCCGGGCAGCAACTCCACCCGCATCCGCGGCTCAACCAGCGACAGCTTTTCCACCTGCACTTCGCCGCGCAGCAATGCCCAGGGACGGACGGAGAGGTCCACCGCCCGGATTTCGGCCAGCGGAGCGGCATCCCCGTCCTGCGCGCCGTCCGGGCGCAGGCTGACGCCGCTGGCCGAAAGGACGGGTTTCGGCAGCAGGGCGAGGTCAAGATCGCCCGCAATCGCGACGGACCGGCCGGTAGCCAACTCCAACGCGGTCGCGACCTCGTCCCTGTACTGGTTCCAGTCGATGAAGTTCGGGGCGGCCAGCAGGGCGCCCGCCCCCAGCAGGATGACCGCGCCGCCCCCGATCAGAACCTTTTTCACCTGCGCCAATCCAATATCCAGGAGTTCCACTGCTCCAGCCGGAGCATAGCGCCGCCGCAGCTCCCTTTGAACCGGCTGGTTGCGGAGTTCCGGCTTTTGCAGGTCCGCCCGCTTCGGCTAAGCTGTCATGCCATCAGCCCAGCGGGAGTGAGCCATGGGAGACGTCGTCAACCTGAACCGGTTCCGCAAGCAGAAGGAGCGGGAGGAAAAGTCCCGCCAAGCCGCCATCAACCGCGTCAAACATGGCGCTACCAAGGCGGAGCGGCAGCGGCAGGACGTAACCCGCGCCAAGACGCTGCGCGACGTGGACGGACACCGCCTGGAACGGTCCGACCGGACCGACCCGGAGAACGGTCCAGGAAGCGCCTGACGGCACCGGCCGCCCGTGCGCAGGATTGCGGCGGCATCAGGCATATGACATATACTTGAAGTAGTATGTGCAATATGCCGAAAGGGCCAGCATGTCCGCCTCTCAGCCTGCGCAGATATTCCCGTCGCTCGCCGACTACCTGCCTGCCGCCGCGACGTCCATGACGGCGCTTGCGGCGCAGATCGCGGACGCGCTGAAAGCCGCGCCGCAGAACACCGTCTATTCCTACTGCACGCAGGGCGGCGCGCCCTATGTGGCGGCGACCGGCAGGCCGGCCTGGGTGGGCGGGAACATGGGGCCGGCCGGTCCCTATACCCGCACCGACTGTTCCGGCTGGGTCAGCTATCTGCTGGGCATGGTGCTGCCGCAGGCCTATGAGGCCGTGGCCGGCTTCCGCGCCCAGCATTTCCCCACGGACCCCTGCCCCTGGCCGCGGGCCTACATCTACTACCGCTATGGCGCCGTGGGCGGGCCGGCGTTCCAGCAGGTGGCCATCGGGGATCTCCAGCCCGGCGACATCGTCGCCTATGCCCTGGGCGGCTATGCCAGCGCCACCAGCTTCCAGCCCGAGAAGGGCGACACCGGCCATATCATGCTGGTGGTCGGCACCCCGGTCCGCATGGACCTGTCCAAGAACCGGGCGGCCGGCCTTACGGGCAGCGAGGCCTGGCTGGTGCCGGTCTGCGACAGCTCCTCCGTCCCGCATCTGAGCATGGGGGACTTCACCGACAGCCGGGACTACGAGGCCGCGACCGAGTGCCCGCCCTGCGGGATCACGAACCCGGACCATCCCGGCGGCGTCGGCTATGGCTGGCTCGGGATCGCGGGCAGCAACGGCGTCTTCGACCAGTTCTGCTTCGATCCCGGCAGCCCGCATTTCAACTGGAACACGGTCACGGGCGATACCACCCGGAACAACCAGCCGGCCCTGATCGGGCTGCGCCCCACGCCGGGCTTCGCCGGCTGATTCCGGTCAGCGGGGCCGGTTGACGTGGCCCATCTTGCGGCCGGGGCGGCCCTCGCCCTTGCCGTAGAGATGCAGCTTCGCCCCTGGCTCCGCCAGCAGGACCGGCCACTGGTCGACATCGTCGCCGATCAGGTTGGTCATGCTGCAGGGGCAGGTCGCGCCCGTCGGCCCCAGCGGCAGGCCGCAGATGGCGCGCACGAACTGCTCGAACTGGCTGGTCTGGCAGAAATCCTGGGTCCAGTGGCCGGAATTGTGCGGGCGGGGCGCCATCTCGTTGACCAGCACCCGCCCGTCCGGCGTCACGAACATCTCCACCGCCAGCAGCCCGACAACGCCCAGCGCCTCCGCCAGCGCCGTGGCGATGCGCCCGGCCTCCGCCGCCGTTTCCGGCGGGATGGCGGCGGGGGCGATGGTCACGTCCAGGATGCCGTTCCGGTGCCGGTTCTCCACGGCCGGATAGGCCGCCATCTCCCCATCCGCGCGGCGGGCGACGATGACGGAGATTTCCAGATCGAAGGCGACCCAGCCTTCCAGGATGCCCTCGTCCGCCCCCATCTCCGCCCAGGCGTCGGGGAGGCTGGTATCGGCCTTGATGCGGACCTGGCCCTTGCCGTCATAGCCCATGCGGGTGGATTTCAGCACAGACGGCGCGCCGATCTCCGCCACGGCATCGGCCAGCTCCGCCGCGCCGCGCACCGCCCGGAACGGGGCCGTGCCGATGCCGAGGCTGTTGGCGAAGCTCTTCTCCCGCAGCCGGTCCTGCGCCACGGCGAGGACGGAGGCGGCGGGATATGTGGGCACGCGCGCCGCAAGGAAATCCACCGTGGCGGTGGGCACGTTCTCCCACTCCAGCGTCACCACATCCACCGCGGCCGCGAAGCGGGCCAGGGCGTCGCGGTCGTGCCAGTCGGCCTTCGTCCGCGCCGCGGCCACCTGGGCGCAGGGGCTGTCCGGTCCTTCCGGCGAGAAGACATGGAGCTTGTAGCCGAGATTGGCCGCGGCCAGCGCCGTCATGCGGCCGAGCTGGCCGGCCCCCAGCATGCCGATGGTGGAGCCGGGCGGAAGGGGCGTCACGTCTGCAATCCTCATATCGTCGCGGCGGGCGGCGTCAGCCCTGCTGTTCGTCCACGGGGAATTCGGCCACCTTCTCGGTCTGCCGGTTCCGCCAAGACGTCAACGCCGCATCCAACCGGGAGTCGCCCAGCGCCAGCACGGAGGCGGCGAGCAGCCCCGCATTGGTCGCCCCGGCCTTGCCGATGGCCAGCGTGCCGACCGGCACGCCGCCCGGCATCTGGACGATGGAATAGAGGCTGTCCAGCCCCTTCATGGTGCGGCTTTCCACCGGCACGCCGAAGACCGGCAGGGTGGTCATGGCGGCCGCCATGCCGGGCAGATGGGCGGCCCCGCCGGCCCCGGCGACGATCACCTTAATGCCGCGGCCCTTGGCGGTGGTGGCGTAGTCGTACAGCCGCTGCGGCGTGCGGTGGGCGGAGACGACGCGCGCCTCGTACGGAACGCCCAGCTCCTCCAGCACATCGGCCGCGTGCTTCATGGTGGGCCAGTCGGACTGGCTGCCCATGATGATGCCCACCAGCGGGGCGGCGGCGCTGTTGTCGGCGGCCATGGAACGGCTCCCTTAAAACAGACCAGCGCCGAAGCGGTCAGGCTCGGCGCGGGAAAGCGGGGATTATAGGAATCGGCGGCGCTGGCGCAAGGGCGCGGAAAGCGGAGCCGTCAGGCGATGATGTCGGGCAGCAGCTCACTCTCGATCCGGGCAATCATGTCCTTCAGCAGAAGCTTGCGCTTCTTCAGCCGCTGGATCTGAAGCTGGTCGATAGGCGCCTGTTCGGTCAGGTGCGCGATCACATCGTCAAGGTCGCGGTGCTCCGTACGGAGGGTCGCGAGCTTTTCCTTCAGCGCCTGTTGTCCCGTCATCGTCACTATGTCGCCGGTACAGAATTCGGATGGTTCTTTACCACAGGTCGGGCGCCGGTTGCGCCCTTCATTTTTGCGCGGGCGACCGGCGGCACGGTTGCGGCCCGCCCCGATTTTCCCCCATTCTTCCGTACATTGCACCATTTCCAACATGAGAGCGACGGACGGTCGGCCATGGCAGGTGAGAAGCGTATCGGTATCTTGACCAGCGGCGGCGACTGCGCCGGGCTGAACGCGGTGATCCGCGCCGCCGTGCACCGGGCCACCCATTACGGCTGGCAGGTGCTGGGGATCGAGGACGGGACGCAGGGGCTGCTGACCCGGCCGGTGCGCTACTGGAACCTGGACCTGAACGCGGTCGACGGGAACATGATGCGCCAGGGCGGCACGATCCTGGGCACCACCAACAAGGGCGACCCCTTCGCCTATCCCATGGCGGACGGCAGCCGGAAGGACCGCTCGGCCGAGATCATCGGCGGCCTGCGGGAGCTGGGGGTGGAGGCGCTGATCGGCATCGGCGGCGACGGCTCCATGGCCATCCTGCGCAAGCTGGCCCAGTTGGGCGATATCAAGCTGATCGGCATCCCCAAGACCATCGACAACGATCTGGGCATCACGGAATCCAGCGTCGGCTACGACACCGCGGTGGCAGTGGCGACGGAGGCGCTGGACCGGTTGCAGCCCACCGCGGCCAGCCATGACCGCGTCATGGTGCTGGAGGTGATGGGCCGCGACGCCGGGCACATCGCCATCGCCGCCGGCATCGCCGGCGGGGCCGACGTGATCCTGATCCCCGAGATCCAGTGGTCCATCGAGGGGATCGCGAAGAAAATCCGCCGGGTGCAGGAGGGCGGGCGCAACTTCGCCATGATCGTGGTGTCGGAGGCGGTGAAGACGGCGGAGGGTACGATCCCCCAGCGGGAATTCTCCGACGGGCAGAAGCGCCACGGCGGCATCGGCAACTATATCGGCCACCTGATCGCCGAGGCGACGGGGGCGGAGACGCGCGTGACCGTGCTGGGCCATGTGCAGCGCGGCTGCCCGCCCAGCTACCGCGACCGGCTGCTGGCCAGCGCCTTCGGCGTCAAGGCCGTGGACCTGATCGCGGAGGGCAGGTCCGACCGCATCCTGGCCTGGAGCAACCGCCAGATCATCGACGTGCCGATCGAGGAGGCCATCGCCACCTATGCCAGCGTGGATGTGGACGGCACCCTGGTGCAGACCGCCCGCGGCCTCGGCATCTATCTCGGCGATTTCAACTGACGGGGCATCGCGTGAGCGACCTCTGGAGCTGGTCCCTGCGGGTCTATGGCCGGCCCGGCGTGGCGGCGGCCTGCCTGGAGGCGCAGGACCGGCACGGGGCGGATGTCAACCTGCTGCTCTGGGCCGCCTGGACCGGGGCGGAGCACGGGCATCTTCTCACGGCCGGGGAGGTCGCGGCCGCGCGCGAAGCCGTTGTCGGCTGGCATCGTGAGGTGGTCGTGCCGCTGCGCGAGGTCCGCCGTAGGCTGAAGACCGGTCCCGTCCCCGCTCCGGACGCCGACACGGAGGCGCTGCGCACCCGTATCAAGGCGACGGAGCTGGAGGCGGAGCGGATCGAGCAGGCGGTACTGGCATCGCACCCGGCCCTGCCGCAGCATGGCGCCGATCCGGCGGCGGCATTGGCCGCGAACCTGCGCATGCTGCTGGGACCGGAGCCGGCGGAGCCGCTGATCCGGTCCCTCACATCCTAGGGCAGACGGCGATCCGGCGGCCTTGCCTGCCCGGGGGAGGATGCCCGCGAAAGGAAGGCGGACGGGCCGGCATGGCCCGCGCATCATCCGTTACAAACCGGTTACCTACAGCCTCTTCACGGTGCGTTAGCCCATGCTACGCTCCCGCCGCCGCTGTCGGGCGGCGGAGAATGACTGACCAGGGGAAGAATCAACCATGCGAGGCTATTTGACATGCAGCGGGCTGGCCGCGCTGACCATGGCGCTGCTGGCCGGAACGGCCATGGCGTCGGATACGGCGCCGGCCCAGGTCGCCCAGGCGCCTGCCGCAGCCGGCAAGGCGGCCCAGCCGCCAGCACCCGGCCTGCCGGTGCTGGATGAGGGCGTCAGCCCGTGCGACAACTTCTTCATGCATGCCTGCGGCCCCTGGATCGCCGCCCACCCCATCCCCGAGGACCAGTCCCGCTGGGGCAGCTTCAACCTGCTGTCCGAGAGCAATCAGGCCCTCCTGCGCACTGTGCTTGAGAAGGCGGCCGCGAATCCGTCGGGCGATACCGCCAAGATCGGCACCTTCTACGCCGCCTGCATGGATGAGGCCGGGATCGAGAAGAAGGGGCTCACCCCGATCCAGCCGATTCTGGACCGGATCAACGGCCTGAAGGACAAGAAGGAGCTGGCCACGCTGGTGGCCGACCTGCAGAAGCATGGCGTCGGCGCATTCTTCCGCTTCGGGTCGGAGCAGGACCTGAAGGACGTCACCCAGGTGATCGCCGCCTTCGACCAGGGCGGGCTCGGGCTGCCGGATCGCGACTTCTACTTCAAGGATGACGAGAAGGCGAAGTCCCAGCGCGAGGCCTATCGCGCCCACATCACCCGCATGTTCACCCTGGCCGGGCTGAGCGAGGCGGAAGCGGCGAAGCAGGCCGAAGCCGTGTTCCGCGTGGAGACCAGCCTGGCCGAAGCGTCCATGGACCGGGTGTCCCGCCGCGATCCGGAGAAGGTCTACAACCCCACCACCATCAAGGAATTCTCCATCCCCGGCTTCGATCTCGCCTCCTATGTGCAGACGATCGGCGCGCCAGAGCTGGACAAGCTGAACATCGGCAGCCCGGCCTTCTTCGAGCAGCTCGGCACCGTGCTGAACGAGAGCTCGCTGGACGACCTCAAGGCCTATCTCACCTGGCACACGCTGAGCGATGCGGCTCCCTGGCTGCCGGACGCGTTCGTCCAGGAGAACTTCGCCTTCTACGGCCGCACCCTGTCCGGCGCGCAGGAGCTGCGCCCCCGCTGGAAGCGTTGCGTCAGCGCCACCGATCAGGCGCTGGGCGAGGATCTGGGCAAGCACTTCGTGGAAGCGGCCTTCGGCCCCGACCAGAAGGACCGCACGCTCCAGATGGTGGAAGACATCCAGGAAGCCTTCAACGCCAATCTCGCCACGCTGCAATGGATGTCGCCGGAAACGCAGGAGCGTGCCCGGACCAAGCTGAAGGCCATGGCCAACAAGATCGGCTATCCGGAGGAGTGGCGCGACTATTCCAAGCTGGAGGTCAAGGCCGGCGACATGATGGGCAATGCGATGCGGGCCAGCGCCTTCGAAACCGAGCGCGACCTGGACAAGATCGGCAAGCCCGTCGATGAGGACGAGTGGTTCATGAGCCCGCCCACGGTGAACGCCTACTACTCGCCGACTTTCAACGACATCAACTTCCCGGCCGGCATCCTGCAGCCGCCCTTCTTCGATCCCAAGGCGGACCCGGCCTATAATTACGGGGCCATCGGCAGCGTCATCGGCCATGAGATCACGCACGGCTTCGACGACCAGGGCCGCAAGTTCGACGCCGACGGCAATCTGACCGACTGGTGGACCGAGGCGGACGCGGAACGCTTCACGGAGCGGACCCAGTGCCTGGTGGACCAGTACAGCAACTATGTGGCCGAAGGCGACGTGAAGCTGAACGGAAAGCTGTCCCTGGGCGAGAACACCGCCGACCATGGCGGCACCCGCATCGCCCTACAGGCTCTGCGCCAGCGGCTGGGCGAGAAGGGTATGGCCGAGAAGATCGGCGGGCTGACGGCGGACCAGCGCTTCTTCTACGGCTGGGCCCATGTCTGGTGCTCCGCCTACCGGCCCGAGGCGCGGCGGCTGCAGGCGATGACCGGCCCGCACTCCCTGCCGGAGTACCGGGTCAACGGTGTCGTCTCCAACTCCGCCGACTTCGCCAAGGCCTTCAACTGCAAGCCCGGCGACGCCATGGTGCGGGAGACCCAGTGCAAGGTCTGGTGATCCGGTGCGGGACGGCCCGAAGCCGTCCCGCCACCCCGGCCGGACAGAGAAAGGGCGGGAGCTTGCGGCTCCCGCCCTTTTCATATGTCGAAGGCCGGACCGGTTACTGTTCGGCGCGGTCCTCGACCTCCTCACCGGCATCTTCCAACTGCTCGCCGGCATCCTCGACCGCGTTGTCCACGGCCTCGCCGGTCTGCTCTGCCGGACCCTGCTCCTCGCAGGCGGCCAGAACCAGGGGGGCGCCGAGCAGGCTGAAGCCAAGCAGGGCATTACGCAGCATGGGGCTCTTCATTTGACTGATCCTCCGTTGTAGGGGCCGGACCGCTGGGAACGATCTCCCCGGTCGTGCCTGTGATTATTGCGGCTGCCGCTCTTCGGCCTGCTCGGCAGCATCTTCCATACGGTCGGCCTCAGCCTCGGCGGCCTCAGCCTGCTCCTCGAGCTGACCGTCGCGATAGGTATAGGTGGAGACATTTTCACCGCCTGCGGTGGCGGTGTCGGCAGTGCTGGCGGCAGGCTCGTCCGCCCGCATCTCCTCAACGCCGTTCTCGGCGTCATTGCTGGCGTCTTCAGCGGCCTCCTCGATGCTATCGGCCGCATTCTCCGCGCTGTCCTCAATGGCCTGGCCCGCATTCTCCAGGCCCTGCTCCGCATTCTCGAGGCCGTTCTCGGTGGCCGCGCCGATGGACGCGCCGGTCTGCTCGGCCTCGCGCTCCATCGTCGTGGTCTCCTCGCCCATGGAGAATTCCGCATCGTTGTCGCCGCACGCGGCCAGCGCCAGCGGGGCAGCCGTCAGCAGTACAACAGCCGAAAGGCGGCGAAGGCTCGGGAAGCTGGTCATGTCGTACTCGTTCGCTGTTTCAGATAGAGACCGCAATCAGCGGTCTTTCCCATAGCGAACGGTCAGACTTACACTGGTGTTCCGGAAGTCTCTTCTAGGTCACAGCCCATATCCTGGCCGTCTCGTCGAATTGGTCAGCACTCGACTTTTTCCGGAGGCGGTTCCCCCCAGCGGCGGACTTTCCCCGTTTCTATGCCGAACAGGTCCAGAACCCGGCCGACAGTATGGTTTACCAGATCATCGACACTGGCTGGATTGGCATACATGGCGGGGACCGGCGGATAGACGATGGCGCCCATTTCCGTAACGGCGGCCATGTTCCGGATGTGGCCCAGATGCAGCGGCGTCTCCCGCACCATCAGCACCAGCCGCCGGCGTTCCTTCAGCGTCACGTCGGCGGCCCTGGTCAGCAGGGTGCTGGTGACCCCCGTCGCGATTTCGCCCAGCGTGCGGACGGAGCAAGGGGCGACCACCATGCCCATGGTCTTGAAGGAACCGCTGGATATGGCCGCCCCGATATCCTGAACCTGGTACACGACATCCGCCAACGCACGCACGTCCGCGACCTTGAGCCTTGTCTCATGCGCAAGGGTCACCTCGGCAGACCTGCTCATAACGAGGTGGGTTTCAATGGCGTGTGGGCGTAACATCTCCAGCATGCGAATGCCGTAGATCACGCCGGATGCGCCGCTGATGCCGATGATGAGGCGGGGTGTCTGGGACATAAGGGTGAGATAGCGCGCCACGCGCCGCCCGTCCACAATCCGGATCGCACCCGGCCCACCGCGGGCCTGGGACCTTGATGTGCGTCCCGCTGCTTTAAAATAAAATTGCTCTAAACTGGACTTTTCAGCAGGAAAATGTCTCTGCCGGGTTGTAACCGCCATTCGCCGGTGTAAATTACGGAGATGGCCGGCGGCCGCCGGTCAGGACCTAGCCGACGGAGGTAACTAATGTCGCTTGTGGACCGTCTGGAATCCCTTCGGACCAAGCATCAGAACCTCGATCAAGCGGTGCAGATGGAATACCGACGCCCGCTTCCGGATACGGTCACACTGAAAAGATTGAAGTTAGAAAAGCTGAGGGTGAAGGAGGAGATGGACCGCATCGGCAGGGCATGACCCCCGCCTGAGCGCACTCCCCGAACGGAAACGGCGCGCCCCCAGGGCGCGCCGTTTTCTCATTGGACCGGTCTTCGACCAGCCTCTTCCGGGAGAAAGGAGGCATCCGCCCCCTTACTCCTCCGTCTCCTCGTCGTCCGCCGCGAAGCGCTCGGCCTCCGCCTCGGCGGTGACCAGCTCGGAGCCCTGCGGGGCCGGGGGGCGGTTCTTGCGGGCCTTTTCCAGGGCGGCATCCAGTTCCCGCTGGCTGCAGAGGCCGAGCAGGACAGGATTGCCCGGCTTGATGTTCTGGGCGTTCCAGTGGGTGCGGTCGCGCACGGCGCTGATGGTCGGCTTGGTGGTGCCGATCAGCTTGCAGATCTGCGCGTCCGACAGCTCCGGATAGGACTTCAGGATGTAGGCGATGGCATCGGGCTTGTCGCCGCGCTTGGTGACCGGCGTATAGCGCGGGCCCTTGGAGCGGGCGACCGGCTGCGGCAGATCCTGCTCCCGCTTCACCAGCTTGGCGTCCGGATTGGCCTCGACGCGCTTGATCTCTTCCCAGGTCAGCTCGCCGCCGGCCACAGGGTCGCGCCCGACCATACCGACCGCGACCTCTCCATCAGCGATGGCCTGCACCTCAAGCTCGTGCATGCCGCAGAACTCGGCGATCTGCTCGAAGGACAGACCGGTGTTCTCGACCAGCCAGACGGCAGTGGCCTTCGGCATCAGGGGCAGTGCCATGCTTCCTCCTCGACGTCTTTTCCGGGCCCGAGGGCCGGTGATCAGGCAATAACCGTCCGTGGCGCGGGATGGGGCCCCACGCAGCCAGCCGGACGGTGTCACGCATATTTCAGCTATAGCGTTACACCACGGGAACCGCCATGCCTTTTTGATGGTGCAAGCGGTTGCCCGTATTGAAAACAGCGCTGCCCCCGAACCCTCCCGGCGAAGCCGGCAGGGCGCAGCCGCCATCCTCCAAAGGGGTGGCCTGCCGCATTCCCGTTAGCAGACCCTTCATGGTCCCGGCTGAAATTGGGTGGCACTGCCAGCAAGCGGAAGGCCGCCGTGACGCCCGAAGACCAGCGTAGACACTATAAGCAGTCCTTGCCCCAGGCGATGCTCAGCCAGCGCCACACTGCAGCCTGCCGGGTCCTCCCCACGCGGGAGATCATGCTGGACCACATGCCAAAAGGCGCCACAGTGGCCGAGATCGGCGTCGCCTTCGGCGACTTCTCCGCCGAAATCCTGGCCCGCTGCTCCGTCGAGACCCTTTATCTGATCGATCTGTGGGAAGGGGAGCGCTACCAAAAGGGGCTTCAAGCCGTCATGGCGAAATTCGGCGACGCCCTGTTTTCCGGCAATCTCAAGATCAAGCGGGGGCTTTCCACCGATGCCCTCGCACGTTTTCCCGACGCGACGTTCGACTGGGTCTATATCGATACCGACCACAGCTATCACACGACGGCGGCCGAGCTGGCGCTGTGCCGCACAAAGGTCAAGCCGGGAGGACTGATCGCCGGACACGATTTCTGCACTGGAAACGTCGTCGCGCCGGTGCCCTATGGCGTGATCGAAGCCGTCAACGAGTTCTGCATCGATCACGACTGGCGATATGTGTTCCTGACGCTTGAAACCGGCGGCCATTTCAGCTTCTGCCTGGAAGCGATCCCGCGGGAGTGAAGTGATCCCGCGGGACCGGAGCCTCAGCAGGTCAGGATGATCTTGCCGATGTGGCCGCTGCTCTCCATCAGCGCATGCGCCTCCGCCGCCTGCTCCAGCGGGAAGGTCGCATGCACATGCGGCTTCACCTGCCCGGCGGCCAGCAGCGGCCAGACCTTTTCCCGCAACTCGACCGCGATGGCGCCCTTCTGCGCCACCGACCGCGCCCGGAGGGTGGAGCCGGTGAGGGTCAGCCGCTTCATCATGACCGGAGCCATGTTGACGGTCACCTTCGGCCCGTTCAGGAAGGCGATGGAGACGTGCCTGCCCTCCACGGCCAGCGCATCGATGTTGCGGGGGATGTAGTCGCCGCCAACCATGTCCAGGATCAGGTCGACGCCCCGGCCGCCCGTCATTTCCCTTGTCACCGCGACAAAATCCTCCGCCCGGTAGTCGATGCCGCGGTCGGCCCCGAACCGCTCGCAGGCCTTCGTCTTGTCCGGCCCGCCGGCGGTGGCCAGCACATTGGCCCCGAAAGCCTTGGCGAGCTGGATCGCCGTGGTGCCGATGCCGCTGGTGCCGCCATGGACCAGGAACCACTCGCCGGCGGTGAGCCGGCCGCGCTGGAATACATTAGTCCACACGGTGAAGAAGGTTTCCGGCAGTCCCGCCGCCTCCTCCATGCTCAACGCCGCGGGAACGGGCAGGCACTGGGCGGCTGGGGCGACGCAGTATTCGGCATAGCCGCCGCCGGACACCAGGGCACAGACCCCGTCGCCCAGCGCCCAGCCCTCCGCTCCCGGACCCACTGCGGCGACGGTCCCTGCCACTTCCAGCCCCGGCAGGTCGCTGGCGCCCGGCGGCGGCGGGTATCCCCCCTTGCGCTGAAGCACGTCGGGACGGTTGATCCCGGCGGCGGCGACCTTGATCAGCACCTCGCCCTCGCCGGGCTGCGGCACCGGCCGCCGGGCAGGAACCAGCACCTCCGGCCCGCCGGGCTCCCGGATTTCCACCACCCGCATGCTGTCCGGTATCGTGGTCATGGGCGCTGCTCCTCCGCCGTGGTCGTTCTTTGGATGTCTTGCGGGTGTAAGCCGGCTTCCCCATCATGTCCAGCCACGGCCCCAACCACGCCCTCAACCACGGAGGTCCCGCCATGGCCATCGATCTGGACGAGCTGATGCCGCGCAAGGCGCCGAACGCGCCCAAGGATCTGAAGCCGATGTCCATCGGCGAGCTTCAGACCTACATCACGGAGCTGGAGGCGGAGATCGCCCGCGCCCGGGCGGAAATCCAGGCCAAGGAGGCCGTGCGCGCCGGGGCGGAGGCGTTCTTCAAGCGCTGATCCGCCCTTCCCCCTGTCACTGCCCCGGCGCTGGCCCGGCCGGCATTGCCGCCATGCCCGCCGGGTGTGGCAATCCCGGCCGTAATGGCTCATATAGCTGGGCAGTGCCGGGCGTTCAGAGAGCCCGGCGTGCAGACCTGACCGGAAGAAGCGCAATGACCGCCACGCCCCCGTCTCCCTCCCCCCGCCTGCCCATCTCCGTGCTCACGGGGTTCCTCGGCAGCGGCAAGACCACCCTGCTGAACCGCCTGATCCGCGATCCGGGCATGGCCCGCACCGCCGTGGTGATCAACGAGTTCGGCGAGGTCGGGCTGGACCATCTGCTGGTCGAGAAGGCGGACGAGAACACCGTGCTGATGGACAGCGGCTGCCTCTGCTGCACCATCCGGTCCGACCTGGCGGACACGTTGCGGGACCTCTACATGCGCCGGATGCGGGGCGAGGTTCCCGAGTTCGACCGGGTGGTGATCGAGACCACGGGCCTGGCCGACCCGGCGCCGATCCTGCACACGCTGATGACCGACCCGCTGATCTCCTCCCGCTTCCGGCTGGACGGGGTGGTGACCACCATCGACGCCGTGCACGGCATGGGCCAGCTCGACGCCCATGAGGAGAATCTGAAGCAGGCGGCCGTGGCCGACCGGCTGGTCTTCACCAAGACCGACATCGCCGAGCCGGGCAAGCTGGACGCGCTGAAGGCGCGCATGCGGGCCATCAATCCGGGCGCGGTCCATGTGGATGCGCATACGCCGGAGGCGCTGCCTGTCCTGCTGTTCGAGGCCGGCCTGTACAACCCCGCCACCAAGTCGCTGGACGCCCAGCGCTGGCTGAAGGCGGAGGCCTATGAGGGCGGCGGGCACGACCACCACCACCATGATCACGGTCACGATCACGGCCATCACCATCACGGTCATGACCATCATCACGATCACGACCATGCCCATTGCGACCACGACCATGGACACTGCGATCATGACCATCACCACGGTCATGATCACGACCACCACCACGACATCAACCGCCACAACGACGCCATCCGGTCCTTCGTCCTGACGCGGGAGAAGCCGGTGGAGTGGGAGAAACTGGCCGGCTTCTTCGAAACGGTGGCCCAGGCGCAGGGGCCGAACCTGCTACGGGTGAAGGGCCTGCTGAATGTGAAGGAGACGGACCGGCCCATCGTCATTCATGGCGTCCAGCACCTGTTCCACCCGCCGGTGCAGCTCGAATCCTGGCCGACGGACGATCACCGGACCCGGATCGTCTTCATCGTCAAGGATTTGACCCGGGACCAGATCCAGACGCTGTTCGACGCCAGCATCGGCGCCTGATCCGCCGCGCGGGGCGTATACGAATGAAAACGGGCGGCCCGAGGGATCGGGCCGCCCGCTTGCGTTCCGGCAGTGCGGATTACTGGTCGCGCATGCCGACCATGTTCTCGCCGAGCTGCTCCCGGTTGAACTCGGGCATGGCCTCGATCTGCTCCTTGGTAAGATTCACTGCCACGGTGCCCTGGCCCGGATCGTAATTGGCCTCCTCCCACGGGATCATGACTTCGCGCTGGCCGATGCCGAGGAAGCCGCCGACCTGGACGATCATTCCCTGGATATCGCCGCTGGTGCGGTCGATCAGCAGGTCGCCGATGTCGCCGATCTCACTTCCGTTGGGGCCCGTCACGGACTGACCGATCAGGTTCTCGGCCTGTGCTACGCCGACGCTGCCGTCTTTCTCGGTCGCAGTCGCGGCCGCGGTTTCAGCCGGATCGGACGTGATGGCGTTGCGGTCGGTGGACCCGCCCTGGTCGCGGCTTCCGACCTCGCTCTCCGGCGGCATGCCGGCGGCGCCGACGGCAGCGGCGGATTCCTCAGCCGTACCCTCGATGGCGTTCGCGTCCGGGGCGGCGCCGTCCGGGGTGGAGTCGCTCTGCTGCGGCGGCGTGCTGGCCTCGCGTTCCGTAGCCATCTCACCCTCGCCCATCAGCTCCTGCTGGCCCTGGGCATCACGCTGCGGGTCGGCGCCTGCCTCACCCTCCTGGATGACGGTCACCTCGGGCTTGCCGGTCTGCTGGACGTCCACTTCCGGCTTCGCGGTCTGTATGTCGACCTCCGGCTTCGGCTGGCTGACACTGACCTCCGGATCGGGCTGGGTCACGGTCACGTCCGGAGCCGGCTGCTGCACCGTCACATCGGGCGCGGGCTGCTGCACGGTGACCTGTGCCGGATCGGCGCCGCCCGCGGCGGGCTGCTGCGCCGGCTGCTGGGCATAGGCGGCATTGGTGCCAAGCACGAGCGCGACGGCCGTGCCCAGCCAGAGAGAGTTCCGCATCGGGATGCTCCGTCCATCAGGGTTGATTTGCAGGGGGATTTCGTCGTGGGCGCTCCCACCGTCCCCCTCCAACCGGGCCGCGGCGGAGGGGTTCCACGGATGCTCCGCGGATCGGGGGAACGCCGTGTCCGGTCGATCAGCCCTGCGGCTGCGGCTGACCTGTGGACGGAGGATTTCCGCCCGCCGGCGGAGGATTGCCCTGTGCCGGCTTGTTCTGCGGGGGATTGCCCTGCGGGTTCGGCGGCTGGCCGACCTCGGGCGGAATCTGCACGCCCTGGACGTTGTTTTCGCGCAGCTCCTCCGCCACCGCCTCCGGCACGTCCGGCAGCGGCACGGGGTCCTGCTGGCCCTGGGGGGCCGGCATGGGCTGGGGTTGGCCACCGGTCTCAGCGCCTGAACCGGACTGCATCTCCGCCGTCATCCCCGTATCGGCGGGCTGGGAAATCTGGCCGGGCTGCGCCTCGGTGCGGTTCAGGTGGGCCAGGGGATCTTCGGGCTCCTGCGGGGAGGCGGGCTGCCGCTGCATCTCCTCCGCGAAATCCTGGGCGGGGACGTCGGCCGGCCCCCGCTCGTTGAGCTGGGCCGCAGGCGCGCCGCCCTGCGGCACGATATCGACATCGCCGACGCCGTCCATCTCATCCGTGTCGGTGTCCTGGACCTCCAGCTCCTGCCTCGCGGCATTCCCCGGAGCCTCGACGGCGCCGGGCTGCTCGATCCGCTCGCTGTCCGCTGGCCGGCTTTCCTGGGCGATGGCGGTCTGGGCCGCCAGGGCCAGGGCCATGGCGGGGATCAAAGCAAGGCTGCGGCGCATTCCGGTCCTCCAGAGTGGTTGGGGCGATCGGGTGATATCCACCCTTCCGCTTCCCAACCGTCCGATCCGGCGCGCGTTCCGTGAAGTTCGGGGTCAGGCCACCGGGCGCATGGTGCACAAGGCGTCCTGACGCCAGCGCATCATGTCGATGCTGGCCCCCTCGCGCGCGGCAAAGACGCCGTTCCACTGGGCCTGCGCCTCCCGCTCGATGGCCGCCATGCGGGCGTCATCATGGTCGGGATCATGGTGGAACAGGCAGAGCGAGCCGGCACCGGCCGCACGGGCCAGCCGGATGCCCTCGTCCGGGGTGGAATGGCCCCAGCCGCGACGTTCGGCGAACTGCGCCTCCGTATAGCAGGCATCGTAGGCCACCAGATCCGCCCCCTCAATCAGGGACAGGATGTTCTTGTCCGGCTCACCCGGCACATGTTCCGTGTCGGTGACGTAGCAGAAGGTCTTGCCGCCATATTCGATGCGGTAGCCGATGGCGCCGCCGGGATGGTTCAGCGGAGCCGTGCGCACCACCAGCCCCGGCGCCAGATCCAGCCGGTCGCCGGCCGTCAGGTTCTCGAAGCTGAGATCGGCGCGCATGGTCTTCAGCGGCACGGGGAAAAGCGGGCTTTCCATGCAGTCGGACAGCACCTCGCCGATGCAGTCGCAACCCTTCAGATCGCGTGCGATGACATTCATGCTGAAATCGGGCCGGTAGCCCGGCTCGAAGAAGGGGAAGCCGTTCACATGGTCCCAGTGGGCATGGGTCATCAGCAGCGTGGCGCGGTTGACGCCATCGCACAGGAACCGCTTGCCCAGGCCGCGCAGGCCCGTGCCGGCATCCAGCACCAGGACATTGTCCCCGGCGCGGATCTCGACGCAGCTCGTATTGCCGCCATAACCGAGATGAGAGGAATAGGCACAGGGGAACGTGCCGCGCACACCCCAGAACGTGACCGTAAAGTCCATCACAGCCCCTTGGACCCGGGCCGGAGCCCAGGCCGCGTCCAACGCTCCGGCAGGGCAGAGTACCCCGTCCGGTATGCCGGACGTTACCGCGCTGTAACAGAGCTTGGAAGTGATCTTGCGCACATGGTTGTCACCGCAGCCTCAAAAAGAGACCGGACGGCGGGGGTGTATCCGAGCGGACACAGATGGGCGACCGTGCCGCTTCACCGCCCAACCAGACGGTCGTCCAGCCGCTCGTCCTCCAGCCCCGCCGGCTCCTGGTGGATGGTGAGTTCGGAGACGGGGTAGGCCTGGCGGAGGATCTGCTCGATCTCGTCCGTGATGTCGTGCGCCTCGGTCAGGGTCAGGTGACTGTCGAGTTCGAGATGGAACTCGATATGCTGGCCGAGACCGGTGGAGCGGGTGCGGAGGTCGTGCAGGCCGCGGCTCTGCGGGTGGGCGAGGACGAGCTGGGCGATGCGGTCGCGGTCGCCATCCGCCAGCTCCCGGTCCATCAACACGCCCATGGCGGAGTTCAGGATGCGGCTGGCCGACCAGATCAGGAAGGCGGAGATGCCCAGCGCGAAGATCGGGTCCCAGTAGGGCGAGCCGGTATAGGCGGTGAGCGCCAGCGCCGCGATCACCGCCATGTTCATGAACAGGTCGCCGCTGTAATGCAGGCTGTCGGCATCGATCGCGATGGAGCCGGTGCGGCGGATCACCCAGCGCTGGAACAGGATCAGCCCGGCCGTCAGCACGATGGCGAAGACCATGACCGCGATGCCGATCAGCGACTGTTCCACCTGTGTCGGCGAGATCAGGCGGCTGATCGCCTCATAGCCCAGGAACACGGCGGAGCCAGTGACGAAGGCCGCCTGGGCCAGCGCCGCCAGGGGTTCCGCCTTGCCATGGCCGAAGCGGTGGCTCTGGTCCGGCGGCCGCAAGGCGCGGGAAACGCCGAACAGGGTCACCACGGAGGCCAGGGCGTCCACGCTGCTGTCGATCAGGGAGGACAGGATCGCCACGGATTGCGTGGCGAGATATGTGCCCAGCTTCACGACGATCAGGGTCAGCGCCACGGTGACGCTGGCATAGGTCGCCCGGCGACGCCACTTGGCGGCCGGGTCCTCCCGTCCACTGTCCTGTACGCTCATCCGATCACATTCCGCCTGCCAGAAGTCGGCGGCACCATACCCCTAGCCCCGCTTCAGGGGTAGAGGCGACCGACGGACCAGCCGTCATCCTGCCGGGAGAAGGTGATGCGGTCGTGCAGACGGAACTCCCGGTCCTGCCAGAATTCCAGATAGTCCGGAACGATGCGGTAGCCCGACCAGTGCGGCGGGCGGGGCACCTCCCGCCCGGCATACATGGCTTCCGTCTGCGACACCCGGTTCTCCAGCGTGGAGCGGCTGTCCAGCGGCTGCGACTGGAGCGAGGCCCAGGCTCCGATCCGGCTGCCGCGCGGACGACTGGCGAAATAGGCGTCCGCCTCCGCATCGGTCACCCGCTCCACCTCGCCCTCGACCCGGACCTGCCGCCGCAGCGACTTCCAGTGGAAGCAGAGCGCCGCCACCGGCCGGGCGCCGAGCTGGACGCCCTTGCGGCTGAGGGTGTTGGTGTAGAAGACGAAGCCGGTATCATCCAGACCCTTCAGCAGAACCACCCGCGCGCTGGGCCTGCCGCCCTCGCCGACCGTGGCCAGTGTCATGGCATTGGGATCGTTCAGCTCCGCGCCTTCCGCATCCTTGAGCCACGTCCTGAACAGGAGGAACGGATCGCGGATCGAGTTGAGCGCTGCGGTGTCGGACCCCATATTTGCCTCAGTCATCTTGTGATCCGCGTCATAGTTGCGCCGAAATCCATGCCGAGAATAGGCGACAGTAAGGGTTTGTCCATGCTTGCGGCCGCATGGCTGACAGTGCTCCAGGCAAATTCGTGCCGCCGACCGCAACATGGCCGGCACTCAGAAAGGTAGAAGAGAATGATCCGCAAGTTCCTCATCGCCGTGCTGGCCGTGAGCTTCCTGGCAGGCTGCACCTCCGCTGGCGGACAGAAGCAGAATACCGGCGCCGTCCTGGGCGGTCTGGCCGGCGGTCTGGCCGGTTCGGAAATCGGCGGCGGCAGCGGTCGCCTCTGGGCCACCGGCGCCGGCGTTCTGCTGGGCGCGCTGATCGGGTCCGAGATCGGCGCCTCGCTGGACCGTGCCGACCAGTTGGCGCTGGAGCGCAACACCCAGCGCGCCTATACGGCCCCCATCGGCCAGCCCATCGTCTGGGACAACCCGAACAACGGCAACCGCGTCGTGGTCACCCCCACAAGGCAGGGCCAGAATCAGGCCACCGGCAGCTACTGCCGTGAGTTCCAGCAGATGATCACTGTCGGCGGCCGCACCGAGGAGGCCTATGGCACGGCCTGCCAGCAGCCCGACGGCAGCTGGAAGATCGTGAGCTGACCATCCTGGCAGGTCGCGCGTGGCGCCGCCGCTTGACGCATCTGCGGTCGAGCGTAGGATGCGGGACACCAGTTCCAAGTTCTTGCGGTGACCATGCGCGACCCCTACCAGATCCTCGGCGTCGGCCGGACGGCCTCGGCTGAGGAGATCAAGCAGGCGTATCGGCGCTTGGCCAAACAGTACCACCCGGACCTGAACCCGGGCCGGACCGATATCGAGCTGAAATTCAAGGAAGCGAATTCCGCCTACAGCCTGCTGTCCGATCCGGAAAAGCGGGCCCGCTTCGACCGTGGCGAGATCGATGCCACGGGGGCGGAGCGGCCGGATGCCACCTTCCGCCGCGCCTATGCCGGTGCCGGCGGCGGCAGGGCCAATCCCTTTGACTTCGACGACGACCCCTTCGCCAACCTGTTCGGCACGGCCCGCCGCCGCTATGGCGCCGGAGCCGGGACTGGAACGAAGGCCAAGGGCAGCGACGTGGCCTACTCGGTCACCGTACCCTTCACCGATGCCTGCCTCGGCACCAAGCGGCGGCTGTCGCTGAGCACGGGCAAGAGCATCGACGTCACCATCCCGCCCGGCACCCGCGACCAGACCAAGCTGCGCCTGAAAGGCCAGGGCCTTCCCGGCGGCGGCGGGGCCGGCGACGCCATCGTGGAGGTGCATGTCGCGCCCCACCCCTATTTCGTCCGGCGCGAGGACGACATCCATCTGGACGTTCCCATCACCCTTCAGGAAGCGGTTCTGGGGGCCAACATCAAGGTCCCGACCCTGGACGGGATGGTTCAGCTGAAAGTGCCGAAGGGCTCGAATACCGGCACTACCTTGCGTCTGAAGGGCAAGGGCGTGTTCAACCCGGACCGCAAGGTGCATGGCGACCAGTATGTCAAACTGACCGTCGCCCTGCCGGACAAGCCGGATGCCGAGCTGACCGCCTTTATCGAGAAATGGGCCAGGACCCATGACTACGATCCGCGCAAGAAGGCGGGACTGGGATGACTCCCCAGGTCGCAGCCATGCTCCAGGCCGGGCTTGCGGCACAGAAGGCCGGACGGCTGGCCGAGGCCGAACAGGTTTATTCCCGCATCCTGGCCGCCGATCCGCGCAACGCGGATGCGCTGCAGCTCATGGGGCTGCTCGCCAAGAACACGGGTCGGATGAAGGCGGCGGAGGACTTCATGCGGCGGTCGCTTGCCGTCTGCCCTGCCCAGCCGAACGTGCTTGGCAATCTTGGCAACCTCTATCTGGCGGCAGGCCGTCCGGCGGATGCCCTGGCGCAGTATGACGCGGCGCTTGCCCTAACGCCCGCCGCTCCCGACATCCATGTCAACCGGGCGAAGGCCCTGGGAGCCCTGTCCCGGAACGAGGAGGCCGAAGCGGCGGTAAGGACCGCATTGCGGCACCGGCCCGATTTCCAGCCGGCAATGGCGCTGCTGGGAGCCATGATGCTCCGCCAGGACCGTTTGGCCGAGGCCGAAGCCGCCTGCGCCAGGGCCGTTGCGATGCGCCCCGACGATGCCCGCGCCCTCAACAATCTCGGCCTCGCGCTACGGCGGCAGCACCGCTATGCGGAGGCGGAGGCGGCCTACCGCCGCGCCCTGGCGATCGGTGCACGCAGCAGGGAAGTCTGGCTCAATCTTGGCAATGTGCTGACGGATCTGGACCGGCAGCAGGAAAGCCTGGACGCCTACCGCAACGCCATCGCGCTGGACCCGCTCTACGCCGATGCGCATGAAAATCTCAGCCGCCAGCTCTGGCGCATGGGGCGGGAGGCGGAGGTGCTGGAAAGCTATGCCGCCGTGGCGCGCTCGCGGCCTGACGATCCCGATGCGCTTGCGCTCGCCGCCCAGGGCAAAGGCCTTTACGGCCATGCGCAGAGCGCACTTGCCGATATCGACCGTGCACTGGCGCTGGGACCGGCCCTGCCCGATCGGCTGCATCTGCGGGCGAAGCTTCTCATGCAGGCCGGCCGCCCGGCCGAGGCCCTCGCTCCCTTGGAGCAGGCGCTGGCCGCTGTCCCGGACAACGCGGCCTGGCTGAGGGATATGGCGGTCGCGCAGTTCCGGAGCGGATTGACCGGGGCGGCTGCGGACACGGCGCGCCGGCTGCTCGCGATCGATCCCTACGATCAGATGGCCCTGGCCTATCTCGGAACCGCACTGCGGCTGCTCGGCGCTCCCGAGGCGGAGCGCCTCAACGATTATGATCGGACGGTCGGCATATTCGACCTTCCCGCACCGGCGGGGTGGGCCGATATCGGTTCCTTCCTGGCGGATTTGGCGGATGAGCTGACGCCGTTGCACAGCACCGTGAATCCTCCGATCCACCTCACGCTCAAGCACGGGTCCCAGACGGCCGGCAATCTGCTGGAGACCAGCGGGCGGAAGGCCGTGCAGGCCCTGCGCCGGTCGGTGCTGGACGCGATCCAGGCTTTCTCCGCCGCCATGCCGGAGGAGCCGGAGCATCCCTTCTTCGGACGGCGCGCCGCCCAGTTGCGCATCACCGGGTCCTGGTCGTCCCGCCTGGGCGACCGCGGTTACCATACCCACCATGTCCATCCCGAGGGATGGATCAGCGGCGTGTTCTATATCGAGCTGCCAAAGGCGGTGGCGGATGCGGAAAACCGCCAGGGTTGGCTGACCTTCGGCCGTCCCAATGTCGGTCCGGAAGTGGATCTGGCCCCCGCCCATGCCGTGCAGCCCCGGCCGGGACGGCTTGTGCTGTTCCCCTCCTACCTGTGGCATGGGACTATTCCCTTCCACGAGGCAGCGCACCGGACGACGATCGCCTTCGACGTCGTTCCAGCCTGAGTTCTTCCTTTTCTTCCCTGCCTGATATTCCCGGGCGCAGCGCGTCCACCGCCTCTTCGCATGCCCAAAAAGAAAGCGGCGGGTCCGAAGACCCGCCGCCCACTCGCACTATGGCGCTGTCGACTTAGAATTCGGTCGTCAGGCCAACGAAGACGTAACGGCCCAGGGCGTCATACACCTGCGGGAAGGTGTTGCCGTTGCAAGGACCGGTCGGGCAGGTGGAACCACCAACCAGCGGCGGGTCGCGGTCGAACACGTTGTTCGCACCGACACGCACCGTGAAGGCCTCGTCCACCGTCCAGGCGGCGGTCACGTCGAAGTAGTCCTGCGCCTTGATCTTCCGATCCGTTGCAGGCGACGTGCCGGTGAGCTGCGGGTTGCTGGACTCGCTGTCACGCTCGACGCCGGAGAAGTGGCGCCACTGGGCGGACAGGGTCAGGCCGTCATACGGCGTCAGCCAGGTCAGACGGGCCTTGTGACGCCAGGTCGGGTTCGGCGTACCGCAGATGTTGCCGTAGTAGCCGGCGCAATCATACTCGTCGCTATCCGGCAGCGGCTTCGTCGTCAGCTCGTTCAGCCAGGTACCGGCAAAGTTGACGGCGAAGGTGCCGAAGCCGCTGGCGCCGTAATCCTCCGGATCGATGCTGTAATCGACGTTGATGTCGACGCCAGTGGTTCCGAGGGAGCCGGTGTTCAGCGTGGTGTTTACGACATAGCCCTCGTTCGACAGCCAGATGGAGTTGTTCTCATCACGGACAACGAGGCTGCAGTAGAACGGGTCCAGGGTCTCAACGCAGCTGTTGATGATCAGGTCGGCGCCGATGCCGCTGATGTAGTCGTCAACAGTGATGTTGAAATAGTCGATGGACATCGACAGACCCGGCACGAACTCCGGCTGGAGCACGACACCGACGGAGTAGGTATCGGAGGTTTCCGGATCCAGGTCCGGATTACCGCCGGTCAGGCCGTTATACTGCCCACCCGGCTCCTCCGGGATCGCCAGCACCTCGGCGCGGGTCAGGCCGAAGGCCTGCATGCAGCGGCTGATGATGTCGGCATTGTCGGCCGTATCAGCCAGGCCGGCGCAGGGGTCCTCCGAACCGTCGAGCACCACGTTCTGCGGGCTGAACAGCTCGAGGACGTTCGGCGCGCGAACCGCACGCTGGTAGGAGCCACGGAACCGCACATCGCTGATCGGGGCATATTCGCCGCCGATCTTGTAGGTGTGGGTGGAACCGACCGAGGAGTAATCGGAGAAGCGGTAGCCGAGATCGAGCTCGAGGTTCTCGACGAACGGCATGGCGCTGACCAGCGGCACGCGCATTTCGGCGAAGATTTCGCCCACGTCGAAGCTGCCGTCCACCGGCGGGCTGGCGCCGCCGGCGCCGTTCAGCAGGCCTGCGGCGGCCACATAGTCGGCCTCGAAGGACAGCTTCTCTTCACGGTACTCGGTACCGAACGCGACGCCGACGCCCTGGGAGTGCCACGGCGAGGCAAGGCCGTACTGGCCCAGATCGCCGGAGACGGACGCGCTGGCGATGAGCTGCTCGGTGCGGCCCTCGTTGTAGCTCGGCGTCTGCAGGTAATCCAACGCCTCCTGCGTCACGCCGCCCAGCGAGAAGATGTTGTAGGGCACGCAAGCCGGATCGGTGCCATCGAGCACGGACTGGCAGACGATATTGCCGTTGGCATCGCGGGTCGCGAGCAGCGCATTCTGGATCTTCGAGGTCATGAAGAACGCAGTCTGCACCTGGTCGTAGGTGGTGACGCCGTACTGGAAGTAGGCATCGTAATCCCAGCCGTCGCCCAGATCGCCCCGCGCACCGGTCACGATCCGGTAGGAGTTATGGCGGGTCTCACCCTGGCGGCCGCCGCCTTCGATGTTACGGCGGGCAACGAGGCCGGTAAAGTTCTCGTCGGTGCCAGCGTCGGCGCCGCAGAGAGCGGCCTGCTGCTCCGCCGTCATCAGCGGGTTGTCGCAGTTGACGTTGAAGATGCCGGCGAAGATGCCGCCCGGAGCGATCTGGTAGACCGACCGGTCATCCATGAACATCAGGTCGGCATAAAGCTCAACGGCCGGCGCGACTTCGTAGCGGGCAAAGGCGCCGATGGTGAAGCGCTCATCCGGACGCTGGTAGTAGTTCGTCGGACCGAAGTTATAGAGATCGATGTTCGAGTCGAACGGGCGGAAGGTGTTGCCCGGCCCGCTCGGATCGACGATCAGGCTGCCAAAGCGGGCCGGGAAGGTCGTGCCCGAACCGCCGCACCCGAACTCCTCGCCGGAGGTGAAGCTGCAGCCGCTGTAGTCGCGGTCGGCCTGGAGCACGGCCTCGACGCGGCGGTAGCCGACATAGGCGGTCACATTGCCCTTGCCGTCTCCGCTGTTGACGCCGAACGCCAGCGTGGCGTCGGTCTGCTCACCGTCGAAGACCCGGTCGTCGGGGAGCTGGAAGTTCGACGGAACCGGAGAGTTCGCCGCCGCATTCCGGATAACGTCCTGGGCCCGGTCGTTGCTGTTGTTGTGGACATAGACGCCGTGCTGGACATCGGCGCGCACGCCTTCCAGGTCACGCTTCATGATGAAGTTGACGACGCCCGCGACCGCGTCGGAACCGTACACGGCGGAAGCGCCGCCGGTGTTCACGTCCACCCGCTCGACCAGGGCGGTCGGGATGAAGTTCAGGTCGGGCGACGGAACGACCGGGTCGCCGGGCATCAGGCGACGGCCGTCGACCAGAACCAGCGTACGCTCCGCACCCAACCCGCGCAGGTTGACGGTGGCGGTGCCGGTGGAGCCGTTGGAGATCTGACCGCCCTGGGCCGCGAAGGCCTGGGGCAGCGAGTTCACGAGGTCTTCCACGCGGGTCACGCCCTGCGCCTTGATCTCGAACTCGGACACGGCCGTGACCGGGCTTACAGAAGTCATGTTCGGCGAGCGGATACGCGAGCCGGTCACCACGATTTCTTCAAGTTCCTGCGCCTGAGCAAAACCTGTAGGCACAGCAAGGACGCCCAGCGCCGCGCCGGCCAGCAGGGCCGTGCGGACCGACCGCCTGTTGAACACCGTAGTCTGCATTTGTTTCGTTTCCTTTCCGTGACTCCAGCACTTCCCGAGAGCGCGGATTACTTGGCATTTATTGCCGCGCACCCGGCGAGTGCCGCCAGGCCCCACAGCCGGACGACCTTCCGAGAGCCGCACCTGCTGCATAGCTGGTTAAGGGAATTAGCAGACCTACTTTCCGGCTTGCAACATGTCCGACATACGCAGGAGGTAAGATTTCAGCACCCCGTTGCATTTTTGCACGGAGCGGCAAGGCCGACACGGATTCGGCGCAGGAATGTTGTTTGTGACAGAGCGTTAACCGTCCTGTGACAGTCGCGCAACGGAGCCGCGGCGCCCGATTTCCGCTTCCGGGAAGTCGGAACGGAATAGATCAGAAAGGCTAATCCCAAGGATTCCACGGTCCGCCTGTTCAGCACGCGCGAATAAATCCGCGAGTCTATCTTGCCAGGGAGCCTTGAGGTGGCCCACCGACCGGAGATTGCCGCGGATGCCCATGCCCAGGGAGTGGCGGAGGTCATCCACGGTTGTGTCGTGCAGGTCCCGGGTCGGCACCCACGCGCCGTTTACGGTGCGAGCCACCCAGTGTGCATCGCGAAGCTGTTCCAGCATTCCGTCCAGCACGGCCGCCCCAACGGGAATGCGGCTGACCAGCGTGGCGCGGCGGATACCGACGCCGAGCCGCGTCGCCCCGTGCAGTTCCCGAAGGATGGCGAGCGCCACGACGATCCGCTGGGCGGACAGCAGCCCTTCCGGCCCGACCTGGGTGATCTTGCCGGCCCGCCATTCCGGCAGGGTGGCCGTGATCTCCGCCCCGAACAGCACGATCGACCAGGCGGTATAGAGCCAGACCAGGAAGATCGGCACCACGGACAGCGCGCCGTAGATGGTCTCGTAGGTCGGGTAGGCCGTGATGTAGAGGCCGAATCCAACCTTCGAGAGTTCCATCAAAAGCGACGCGGTGAAGCCGCCGACCACAGCGTCCTTCCAGGGCACGTCGCGGTTCGGGATGGCCAAATACATCAGGGTGAAGGCCGCCCACTCGAACAGGCCGGGCAGAATCAGGCTGAGCGCGCCGATGGTGCCGCTGTCGCCCGTTTCCCGGATCTGCGCCAGCACGTTGGAGGAGACGGACAGGCTGGAGCCGATCAGCAGCGGCGTCATGGTCAGCACCGCCCAGAAGCTGAGCAGGCGGGTGATGATGGGTCGCGGCTCGGATGCCCGCCAGATGGCGTTGAACGCGCTCTCCACCGTAAAGAACAGCAGGATGGAGGTGACCGCCAGGAACACCACGCCGAAGCCGGTCAGGGCGCCGGCATTGCTGACGAACTGGTCGATATAGGTCTCGACCTCCGTTCCCACGGAGGGCACCAGACTTTCGAACAGAACGGTCTGCACCTCGTCCCGCATCCGGCGGAAGGCCGGAAAGGCGGAGAACACGGCGAACATCACCGTGAACAGCGGCACCAGCGCCAGCAGCGTGGTGTAGGCGAGCGAGCCCGCCGCCTGGAGATCGTTGTTGTTCCAGAAGCGGATGAAGGATGCATAGACAATGCCCAGCATCTCACCCAGGCGGGCCGGCAGCGCCGTCAGGCCGCGCCAACTGTCCGCGATGCTGGCACCGCTCAACCTCATGGGCGGGTCCCCCGCCTGCGCATCTCCGCAGTCTGCCGCCCGCGTTTGACCGGCCGGTGCGTTGGTGTAGGATGCGCGCCACTTTTGGAACACCCCGCCGGGCCCCCCCCGGACGGGAGATCGGCGATGATGAGGATTGCATGACGAACGGGACCGGCGGCCTGATGGCCGGCAAGCGCGGCCTGATCATGGGTGTGGCCAACGACCGTTCCATCGCCTGGGGCATCGCCCAGGCCGTGGCGGCCCAGGGCGCCACTTTGGCCTTCACCTACCAGGGCGACGCGCTGCTGAAGCGGGTGCGCCCGCTGGCCGAGCAGGTCGGGTCGGACATCCTGCTGCCCTGCGACGTGACGGACGAGGCGAGCATGGATGCCGCCTTCGAGACCGTGCGGGAGCGCTGGGGCGGACTGGACTTCGTGGTGCATGCGATCGCCTTCTCCGACAAGAACGAGCTGGACGGGCTGTACCTCAACACGAGCCGGGCGAACTTCACCCGGACCATGGACATCTCCTGCTACTCCTTCACCGCCGTCTGCCAGCGCGCCGTGCCGCTGATGCAGAATGGCGGCAGCCTGCTGACGCTGAGCTACTATGGCGCGGAACAGGTCATGCCGCACTACAACGTAATGGGCGTGGCCAAGGCGGCGCTGGAGGCCAGCGTGAAGTACCTGGCCAACGATCTGGGGCCGCAGGGCATCCGCGTGAACTCCATCTCCGCCGGCCCGATCAAGACCCTTGCCGCAAGTGGTATCGGCGATTTTCGCTTCATCCTCAAGTGGAACGAGCTAAACGCGCCGCTACGCCGCAACGTCACCATCCAGGATGTGGGCAACAGCGCGCTGTACCTGCTGTCCGACCTCGGCTCCGGCGTCACGGGCGAGAACCTGCATGTGGATGCCGGTTACCACACCGTCGGCATGGCGCGGGTGGACACGGCGGCCGAGACCGGCGCCCTGCTGTCCAGTATGACTCCCACCGGTCACTGAGCAGAGGACGGCGATCCCGTGGCGGGCAATTCCTTCGGCACCCTGTTCCGGTTCACCACCTTCGGCGAAAGCCACGGGCCGGCCATCGGCTGCGTGGTGGACGGGGTGCCGCCGCGCCTGCCGCTGGACGAGCCCTTCATCCAGGCCTTCCTGGACAAGCGCAAGCCCGGCCAGTCCCGCTTCGTCACCCAACGGCGGGAACCGGACGAGGTGAAGATCCTGTCCGGCGTGTTCGAGGGCATGACCACCGGCACGCCGGTCCTGCTGCAGATCGAGAACCAGGACCAGCGCAGCAAGGATTACGGGGACATCAAGGACAAGTTCCGCCCCGGCCACGCCGACTACACCTATCAGGCCAAGTACGGCATCCGCGACTATCGCGGCGGCGGCCGAAGCTCCGCCCGCGAAACGGCGAGCCGGGTGGCGGCCGGTGCCGTGGCGCGGCGGGTGCTGGAAACCGCCCCCTCCCCCATCGCCATCCGCGGCGCCATGGTCCAGATCGGGCCGCACCGGATCGACCGCGGCCGCTGGGACTGGGAGGAGGTGGGGAAAAACCCCTTCTTCTGCCCGGACGCCCAGACCGCCGCCCTCTGGGCCGACTATCTGGACGGGGTCCGCAAGGCGGGCTCCTCCGTCGGCGCCGTGGTGGAGGTGGTGGCCTCCGGCGTGCCGGCCGGCTGGGGGGAGCCGATCTATGACAAGCTGGACAGCGACCTCGCCGCCGCGATGATGACCATCAATGCGGTGAAGGGTGTGGAGATCGGCGCCGGCTTCGCCGCGGCGGAGCTGACCGGGGAGGCCAATGCGGATGAGATGCGCATCGGCCCGGACGGCAGGCCGGTGTTCCTGTCCAACCATGCCGGCGGCATCCTGGGCGGAATCTCGACCGGGCAGGATGTGGTGGTGCGCTTCGCCGTGAAGCCCACCAGCTCCATCCTCACCCCCCGCCGCACCATCGACCTGCATGGCAACGAGGCCGATATCCTGACCAAGGGCCGCCACGACCCCTGCGTCGGCATCCGTGCAGTGCCGGTGGGCGAGGCCATGATGGCCTGCGTCCTGGCCGACCACTTCCTGCGCCACCGCGGGCTGGTGGGCGAGCAGGGGTGATTTCGTGCCGTGTGGCGAATCGGCCCGCCTGCTGTGGCACCGGATGGTGTAGGATGGGGCAGCCTATTGCCGCCGAATAACAGACGATCCGCCCCGTGCCCTTCGACTCCGCTTCCGCCCCCATCGTCGCCATCGATTTCGAGACCGCGAACGAACAGCGCAACAGCGCCTGCGCCATAGGACTGTCCTGGGTCGAGGATGGGCGGGTGGTGCGGACCGAGGAGTTCCTGATCCGGCCGCCGGAGCTGCGCTTCACCCCCTTCACCATCGCCGTCCACGGCATCCGGCCGCAGGATGTGGCCCATGAGCCGGAGTTCCCGGATGTCTGGGCGCGGCTGCTGCCCGATCTGGCCGGCTGCACGCTGATCGCCCACAATGCCAGCTTCGACATGGGCGTGCTGCGGGCGATGCTGGAGCATTACCGGATGGATGTTCCGGGCCACGGTTTCCTGTGCACGCTGGTCACCGCCCGCCGCCTGTGGCCGGAGCTGGAGCGGCACAAGCTGAACCATCTGGCCTGGCATTTCGGGATCGAGCTGGACCACCACAAGGCCGGATCGGATGCCCAGGCCTGTGCGGAGATCGCGCTGCGCGCAATGGCGCATACCGGCTCGGCGAGTCTGCCGGCCCTGGCGCTGGCGGCCGGGGTGGGCATGGGATTGATGGGGCAGGAGGCGAACCAGGCCTGCCGCATCCTGGCCGGGAAGCCGCGCGGCAACGGCGCGCCACCGATGAAACTGCCCGAGGTGGTGCGACGGTCGGAGCTTGCCGGCTGCGGCATCGCCTTCACCGGCGCGCTGTCCACCCTGTCCCGCGGCGAGGCGGAGGCGCTGGCCTGTGCCGCCGGGCTGGTGCCGCAGACCAGCGTCACCCGCGCCACGGACTTCCTGGTGGTGGGCCGCACCACCGACAGCTCCAAACTGCGCCGCGCCCGCGCCCGCGCCGATATCGACGGCCGCCCGCGACTGGTGGATGAGCGCGAGTACCGGGAGATGCTGGGGCTGGTGCCGGCGAAGGCGGCGGAGCCGGCCTAATCCGGCCGGGCGCCCACCTTTCGCCTTCGCGGTTCTGCCGATTTCGATCACCGCGATCCCGGCGGAAGCCGGGACCCAGGGGCGGCGTGCACCGGTGCCTGTGACTCCTGGGTCCCGGCTTTCGCCGGGATGACGGAAAAGGGCGGCACGACCGGATTCGAACATTGCCAGCCCGCAACGAAAAAGGGCCGCACCCATCGGATGCGGCCCTTCTGCTGTTCTGACGGCTTACGCCCGCTTCAGGAACTTCGGCACGTCGGAGGTCCAACCGTCACCGTCGTTGCGGCGGCGCTCGCCCTGCGGGCGGGGCTGGCTGCCCTGCGGCTTGGCCTGGCCTTGCGGCTTCCCCTGTCCCTGGGGCTTCTGCCCCTGGGAGCGGTTCTGCTGCTGGCCCTGGGGCTTGCCGTTGCGCTGCTGCTCCGGCCGGGGCTGCTGCGGGCGGCCCTGCTGGGCCTGGGCCGGACGGTTGCCGGGCTGGCCCTGACGGGGCTGGCCGTTCTGCTGGCCGGCGCGCTGCTCGGGAGACCGGGCCTCGCGTTGACCGTTCTGCTGGCCGCCGCCCTGGCGGGGTTCCCGCTGCTGGCGCGGCTGGCGGCCCTGCGGGGCCGGGCGCTTGGGAGCACCCTTGCCGCCATTGGCATGCAGCCGGGCGATCTCGGCGGAGGCGTAGCCATGCTCCGCCACCACCGGCACCGCCATGCGGATCGACTTCTCGATATCCCGAAGCTGCGGCACCTCGATGGCGTCGCAGAAGGAGATGGCGATGCCGTCCCGGCCCGCGCGGCCGGTACGGCCGATGCGGTGGACATAGGCTTCCGGCACGTCCGGCAGGTCGAAATTGATGACATGGCTGACGCCGTCGATATCGATGCCGCGGGCGGCGATGTCGGTGGCGACCAGGGCGCGCACCGTGCCGGCCCGGAACCCGTCCAGCGCCCGCTCACGCGCGGACTGGGACTTGTTGCCATGGATGGCGTCGGCGGCGATGCCGGCATCCGCCAGCTTCTTCGCCACCTTGTTCGCCCCGTGCTTGGTGCGGGTGAAGACGATGGCGCGGCTGATGGCCGGATTGGCGAACAGGTCGGTCAGCAGGGCCGGCTTGTCCGTCTGGTCGACGAACATCACCGACTGCTCGATCCGCTCCACCGTGGTGGAGGGCGGGGTAACTTCCACACGGGCATGGTCGGCGGCCAGGATGCCGTTCGCCAGCGACACCACCGCATCCGGCATGGTCGCGGAGAAGAGCAGGTTCTGGCGCGGCTTCGGCAGCTTCGCGACGACCTTCTTGACGTCGTGGATGAAGCCCATGTCCAGCATGCGGTCGGCCTCGTCCAGGACGAAGATGCCGACCTGCGACAGGTTGATGTCGCCCTGGTTCATCAGGTCGAGCAGGCGGCCAGGGGTGGCCACCAGCACGTCCAGGCCGGGGGCGATGGCCTTGGCCTGCGGCGTGTAGCCGACGCCGCCCAGCACGACGAAGCTGGAGAGCTTCAACCCGCGCCCGAACTTCTCGAACGCCTCGCCGACCTGGAGGGCCAGCTCGCGCGTCGGAGTCAGGATCAGGGTGCGGACATGGCGCGGCTTGGGCCGGACATTCTCCGCCGCCAGGCGCTGGAGGATGGGAAGAGCGAAAGCGGCGGTCTTGCCGGTGCCGGTCTGGGCCAGGCCCAGGACGTCGCGGCCGGCCAGGCCGGGGGGAATCGCGCCCGCCTGGATCGGCGTGGCGGTCTTGTAGCCCTCGGCCTCCACGGCCGCCATCAACGGGGCGGCGAGGCCGAGTGCGGAAAACTCTGTCATAGGATGATCTGTTCCTGAGTGTGCCCCCGCTCCAACGGGTCGGGCCGGCGTCGCGCCGGCCCTGATCGTCCCGTCGAAGGTGAGGCCTGGGGGGCCGTCAGGCCCTGAATTCTGTCCAGCCGGACGGCTGGATCAGTGCCGCCGCTGCGGGCGGCGCGGAGCGCCGGCGCCAGGGGGCGGTCCCTTTTCGTCCTTGTGCCGGAAGGTAATCCGGCCCTTGGACAGGTCGTAGGGCGTCATCTCCACGGTGACGCGGTCGCCGGCCAGCGTGCGGATGCGGTTCTTCTTCATCCGGCCCGCCGTGTAGGCGATGATCTCATGGTCGTTCTCCAGGCGGACCCGGAAACGGCCATCGGGCAGGGCTTCCAGCACCGTACCCTCGAACTCGATGAAATCTTCCTTAGCCATGTTGCTCCTTCTCCGACGGCCGATGCGCCCCGCGGCGGATGCCGGAGGGACGCATTTTGGCTCAAATCCGCCCGCAGCGTGACCGTGGAGGTCCTGCCCTTGCGCGGGTCGTGCTCACGGTCGGCCCCGGCGAGAAACGCCGCGGCCTCGATTAGACTGAGGGAATCGACCGGAGCCGGCACCCTGTGAGGGGCCCCGGGCGGGCCCCATCGCAATCGACACCGCGTTAGATAGGGATTTTACAGCAGCGGTGCAACATTCCCCGCTCCCGGCGCCGGGATGGGCAGGCATGCCAAAGCGGACTGTCCTTCAGCCAACCGGCGCCGCGGTGGAAGAGCAGTGGCCGCACCGGCCGCACCGGTTCTACCCAAACGCCGCTGACGGCCGGCCGTTCCGGCGGCAGAAGGTTTGGCCGCCCCGTCGGCCAAACTGCCCTTCGACAGGCTCAGGGCAAGGGTGCGGAGCGGGCCGCTCCAGCGGCCGGCAGTCAGATGTCCACCAGCCGATCCGTCTCGCGGAAAGCCTTCAACAGCCGGACGGCCTGATGCGGAGCGTCCTGCCAAGCGGCAGGGTCGAAATCCTGATCCAGGAAGGGGCTGAAACCCGCCCGGTCCTCCTCCGGGATGCGGTCCACATGGGCGAATCCCATGGACCAGTCGGCGAAGGCCCGTGCATCGGTTCGGAACTTGATCAACGTGGTCACGTCCGTATGGCGTCTGTCCCGCATGATGCGGCCATAGAGGGCATGCAGGGGCGCGTGCGGTCCCTCCAGCACCTGCATGAAGCGTCCCGCCCGGTACAGCAGCAGTCCCGTGATGTCGTCCCGCAGATTGTCGGCCCGGCTCTGGCGCAGCAACTCCAGCAGATCCGCATCCTCCATCGGGACCACGGCGCGGCTGACATAAACCAGACAGAGCAGGCCGTCTTCGGACATTGGTGGCTCCAGATGGCTGACACGGGCCGACCTTAACAGCCGCTTCCCGGTCCCGCCAGCCCGGCAGGTGCAGCATGATGCCGCTTTTCAGCGGCCCGCCAGCAGTTCCGCCGTCCGGTCTCGCGGCAGGGCGCGGGCAGCATTGCCATCGCGCCCGGTCATGTCGTGGGCATGCCAGAGGGCGTTGAACACCGCCTGTTCCGCCACCTCCGCCGCCGCCTTCAGCAGCGGGTTCAGCCGGTCGTTGGGAAACATCAGGAGGTCCCGGACCATGCGCCCGTCCCCGGCCGGCAGGCGGTTGGCCGTGGAGAAGGCCAGCACGAAGTCGCCGCTGCCATTGTAGCCATAGGCCCCCGCCCGCCCCAGACCGGCGACCGCCCGCTGGGCCAGCCGGGTGCATTGCGGCGGAAGCAGCGGCGCATCCGTCGCCAGCACGACGATGATGGAGCCCTCCTCCCGCCGCCGGTCTTCGGTGCGCCCCGGCTCGACCTGTCCAGGTCCGGGCACCTCCGTCTCCGGGATCAGGCGGCCCAGCGGCAGGCCGGCCACGGTCAGGTCGGCGCGACGGCCGTGATTGGCCTGGACCAGCGCGCCGAGCGTGAAGCGGCCCAGCTCCGTCTCGACCAGCCGGCTGGCGCTGCCGATGCCTGCCTTGAAGCCGTAGGCGATCATGCCGGTCCCGCCGCCGACGCAGCCCTGGGGCACTGGCCCCGGCGCGGCAAGATCGATAGCCTGGCGCACATGCTCCGGCCGGATGTGCTGGGCCGGGCCGTCATTGAGGAACCCGTCATTGGTCTCCGCCACCAGCGGATGGTGGAAGCGGCGCGTCACCCCCCGTCGCAACGGATCGACCAGCAGCGTGTCCCGCGCCACGCCGATGGAGAAGGTGGAGGTCAGCAGGATCGGGGAGGTGAGGATGCCCGTCTCCGCCAGCCAATGCGTCCCCGCCACCTCCCCGAACCCGTTGTAGCGGTGGAAGCCGGCGAAGACGGACGCCTCGGTGTAATCCACTTCCAGCGGGTGGATGGCGGTGATGCCGGTGCGCGCCACGGACGGCCCGTCCTCCACCAGCGTCACATGGCCGACCCGCACGCCGGGAACGTCGGTGATGGCATCGTGAACACCGCTGGGAAGATTGCCGATCCGGAATTGCTGCATGTCGGACGCGATCCCTTCGACGAAAAAAGCCCCGCGTGAAGCTTCACGCGGGGCCGTCAGTTTGTACAGGGATACAGAGTGAACAGGTACTGGGCAGTCACGGCCCGGAGGCTTCACCCGGGCAGGGAACCGGGCTTAGAACAACTGGGCGAGGCAGAGGACCTGCACCACGCCCGCCGCCAGGACCGGCAAGGCATCCACGCCGGGCAGCCAGTCGGCCAAGCTGGCGAAGAAGCCGGTGGTCTCGGTGGTGGTCATATGCGCGGTAGTCATCCTCATCTCCATCGGTTGTCCGGAAGGTCCGGCTCTGTCAGAAGGTATCGCAAGCGCCGTGCCAGACGGCGGAACGGCCTGTTTTCAGGCAATTCGACAAGGCTGTCCGTTGCCGGCATGGCGGATACCCTCATCAAATCGCGGAGCCGGCGACAATGGCGGCGAAATCCACGATTGTGGTGGCTGGAGGCGCCGATGCACCGGCCCGAACCGCGCACTCGACCCCAGCCGCGCCGGAAAGGAGGCCGCACGATGACCGCCGATCTGCCCCACATTGTGGACGGCGCCGCAATCCTGTCCCGCCATGCCATGGGCAGCGGCCATGCCGGCGCAATCCTGCGTCTGGATCTGTCGGACGGGCGCAGCGCCGTGGCGAAGACCGGGGCGGGGCTGGAGGTGGAGGCGATGATGCTACGCCATCTGGCCGCGCACGGCCTTCCGGTTCCCGCGGTCTGGCATTCATCGCCCGGGCTTCTGATCATGGAGCATGTGGACGGAACCGGCCGCATGACCGACGGGGCGGAGGAGCATGCGGCGGAGCTGCTGGCCGCCTTGCATGGGATAACCGCCGACCGGTACGGCTTCGCCCAGGACACCACCATCGGCCCCCTGCCCCAGCCCAACGGCCCGATGGAGGACTGGCATCAATTCTTCGCCGAGCGCCGCCTGCTGCACATGGCGCGCGCGGCCCGCGATGAGGGGCGGCTGCCGGCCGGGCTGTCAGGACAGGTGGAGATGCTGTGCGGTAAGCTGTCCGGACTGCTGGGACCGCCGGGGCCGCCATCGCTTCTGCACGGGGATATCTGGGGCGGAAACGTGCTGGTCCGGGGCGGGCGCGTGGCCGCCTTCATCGATCCCGCGATCTATCATGGCGATGCGGAGGTGGAGCTGGCCTTCACCACCCTGTTCGGCACCTTCGGCCAGTCCTTCTTCCGCCGCTACAATGAAATCCGGCCCCTGCGCCCCGGCTTCTTCGAGGTGCGGCGGGACGTCTACAACCTGTATCCGTTGCTGGTGCATGTCCGCCTGTTCGGCGGAAGCTATGTGGGCCAGCTCCGGACCATCCTGGACCGGTTCGCCGGCCGCCCCTGATCAACGCTGCTGGCGGAGCGCCTCGGCCTCCTCCGGCGAAATCGCGGCGATGCTGTCGATAGCGCAGGGGGCCGCGAGCGGCTCCTGCACCGGACGGATGATCTCGGTCCGGCACAGCTTCGCGAGGCGGGTTTCATAGCTGAAGCCGCCGGCGATCTTCAGACCGGGGCACCGGCTGGACAGGGTGATTTTCCGGAAATCGTCCCGCCCGACCATTTCCACCAGGATGGTCTGGTTATCGATCACGGTGGTCCGGTCGATGCGCCGCGTGTCGATGCAGAACGGCTCCCCCTCTTCCGCGTCCTGCGCGGCGGCAGGGAAGGACAGCAGCAGCAGGGTAGCGGTGATCGCGGCAAGGGGGCGGATCATGGCGGGGCTCCTGCGGATAAGGGATGAGCCCCCATCCAACCGCCGGGGCGGGCATCGATCCCACCCCGGCGGCCTTCCAGCAGCCCTGCCGATCAGAAGCCGGCACGCAGGGCGATGCGATAATCCCGGCCCGGCTGCGGCAGCTCGTGCCTCAGATAGGAGGTCGCCAGCCGCACCTCCTCATCGGTGATGTTGCGCACCTCGAACAGCAGGGTCAGGTCGCGGTCCGCTACGGGGTGCCAGTCCACCGACGCGTTCAGGACGGTATAGCCCTCCGTCGCCAGCTCCAGCGGACCGGCACGGTTCTGATCGTCCGCCCAGACCAGCTCAAGCCGACCGGCCAGATCCGGCAGCTCGTAGCCCACGCTGGCGCGGGCGGACAGGGGCGGAATGCGCGGGATCGGATCGTTGTTGGCACGGTCGGTGGCGCGGACATATTCGGCAGAGGCTTCCAGCACCAGCGCGCCCGGTCCCATTGCCTGTTCCGTCCCGGCCTCGATCTCGAAACCCCAGAAACGGGCATCGGCTGCAATATACTGCGAGACCGGCAGCTCTTCCGCCTCCGCGCCGGTGAAACGGCCATAGATGAAGTCGTCATAGTTGGTGACGAACAGGTTCAGCGCGCCGAAGCTGGGGCCGCTCGCATATTTCAGCGTGGCCTCCGCCCCCAGGGCCGTCTCTTCGCCCAGGGTTGGATCGCCCAGTTCGAAGGTGCCGGTGGCCAGGTGCGGGCCGTTGGACAGCAGCTCCTCCGCATTCGGCGCGCGTTCGGTGCGCGACAGGCTCAAGCCGACCAGCCAGCCGCCCGGCAGGGTATAGCCGGCGCCCGCCGACAGGCTGATGCCGGTGAAGTCGCGGTCGAAGCCGATCGCTGCAGCCTCGACCGTCTGCCGCTCGAACCTCGCCCCGGCCTCCAAGGCCAACGCGCCGATATCCAGCCGCTGGAGCAGGAAGGCGCCGGCCTGGAAAGTGGTGGAGGGCGGCACGAACGCCTCCTCCCCTATGGCTTCGAAGTCCCGGTCGCTCATCTGCAGGCCGACGACGCCGCTCTGCGTTCCGCCGAAGGCTGCCACCGGGGTCTGCACCAGCTCCATACGGCCTTCCCAGCCTTCGTTCAGGAAGCGGGTGCCTACCTCGTCTCCCTCCAACTCGGCATGCTCATAGTCGGCATAGCCGAAGCGCAGACGCACGGTCTCGAAGGCCAGGAAGCTCCGGTTGATTTCGCCCATCACGTCGAAACGGGTCTGCTCCAGGTCGATGCGGACGGGAGCATGCTCGTGCTCATGTTCATGCTCCTCTCCCTCCTCATGATCATCTTCCTCCTCGGCATGCTCGTGGCCGGCGGGAATGCCGTAATTGGTCTCGTTGCGCGACACCGACGCGCCGAAGAAGCCCCAGTCGCCAAGCACGGACAGCCCGCCGGTCGCGCCCTTCTGCTCCAGGTTGGAGTTCTCGACACGTCCACGCGGCTCCTCCTCATGCTCGTGCTCCTCCCCCTCCTCATGCTCATGCTCCTCCTCTTCCAACGCGCGGAGGGCGGCGGAGCGGACGAAGCCGGGAGCCTCGAAATCGTCGGTCTTGCGCCAGTAAGCGTCCACATGGGCCACGATGTTGGGGGAAAGGCCCACATCCAGCGCGCCGGCGGCCAGCCGCTCATCGGCATTGCTGCCATAGCCCAGCCGCACCAGACCATCGGCCCCGCCTTCCGGCTGTTCCACCGGAATGCGGCCGTCCAGCACGTTGACGACGCCGCCTACCGCGTTGTTGCCGTACAGCAGCGTCGCCGGACCGCGCACCACCTCCACCCGTCTGGCAGTGGCGAGGTCCACGGCCGGGGCATGGTCGGGGCTGGTCGTGCTGGCGTCGATGGAGCCGATGCCGCCCACCAGCACCCGGATGCGGTCGCCGCCCAGCCCGCGGATCACCGGGCGGGACGCCCCCTGGCCGAAGCCGGTCTGGGACACGCCCGGCAGCCGGTCCAGCGTCTCACCGATGCTGGCGGACAGGGCGCGGTCCAGCGCCTCACCCGACAGCACGGAGGTGCCCTGAAGAACATCGTAGCGGCTCCGCCCGATGGGGGAGGCGGTGACCACGATCTCCTCCACGCCGGCGCGGCCATGGACCACCGGGTCCTGCGCCGTGGCGGCGGGCTGAGCCAGGGCCGCCGCAGGAATCAAGGCTGCGGCAGCGGAACCGGTGAGCGCCAACCAAGATATCGACAGACGGCGGGCGCCGGAACGGGGCTTCAACATCGAGACAATCCCTTGCGTGCATGGATGGCGGCCCGGAGCGGCCCCACCAATACGTTATGTTATAACGTTCGCTTCTATGGCAGCTGCAAAGCGGATCGTCAACCCGATCAATATATTGCGGGGGATGGGCGGGGTTCAGTCGGTGCGGATGCCGGCCAGGATGGCGCCGTCGGCCAGCCATCCGTCCATGCGCGCGCCGCGAAGATCGCTTCCGCTGAGGTCTGCACGACCCAGCACGGCTTCACGCAGGTTGGCATCCCGCAGATCGGCCTGCCACAGGCGGGCGCGGGACAGGCGCGTGGGCCAGCGGCGCGAGGCATCCTCCGTGCTGGCCAGCGGGCGCAGATCCGCCCCACGCAGCACGGCCTGGGCCAGATGCGCGCGTTCCAGATTCGCCCCGCGCAGGTCCGCGCGGGACAGGTCCGCCTGCTGGAGGTCGGCCCCCTCCAGATCCGCCATGACCAGGGATGCGCCGGCGAAGCTGACGCCGACGCAACGGGCATGGGACAGGACGGCGGCGGTCAGGGTCCGCCCTGAAAGGTCCAACCTGGACAGGTCGCGCCCGCTGAGATTGGCGCGCTGACCGGAGGCGCCGCTGCTGCTTACCCAGCCCTCATGCCCGGCGACCACCTCCAACGGCGGCAGTGCGCCTGCCGCTTCGCGGGTCAGCAGCGCCCCGCTGCGGGCAAGGTCGCCGATGGCAAGCGGGTCCAGTACGCTGCCGACGAAGGTGGCATCCTTCACCTCCGCCCCGCGCAGCCGGGCGCCGGTAAGCACCGCGCCGGTGAAATCCGCCTCCTGCAACCGACACTCCTGAAGGTCGGCGTTGCTGAGGTCGGCCCCGCGCAGATTGGCCCCGCGAAGGTCGGCCCCGCGCAGATCGGCCCCCGACAGGACGCAGTCGGTGAAGTCGGTGCGGAGCGCGATGACCTTGTTCAGGCGGCTTTCGGACAGGTCCGTTTCCACCGCGATGGCGGCGGTCAGGTTCGGGATGCGCCCGTCGAAGCTGGCCGGCAGGGGGCGGCCGCCTTGGTAGACGGCCAGAACCGCCTCCCGCAGGTCGACCTGCTGCATCTTCGTCCGGGTCAGGTTCGCGCCGCGCAGGCTGACGCCCCGCATGTCCGCCCGCGCTAGATCGGCATCCTGGAGATTTGCCAGACGCAAATCGCCCGCGAACAGGTTGGCGCCCTTCAGCCGGGTCCCGACCAGCACCGCTTGGTCGAGGCGCGAACCGGTGAGTTCCGCATCCGACAGGTTGAGGCCGGTAAGGTCCACGCCCCTGAGATCGGTCAGCACCATCATGAGGCGACGCCCGCCGGGGCGGCCGGATAGCAGCTTCTGATGTAGGACGACGGCGTCCGTCAGTTCCTTGGCGCCAGGCCGGCGCCAGTTGAACCCCTCGATATAACTGCGCTCGTCCGTCATTTGCTGGCCCGCTCGCTGTCCGCCGGTGGTTTCAGCCGGTCAAGGCGGCAGTCACATATGATTGTATGAAATCGGGCGAAGCCACAAGCGCCATGCGCGCAAAAGGAGTTAACTAATACTTTAGGGAATAAACCTGCGGGCGTTCTCCACCATCGTGGAATAGAGCATGCGGATCAGGTCGGCCGGGCGCAGCCGGCCGAAGGGGATGTTGTCCTTGGCGAAATCCACCAGCGCATCGGGCGGGCGGGTGGGCACCACCTCGTATCCGGCCCGGCGCAAGCCGGCGATCACCGCCTCCGCCTGCTTCGTATAGTTCTCGTTGAACAGGCTCCGGTCGGCCTTCTTGATCGACTGGGCGATCGTCTCGACAATGCTGGACAAGCCGCCGCTCCCCTCGCCCGCTCAGCCCGTCACGCCGGCGCGGCGCAACTCCGGCCCCAGCCGTCCGGCCAGGAACATGAAGAACATCCTGTAGTCCGCCGCCAGCGACCAGAGAGGATAGGTGAAGGTGGCCGGCCGGTTGTGCTCCACGAAGGCGTGGCTGACCCAGGCGAAGAAATAGCCGGAAAGCGGCATGCCCAGCAGGTACCAGGGATCGGCCGTTATGACGGCCGCCGTGAGAAAGCCGAGCGCAATTGCGCTGCCCACATAATGGAAAGCGCGTGTCCGGGCGTCGCTGTGTTCCTGGAGATAGAAGGGCCAGAACTCCTGGAAGGTCTTGTAAGCACGCTCCGCCATCCCTGCATTCCTCCCGTCAAAAGAGCGCGGGGGTCCTTTTGTTGCCAAACCGGCCCGCATTGAATAAGTCAGGTCATTGTTGTCGGCGGTGGAGCCGCCGTTTGTTTCGCCAGACCCTGTTACATTAAGGATCACGCAGATGGGCTACAAGGTCGCCGTTGTCGGGGCCACCGGGAATGTGGGGCGTGAGATCCTCCAGACCCTGCATGAGCGCGATTTCCCCGTGGATGAGGTGGTGGCCCTGGCCTCCAGCCGCTCCGCCGGGGCGGAAGTGTCGTTCGGTGAGGACGACATCCTGAAAGTGCAGGATCTGGCGAAATACGACTTCAAAGGCACCGACATCGTCCTGTCCAGCCCGGGGGCGAAGGTCTCGGCCGAGTTCTCGCCCAAGGCCGCCGCGGCGGGCGCCGTGGTGATCGACAACACCAGCCATTTCCGCATGGACCCGGACGTGCCGCTGGTGGTGCCGGAGGTGAACCCGCAGGCCATTTCCGGCTGGCGCAAGAAGGGCATCATCGCCAATCCCAACTGCTCCACCATCCAGATGGTGGTGGCGCTGAAGCCGCTGCACGATCTGGCGACGATCCGCCGTGTCGTCGTGGCGACCTACCAGTCCGTGTCGGGCGCCGGCAAGGAGGGGATGGACGAGCTGTTCGGCCAGACCCGCGCCATCTATGTGAACGACCCGGTCGAGAAGAAGAAGTTCACCAAGCAGATCGCCTTCAACTGCATTCCCCACATCGACAGCTTCATGGACGACGGCTCCACGAAGGAAGAGTGGAAGATGGTGGTGGAGACGAAGAAGATCCTGGACCCGCGCATAAAGGTGCATGCCACCGCCGTTCGCGTTCCGGTCTTCATCGGCCACTCCGAGGCGGTGAACATCGAGTTCGAGAATCCGCTGTCGGTGGAGGATGCCCGTCAGGCCCTGCGCCGCGCCCCCGGCGTGACCGTGATCGACCATCGCATGGATGAGGGCTACGTCACCCCGGCCGAGGTGACCGGCGAGGATGCGGTCTTCGTCTCCCGCATCCGTGAGGACATCACGGTGGAGAACGGCCTGGCCATGTGGGTGGTCGCCGACAACCTCCGCAAGGGTGCGGCCCTCAACGCCGTGCAGATCGCCGAGGTCTGGGCGGAGAAGTACGCCGGCTGAGTTCCACCGGCCGGCACGGAATATGCGAAGGGCGGGATCGCGAGATCCCGCCCTTCGTGTTTTCAGCCGATTGCACGGACAGAGTTGGAGCGAAGCCAAGCAGCCAATGACTGCTCCGTCATCGTCCCCGATGCGACATTCAAGAAAGTCTCCAGCCGCTCCGGCATAGGTGCCGTCAGCCGGAAACCGTGCAGGCTCAGAAAAAGCAAGCAGACGACGAACGCGGTCCGCTTGTTTCCATCGACGAACGGATGATTGCGCGCCAGCCCCCAGCCGTAGCAGGCCGCCAAGTCGAAGACATCGGGCTCACCATACACGGCCAGAGTCTGCGGACGGGCCATGGCGCTTTCGAGCAGGCCGATATCCCGGATGCCGGTGCCGCCGCCATGTACAGAGATTTGCCGCTCATGGATAGCCAGAGCAGCCGTCGTTTCGATCCAGTTCCAGGACGACATGGCTATTTCGCCAACTCGCTCAGGACCCAGAAATTCTCCTCCATGATCCGCTCGGCGGCAGCCAATTGCGCGGCGACGCGATCGTCGGCGGGAATGACATTTACGCCAACGCCTTCATCCGATGCAGAAACAGCTCCGCCCTCAACAATCTTCAGACGCGAAGCCATTTCCTCTGGAATTTCCAGATAGAGCTTTCCGTCGATCCGCTTGGCGAACAGATAGGTCATGGGGCACCTCCGCGTTGCACGCCAATATAACAGCGAAGGCGGCCCCTTTCCACTCAGGCCCCGGACTTCGTGTCCGGCGCCCACTTCTCCAGGAAGGCGCGGATGGCGGCGGGGTCGTGGCCCTTGCCCTGTTCCTTCGGCAGCTCCAGCTCGCCGGTGTTCTGGCTGTGCAGCAGGCTGCCGTCGCCATCCAGCACGAACAGATGCGGGTAGCCCGCTGGTTTGGGCCAGCGGGACAGGAATTCCGTGTTGGGGTTCTGCTTCTTGTCGTAATGGACCTTCAGCAGCACGTAGTTGGCGTCGCGCAGGGCGGTAAGGTCCGGATTGACCTCGAAGGTGCCGTCCAGCAGGTGGCACCAGATGCACCAGTCCCCGCCCACATCCACCAGGATGCGCCGGCCCGACGCCTGCGCGAGCTTGACCGCTTCGGCCAGGTCGGCGGCGGGGTTGCGGGCCGGGTCGAAGGCTTGGGACCAAGCTGGCGAATCGGTTCCGGCAGCAGCGGCCGGCAACGATGCGGACCCCGCAAGCAGCAGGGCGGAAAGGGCAAGGATGGCGGCACGCTTCATCGGAGACTCCCTTCGGTGCGGCCGGCCTACTGCCGGAGAGCGATCAGCAGATCACAGCTGTTGGAGCTTGCGCCGCGGTAGGTGAAGCGCATGATCATGCCCTGAGTATCCGGTACCGGCACCTCTGCCACCTGCCCCGGCGTGATGTTCAGCTGCCGCCCGGTGCGGGCGCTACGCCCATCGGTCATGCTGAATTCCAGGATGCAGCGGCGGTTGCCCTCGTTCTGCACCAGGGCAGTGCCGGGACCGGCAAAGCGGAACTCGTAAGTATCCCCTTCCGAGAAGTCGATGCGCCCGCGGCAGGGGGAATCGGTATCCACCTCGCAGCCATATTCCTGAGGCTGCATCGGCGGCGAGAGCTGCGCCGTGGCCGGAGCGGCCGGCAGCAGCAGGGCCAGCCCGGCCAGGATTGCGGGCGGGGCGAAGGTGCCGACCATCTTCATCTGCATGCATCCATCGGGGAGTCCATCGAAAGGGGATATCGCCCCTGATCCCCTCCGCACAAGAGGAGACTGTCGGAAACCGCCCCCGGCCTAGCGCACCTTTGCTGGCGTGAAGCGACGCTTCGGGGCTACCAGCTCGTCCTGCGCGGCGATGAGCTGCAGCTCCCGCACGCCGGCCGCGCGGGTGGCGTCGAAGACGGCGTAGATGGCGGAGGCCGTGTGGCCCAGCGCCGCCGCCGCGTCCCCCGTCTCCAGCAGCTTCGCCAGGAACAGGGCGGAGACGCAGTCGCCGGCCCCGTTGGGCGGCGGTTCCAGCGGCAGCCGCGGCGTCGCCACCACCCAGGAGCCTTCGGCCGTATCCAGCAGCATCTCGATCACGCCGGACGGGGCGTCGTCCCGCACCAGGGAGGTGACAAGCACCACCTTGGGCCCCAGCGCCCGCGCCGCCGCTGCCGCCTCCAGCGCGGTGGCGAGGTCGGCGATGGGCCGGCCGGTCAGATATTCCAGCTCGAACTGGTTCGGCGTGATGATGTCGGCGGCGGGCACCGCCCGGTCGCGGAAGAAGTCCGGAATGCCGGGCCGCACGAAGAAGCCGCGCCCCACATCGCCCATCACCGGATCGCAGGCATAGAGCGCGCCATGCCGCGCCTGCCGCACCTTGGACACGGTGGACAGCACCACGTCGCCCAGGCCGGGATCGCCCATATAGCCGGTCAGCACGGCGTCGCAGTGGCTGAAGGCCCCCCGCCCCTCCACGCCGCGCAGCACCTCCGCCACATGGTCGGGCGTGAAGACGGTGCCGGTCCACTGGCCGTAGCCGGTGTGGTTGGAGAACTGCACCGTGTTTACGGCGATGGCCTCGCAGCCCAGCCGCTCCAGCGGGAACACGGCGGCGCGGTTGCCCACATGGCCGAAGGCGACGTGGGACTGGATCGTCAGGATGGTCTTCATGGCCCCACTCTAACACAGAGTCCGTGGACGGCAGCACCGGGCTGCGGCTAGGGTCACCGCGCCTTGCGCTCGGAGATGGAGACCGATCATGACCGTCCGCCCCCGCCGTTCCGTCCTGTACATGCCCGGCGCCAATGCCCGCGCCCTGGACAAGGCCCGCACCTTGCCGGCCGACGGGCTGATCCTGGATTTGGAGGACAGCGTCTCGCCGGACGCGAAGGAGCTTGCCCGCGCCCAGGTGCTGGAAGCCGTGCGCCGGGGCGGCTACGGCCGGCGGGAGCTGATCATCCGGGTCAACGGGCTGGACACGCCCTGGGGCCATGCCGATCTGGTGGCCGCCGCATCTAGCGGGGCCGACGCCGTGCTGATCCCCAAGATCGACAGCGGCGAGGGCGTGCGGCAGGCGGAGCGGGTGCTGGCGAACGCCGGCGCGCCGGACGGGCTGAAGCTGTGGGTGATGATGGAAACGCCCCACGCCATGCTGAACGCCAAGGACATCGCCGGGGCCAGCCAGCGGGTCGCCTGCCTGGTCATGGGCACATCCGACCTGACCAAGGATCTGAACGCGCTGAACACGCAGATGCGCCTGCCCATGCTGACCAGCCTGGGGCTGACCCTGCTGGCGGCCAAGGCCTACCGGCTGGCCGTGCTGGACGGGGTGCATGTGGATCTGGAGGATGAGGCCGGCTTCGCCGGGAGCTGCCGCCAGGGGCGCGAGCTGGGCTTCGACGGCAAGACCCTGATCCATCCCCGCCAGATCGGCCCCGCCAACAGCGCCTTCGGCCCCACGGAGCAGGAGGTCGCCCAGGCCCGCACCCTGATCGCCGCCCATGCCGATGCGCTGGCCCAGGGCAAGGGCATCACCGTGGTGGGCGGCAAGCTGGTGGAGACGCTGCATGTGGAGCAGGCGCGCCGCACCGTGGCCCTGGCGGAGGCTATCGCCGTGGCCGGCGAGGGCTGATCACCGCCCCGCGAAGGCGGGATCGGCCACGATACGCTCCACCTCCCCGGCCAGCGCCGCGGCGGAGAGGGCGAGGTTGTGGGGGTAGCCGTTGAAGCCCAGTATGGCGACATGCATGCCCAGCAGCGCCGCCCCCTCCCCTTCTCCCACCAGCAGGGGCGCGCCGCTGTCGCCGGCGGATACGGCGCAGTCGTGCAGCAGCAGGGCCGGGTCCTGGCCGATGTTGGTGAGAGCGCATCCCGGCGCGCGGGCCGCCTCCCCCGCCGGGCCGATCCCCGCCCGCGTCAGCACCTTCTGCCCGACCATCCCGGTCAACACCGGAACGGATTGCGCAAGCAGCGGCACCGGCCGCACCTCCAGCGCCCGGTCCAGCACCAGCAGGCCCCAGTCCCGCCCCACGGTCTGCGCCGAAGGCCCGGTTCCGCCCCGGTAGCCCTCCGCCAGCGCCACCGCGACGCCGCCGGCCCCGTCCCGCCACCCGGCCGGTACGAAGCGCAGCAGGTGGGGCGGCATCTGGATGCGGGTGCGCGGGTTCAGCAGGCAGTGCGCCGCCGTCAGCACATGCCGCGGCCCCACCAGAGTTCCGGTGCAGAAGCCCGGCGCGCCCAACCGCTCGATCCGCCCGATGGCGGTATGGGGCCAGGCATCGCCCGGCTGCGCCTTGGCCGGACCGGCGAGCAGCAAACCGATGAGGAGAAGGAATCCGCGCATGACCCGAGGCTAACGCGTCGGAGCCGCGGCCGTCACGGGCGGAGTCCGATTCGGCTCACAGCGCCTTGCGGCGGTAATGGTACGGATACAGGGTGCGGAAGCCGAGACGGCCGTAGACCGCCAGGGCCGGCGCGTTGGGTGCGGCGACCTGGAGGTAGGCGGAAGCCGCGCCGAGCCCTGCGGCCCGGCGCAGCAACGTGCCCACCACCCGCCCGGCAAGGCCCTGCCCGCGGCAGTCCGGCCGGGTCGCCACGTCGAAGATGCCGACATGCCCCCGGTCCACGACGCCCAGCGCCACCGACCGGATTTCCCCGTCTTCCACCGCCGCGGCGTAGAGGGTCGCGGGCGCGATGGCGTCCAGGATGGCGGCCAGGGCGCTGCGGCGGGTGGCGGACAGGCCGGTCATCCCGGCATAGGCGTCGATCCATTCCGGCGACGGCCGGCTCTCCACCCTCACGCCCGGCAGGTCCGGCCCGGCCGGCGGCAACCCGTCCAGAACCTGGACCAGCGAGGGATTGTCGAGCGCGTAGCCCTGCCGCTCCAGTTCGCCATCCAGTTCCGGCGGGCAGAGCGGGGTCAGGCGGAACATCGGGTCGAGGCTCTGGTCCCTGTAACGCTGTTCTGCGAACGCCACCTTTTCCTTCAGCGCCAGGACGCCAGGAGCCAGGACGTTCACGCTGTTGGCCCGCCCCGTATGGCCGCGGGCGAAGCGCAGCACCCATCCGTCATGGTGGATGGTCCGCAGGCAGGGCCAGGCTGTGAGAGTCAGATCCTCGAGCGCCGCCACCCGGTCCAGCGGAATGGCGGGAGGTTCGGACACGGCGGTGGGAAGCGTCATGGCGGACCGGACAGCGTGGCGGGCAGAGGCAGCAGCTTAGCCGGCCTCCCCGCGGCGGTACAGGCGCTGGAAAAATTTCGCCCCGACGAAGCCTCCGGAATGCTGTTGCAACGCAATATCCATTCGTATCAGGCACTTGCCCCGGAAAGCATCTACCCCTCTGTTGCACCGGCAAAGATTGACGGACCGGCCTTAGCGGCGTAATTCACTCACCCGAGATTCACGTCGAACCGCCTGCCTGCGGAGCCGGCCGCCTGCATACCGTCTTTTCCATGTAGTGCCCGCCCGGGCGCTACAGGACGGCCCCGGGGCGGACGCGCCCCTGGAACGATCGAGGAAGTGCTAGCCATGTCCGACACCCAGACGGCCAAGAGGCAACGGCCGCTCTCGCCGCATCTTCAGGTTTACCGCCTGCCTTTGCCCGCGATCGCCTCCATCACCCACCGCATCACCGGGGTCGGCCTGACCGTCGGCACGCTGGTGCTGGCCTGGTGGCTGATCGCCGCTGCGGCCGGGCCGGACGCCTACGAGACCGTTTCGGCCTTCCTGGGCTCCCCCATTGGCTGGCTGCTGCTGGCCGGCTGGGTCTGGGCGCTGTGGTACCACACGCTGAACGGCGTCCGGCACCTGTTCTGGGATGCCGGCAAGGGGCTTGAGCTGCAGGCCGTCTACCAGGGCGGCTATGTCGTCTGGGGCGGGTCGGTGGCGCTGACCGTCATCACCATCATCGCCGCCATCGTGGCCGCCTGAGCGCAGGAGAAACAGCGATGACCACCGATACTCCGCACTCCTACCGCTCCGACCTGGGCCGTGTGCGCGGCCTCGGCTCCGCCAAGTCGGGCGCGCACCACTGGCTGAGCTACCGCCTGCTGTCCCTGGCCTATGTGCCGCTGGTGATCTGGTTCGTCTTCTCCGTGATCGGGCTGATGGACGAAGGCTATCCGGGCATGGTCGAATTCCTGCGCAGCCCGGTGAACGCCGTGCTGATGCTGCTGACCATCGGCGTGACATTCCACCACGCCGCGTACGGTATGCAGGAGGTCTTTGAGGACTATATTCACGGCAAGCTGGGAAAGACCGCCGCGGTTGCGGGGACCAAGGGCCTGGCCCTTGTGCTGGCGCTGGCCAGCGCCTTTGCCGTTCTGAAGATTGCACTGGGGGCGTGAGGAAGAGCCATGGGCACGGCGTACCAGATCCAGGACCATTACTATGATGTCGTCGTCGTCGGAGCCGGCGGCGCCGGCCTCCGCGCCACCTTCGGCATGGCCGAGAAGGGGCTGAAGACGGCCTGCATCACCAAGGTCTTCCCCACCCGCAGCCACACCGTGGCCGCCCAGGGCGGCATCTCCGCGGCACTCGGCAACATGGGCGAGGATGACTGGCGCTACCACATGTACGACACCGTGAAGGGGTCGGACTGGCTGGGCGACCAGGACGCCATCGAGTACATGTGCCGCGAGGCCATCCCAGCCATCATCGAGCTGGAGCATTACGGCGTGCCCTTCAGCCGCACGGCGGAAGGCAAGATCTACCAGCGCGCCTTCGGCGGCATGACCGCCCAGTACGGCAAGACCCAGGCCTACCGCACCTGCGCCGCGGCCGACCGTACCGGCCACGCCATCCTGCACACGCTGTACCAGCAGTCCCTGAAGCATCAGGCGGAGTTCTTCATCGAGTACTTCGCCCTGGACCTCATCATGGATGAGGACGGGGTCTGCCGCGGCGTGCTGGCCTGGAACCTGGATGACGGCACCATCCACCGCTTCCGCGCCCACCAGACGGTGCTGGCGACCGGCGGTTACGGCCGCGCCTACTTCTCCTGCACCTCCGCCCATACCTCCACCGGCGACGGCGGCGGCATGGTGCTGCGCGCAGGATTGCCGATGCAGGACATGGAGTTCGTCCAGTTCCACCCCACCGGCATCTACGGCGCTGGCTGCCTGATCACCGAGGGCGTGCGCGGCGAAGGCGGGTACCTGACCAACAGCGAGGGTGAGCGCTTCATGGAGCGCTATGCCCCGTCGGCGAAGGACCTGGCGTCCCGCGACGTGGTCAGCCGCTCCATGACCATCGAAATCCGGGAAGGCCGCGGCGTCGGTCCCAACAAGGACCACATCCACCTGCATCTGGAGCATCTGGACCCCAGCATCATCCATGAGCGCCTGCCCGGCATCGCGGAGACCGCGAAGGTCTTCGCCGGCGTGGACGTGACCAAGGAGCCGATCCCGGTGCTGCCGACCGTGCACTACAACATGGGCGGCATCCCGACGAACTATAAGGGCGAGGTGGTCTGCCCGACCGCCGAGGACCCGGACCGCGTCGTGCCCGGCCTGATGGCCATCGGCGAGGCGGCCTGCGTCTCCGTCCACGGCGCCAACCGCCTCGGCTCCAACTCCCTGCTCGACCTCGTGGTGTTCGGCCGCGCCGCCGCCATCCGCGCCGCCGAGATCGTGGAGAAGGGTGCGGCCCACAAGAGCCTGCCGGCCGACAACGCCGACAAGGCGCTGGAGCGGCTGGACAAGACCCGCCATGCCAAGGGCGACATCCGTGTCGCGCATCTGCGGCTCGAGATGCAGAAGGTCATGCAGAACAACTGCGCGGTCTTCCGCACCGGCGAGGTGATGCGGGAGGGCGCGCAGCTCATGGAGCAGGTCTGGGCCCAGCGCCCGCGCCTCCAGCTCGCCGACCGCTCCATGATGTGGAACAGCGACCTCGTGGAGGCGCTGGAGCTGGACAACCTGATGTACCAGGCCGTCGCCACCATCAACTCCGCCGTCAACCGCAAAGAATCCCGCGGCGCCCACGCCCGCGAGGACTTCACGGAGCGCGACGACGAGAACTGGATGAAGCACTCCACCGTCTGGGTGGACGATGCCGGCAAGGTCACCCTGGGCGACCGCCCCGTCCACCTCTACACCTTGACCAACGAGGTCCAGGTGTTCCCGCCGAAGAAGCGGGTGTATTGAGAACGCGCCGGGAGAATATTCAAAATGGCTGAGTTCACGCTTCCTGCCAATTCCAAGGTCAAGCCCGGCAACACCGTTCGGTCCGCCGCCGCGGAGGCCAAGCGGACCCGCCGGTTCCGCATCTACCGGTACGATCCCGACACGGGCGAGAATCCGCGCGAAGACATCTTCGAGATCGACCTCGACAAGTGCGGGCCGATGGTTCTGGACGCGCTGATCCACATCAAGAACGATGTGGACGCCACCCTGACCTTCCGCCGCTCCTGCCGCGAGGGCATCTGCGGCTCCTGCGCCATGAACATCGATGGCCGCAATACCCTGGCCTGCCTGAAGCCGATCGACGAGGTGAAGGGCGACGTCAAGATCTACCCGCTGCCGCACCAGCCGGTGGTGAAGGACCTCGTCCCCGACCTGTCCCGGAATTACGCCCAGCTCGCCAGCGTGAAGCCGTGGCTGCAGACCCAGACCCCTGCCCCGTCGCGCGAGCGGCTGCAGAGCCCGGAGGAGCGGGAGAAGCTGAACGGCCTCTATGAGTGCATCCTCTGCTTCTGCTGCACCACCTCCTGCCCCAGCTACTGGTGGAACGGCGACCGGTATCTCGGCCCGGCGGTCCTGCTCCAGGCCTATCGTTTCATCGCGGACAGCCGTGACGAGATGCAGGGGGAGCGGCTGGACATGCTGGAGGACCCGTTCCGCCTGTACCGCTGCCACACCATCATGAACTGCACCCAGACCTGCCCGAAGGGCCTGAACCCCGCCAAGGCGATCTCGGAGATCAAGAAGCTGATGGTGGATCGCGCGGGCTGAGGCTCGGGTATATCCATCTGGTAAGAACCCCGCCCGGCTCGCCGGGCGGGGTTTTCCATGTCCGGCCGGTCAGGCCCTGATTTCAACCGGCGTGAAATCCGGCACCAAGCGCCAGATCTCCTCCATCTCATGGTTCTGGACCGCGACGCAACCGTCGGTCCAGTCGCCCCAGCGCTTCACATAGGGCTTGCCCGCAACCCGGTTGGGCTGGCCGTGGATCATGATCAGGCCGCCGGGATTGACGCCCCGCGCCGCGGCCGCCTCCCTGTCCGCCTGGGACGGGTAGGAGATGTTCAGCGACAGGTGGAAGGCGCTTTCCGGGTTGCGCCAAGCGATGTGGTAGTGGCCTTCCGGCGTGCGGCCGTCGCCCTCGCGCTCCTTATGGCCGATAGGATTGCGGCCCAGCGCCACCCTGTACTCTTTGACGATCAGATGATCCTGCATGAGGCGCAGCAGCCGGCGCTTCTTCAGGATCAGCACCCGGTTGATCCCCGCCTCCGCAGCACCTGAGGACCGGGCGGCCTCCGCCGCCGGGATCGGGGAGAGCAGGGCGACGGCGGACACGCCCATCGCGCCTGCCAGGAACTGTCGTCTCGTCCGCACCGCCACCGTCTTGCCGCTCCGCCGCCTGAATACCTGGTCAGGCTAGCAGAGCGACAATGACTGCTTCCGTGTAAAAAAAGGGTGGCGCTGCCCCGGCCAGTCCCCTTCAGTTCAGCGTGGTCACGCCGGTGAGCGCCCCGTCGGTCACGGTGCAACGGATGGTCCGCCGCTCCACATCCGCCCGGCCGCGCTCCGGCACCAGCGTGAAGGACTGGACCACCATCTGGCTGTTGCTGCTGGTGGACAGTTCCGGCAGATCGTAGTTGATCTTGTAATCCTCGTGGTAGGAGCGCCACACCTCCCGCCGGCAGAGATCGGTGGCGGAGCGCGGGCGGTATTCCGAGCTGTCCCCCCCACCGTCATGGACGGAAATACAGCCGCTGAGCGCCAGCAGGCCGACAGCGGAGGTCAGGGTCAGAACGCGGGCGGCCGACCGGCGGCCCGCCCGGGCCGGCTCGGCGGAATGGTTGACGGAGCGCATGGCTCTCCCTTTCAAGATCGGTCGTCGGTCGGCCTGCGCCACGGCGTGCGGGTCAGGCCGGGACGGGCGGCATGCCGGGGCGGCTGGCATTCTGCCCGTCCGGCATGGATGAAATATCGGGGAAGGCCGCACACGCAAGCAGCGAAACCAAGGCGTTACAATCGGCAGCCTGTAGCCGGTTACCGCACCTTGGCGCTGGCGATGAACTTGGCAAAGCGGCCGGGGAAGAAGCGCTTCAGGAACAGGCCGAACCGCTCCTTCGGACCACCGACATAGATTTCCAGCGCATCCGTTTCGATACCGGAAAGAATGCGGCGGGCGGCCTCATCCGGGTCCATGCCCTGAGCCTGGGCCTGATCCATGGCGCCGAGCGCGCTGCCATCGCCGGTCAGCGCGTTGACGGAGACCTGGGTGCGGATGAAGCCCGGCATGACAAGCTGCACCTTGACTCCAGTGCCGGCGATCTCCGCCCTGAGCGCCTCCATGAAGCCATGGACGGCGTGCTTGGACGCGGCATAGGCACTGCGGTAGGGCGTGCCGAACTTGCCGACAACCGATGTGACGCTGACGATCCGACCGGAGCCTTGCCGGACCAGATGCGGCAAAAGGGCCTTGGTCACCGCCACGGTCCCGAAGTAGTTCACCTGCATCAGCCGCTGGTCCACGGCAATCCCGGTCTCCATCGCCAGGGAGCGCTGGCTGATACCGGCATTGTTGACCACCATGTCGATGCGCCCGAACGCCTCCAGCGCCTGACTGACCTTGTCGGGAATCGAGTCCAGCTCGGCCACGTCCATGGGCACCAGCGCCAGCGGGGCGTTGTGGCCGCCGCATTCGTTGCGCACCCGCTCCAACTCCTCCACCCGGCGGGCGGAGAGGATCAGCTTGGCTCCCTGCCCGGCCAGCGCCTTCGCCAGCGCCTCCCCGATCCCGCTGGAAGCACCCGTGACCCAGACGACCTGGTCCTTGAACTTCATCGCGATCCCTCGACGGTAGTTACATGCAGAACGGGAACGTGGCTTGATTATATCCTGAGTTTAGGAAACGACATTGTTCCGCAAGCACAACCTGGGAGGATAGTTCCAATGACCGACCGTCCAGCGTCATACGATGACCTTCCCATGATGCAGTATGCCTCGAACAAGAAGTCGATCGGCGTCGCCTATCTTCTCTGGCTCTTCCTGGGCGGGATCGGAGCGCACCGCTTCTACCTGGGTTCCGTCGGGCTGGGCCTGTTTCAGCTCGCGCTCTGCATCATCGGCGTGCTGACCTCCGTCATCGGCATCGGATTTCTGTTTCTTAGTCCCCTGTGCATCTGGGTGCTTGTCGACGCCTTCCTGATTCCTGGCATGACGCGTGATCACAACAATCGCCTGATCGCGCAGCTACGCTGATCCAAGCAGGCGAGGAGCCTATTTCGGCTCCTCGCCTGCCGTTGCTGGAGACCCTGTCGCAGGGTCGTTCGTCTGAATCTGATGCCGCATGATGACGGGCACCTGGAAGGCGCTGAACAGCAGGGTCAGCGGCATGATGCCGAACACTTTGAAGTTCACCCAGACGTCCGTGCTGAAGCTCCGCCAGACCACCTCGTTCAGGATGGCCAGCAGCACGAAGAACCAAGCCCAGCGCACGGTCAGGATGCGCCAGCCGGCATCATCCATCTCCATAACCGTGCCCATCACGATCTTCATCAGGTTGCGCTTCATCGCCAGCCCGGTGAACAGGGCCGCGGCGAACAGAAGGTTCACCGCCGTCGGCTTGATCTTGATGAACAGCTCGTCATCCAGCCAGAGCGTCAGCCCGCCGAACAGCAGCACGAAGAAGCAGCCCACCAGCGGCATGACCGGCAACCGCCGCTCCAGCTGCCAGGACATGGCCAGCGCCAGCGTGGTGGCGACCATGAAGGCCCCCGTGCCGGTCATCAGGCCGTAGAGATTGTTGGTGACGAAGAAGACGGCCAGAGGGCCGGCTTCCAGTGCGAGGCGTAGGATCGGGCTCATGCCACAGCATGTAGCGCGCCCGCTGCTGCAGCGCCAGAGGCATCGATCCTGCGTCCGGGAGCTTCACCAGTACGGCCGCTGCCCGTGCCATTCATAGACCGCCCGCTCCTGCTCCCGCCCCAGACTCCTGGTCGGATCATAGGCCGGGGCATTGGCGATCTTGTCTGCGTCGGCAGCGACGTGAATCCGCGCCTCCGGCCAGTCCAATCCCCGCACCCATTCCGGCGCGACCAGCACCAGACGGCTGGTTATCGCGCTGCCGACATCGGCCACCAGCCATCTGACCTGCCAGACGGCCGTGTCCAGCAGCAGGGTGCTTGCGCGGCCGATATCCCTGCGGCCCGCCTGCACCGTGTAGCCCGACACCTCCCGCGCGCTACGCAGGTGCGGGTCGCCTTCCGGCTGGCCGAGGGATGCCGGATCGACAGCGCCGCCGACCACGTCAAGCATGGGATCGCCTGGAAGGCCCACCGCTCCGCCGGCCGTCCAATAGGGCGTCCAGCCGTAATAGCGGTAGATCGCGTCCTCCTGCTGGCGGCCCACCGGCTTGTCGGTATCAATGGACGGGCTCTGCTTCACCTGCTCCTGGGTCAGGCGTACCGGGATGGTGCGGGTGGAACCGTCCGGCTCCCCCAACGCCTGCGGACCGATCAGGACACGGCGCCCGAAGATCCAGCCGGTATCCACCACCAGATAGCGGACATGCCAGCTGTCATCCTCGAACAGCACGTCATGCACATGCCCCAGATCGCCGTCGGTGGCATGCAGCCTGAAACCCTTCAGCTCGTCGAAATTCCACAGCATGGGCCATCTCCCCGTATGTCCCGGATGGAGCGGGGCCGGCTTTCCCCCCCTTTCGGGAACCCCGGCCCGGCGTGCCGGGTTCCGCCGGCCGGGTGGCTCCCCGGCGGATGGGCGGTCCGGCCCTTGCACGCAGCACTCCGGGCCTCATGCTGGCGGCGAAGGGGGTGACGGCACCCCGATGGCGTAGCCCGGGCTGGCTCCCCTGCGGGGTTGCCCCGCTGTAACGTCTGGGGCACGCTGAACGGGATGCAGGCCGGACACGGACGCCCGGCGGTAGGAGCGGGAATGGAAGCAGCGGCGAGGTTTCGGGCGGCGTGGCAGGGATTCGGACGGGCCATCCGCCTTGCGGTCTGTATCACCGCCGCGATGTCCGCTCCGGCCCTGGGCCAGGGCGCCGGCGATCTTCCGGTGGATCTTGAGCTGGTGCTGCTGGTGGACGTGTCCGGCAGCGTGGATGCGCAGGAGGCGGAGTTGCAGCGCAAGGGCTACGCCAACGCGCTGAGCAGCCCGCAGGTGGTCGAGGCCATCCAGTCCGGCCCCATGGGCCGCATCGCCGTCACTTATGTGGAATGGGCCGACGACGGCTATCAGAACCAGGTGGTGGGGTGGAGCGTGGTGCAGGACGCGAACAGCGCCCGCGCCTTTGCCGGGCGGCTGGCGGAAGCGCCCATCGGCACCGCCTTCTGGACCAGCATCGGCGCGGCGATCGATTTCGCCACCGCCCTGTTCCCGGGCAACGGTTTCGAAGGCTCCCGTCAGGTAATCGACATTTCGGGCGACGGCTATTCCAACCGCGGCCGACCGCCGGCGGAGGCCCGCGACGCGGCGGTCGCTGCGGGAATCACCATCAACGCCCTGCCCATCCTGAACAGCCGCCCGAATCCCTGGGGCGGTCTGCCGCCGCTGGATCTGGACCGCTATTTCCAGGACCAGGTCATCGGCGGCCCCGGCGCCTTCATCCTGGTGGCGGAGGATTTCTCCACCTTCGGGCAGGCCATCCTGTCCAAACTGGTGCGCGAAATCGCCGCACTGCCGGCGTCGACCGACATGCGGAATCAGGCGGCGGCCCTGCCCTGACCGCCTTTCGAACCTCTTTCCCTCCGCCTGGACAGAAAAAGAGCCGCTGCCGACGCGCGGCAGGCGGCTCCAGTTTCTGGCGGTTCAGGGAGGCAACGCACCAGTGTCCGGCCCAACAGGGTGAGTCGGATGCGGTTCCCACGTAAATTTTTTCCGTTCGTTTCAAGAAGGGCTGCGTCGTCGGCGTCGATAGATGGTTCACGGCGGATTCCCAGGGGTAATAACGTGAGATTCGGTCCGAATGGTCAACTCGGAGGGATCACCCCTCCTGTGGAATGGCATCGCGGCGAAATCTGTCCACAATGAAGGTCGCCGCGCTGTTGGTGGCGCCCGAGGGTTTCGGCCACGACGGACGCGGCATCGCGCCATCGTTCCGGCCGAATTAAGAAGGACACTGTTATGGACGCCAACGCCGAGCAGTTGCTGGCCCATCTGCCGTATCTGCGCCGCTATGCCCGCGCTTTGACCGGAGACGGGGAAGCCGGCGACGCTCTGGTCGGGCGCGCCGTGGAGGCGGCCCTGGCTGCCCCCGGAGACGCCGGGCTGGGCGGGAACAGCCGGCTGCCGCTCTACGCCCTGCTGAACCGGCTGTTCGATGAGAGCGGCCGGACCTTCCAGATCGAGGAGGTCGGGCATCCCATCAAGGCGGCCCTGTCCCTCCTGCCCGAGACGCAGCGCCGCCTGTACCTGCTGGTCAATCTGGAGGCCCTGCCGGTCGCCGAGGCCGGCTCCGTCCTGGAGCTGAGCCGGGAAGAGGCGCGCACCCGGATGACGGAGGCGCAGGAGGCCGTGCGGGAGGCGTTGATCGCCAGCATCATGATCGTCGAGGACGACGCCATCATCGCCTATGACCTGGCCGAGACGGTGCGCGGCATGGGCCACAAGGTGTGCGGCACCGCCGCAACCATGGACGCCGCCCTGTCCACCGCCAAGGCCTGCCGCCCCACGCTCGCCCTCATGGACCTCCGCCTCGCCCACGGGGACAGCGGCATCACCACCGCCCAGATGCTGCGCCGGACGTCGGAGCTGCCGATCATCTTCGTCACCGCCTTCGCCGACGAGCTTCAGCGCCGCGGGCTGGAGCATCTGGGGCCGATCATCCGCAAGCCCTTCACCCGGGAGGAGATCGAGCGGGCCATCACCCAGGCGGTCTTTGCCCCGAGCGCCGAAGCTCGAATTCCGGCCCTGGCCGCCCTTGCCCAGCGCAAGGAGCGCGACGGCATGCAGAGCGCCCGCTGACGCCGGCCGGGGCCTGTCCGCAGGCTCCTCCGCCATAGTCGCGGGACGTGGAACGGGATGGGTACGGAGCGCGCGCCCGCCCCGTTCCGCGCTGCTGCGGGCACCGCCGTGCCCGGCCAGCAACACTGCGCTCCGGACCGCACACCGTGCACAGGTTTCTGTTGCGGAAGCTGTGCGCATGACTAGAACATACGCCGCGGAGAGAGGAGCCGGCCGTCGCCGGTTTCCCGCGCGGGTTGATCCATGGATCGCAGGTCTTTTCTTCGCATTGCCTCGGGATTGCCGGTCATCGGATTGACCGGCTGGCCAGCGGGACCGGCATCCGCGCAATCCGTCGCCGCGTCCGGCGCGCCTGCCCGCAAGCCCGGCCCGCCGCGCCTGATCGTCATCGATCCGGGCCATGGCGGCCGCGATCCCGGCGCCATCGGCGCGCGGGGGACGCTGGAAAAGGACATCACGCTCGACATCGCCAGGCAGATGGCCCAGGCCATCTCCCGCCAGACCGGGACAGCCGCCGTGCTGACCCGGGACACGGACGAGTTCCTGGATCTGAAGGAACGGGTGGAGCGCGCACGGGCGGCACGGGCAGAGCTGTTCATCTCCATCCATGCCGACAGTGCGCCTGACCCGCGGGCGCGCGGCCTGTCCGCCTATACGCTGTCGGAGAAGGCGACGGACGCCTTCGCCGCCGCCATCGCGAAGCAGGAGAACCTGGCCGATGCGCTGGGGGTGGATACCAGCGACATGGACGCGGCGCTGCAGAATATCCTGGCCGACCTGACTGCGGAACGGGTGAAGCGCGCCTCCCTGCTGGCCAAGCAGACCCTGGTGTCCGGGGCGGGCAAGGAACTTCGGCTGCTGGACAACCCCATGCGCTCCGCCAACTTCGCCGTGCTGAAAGCGCCGGACGTTCCGTCCGTGCTGGTGGAGACCGGTTTTCTCAGCAATGCCGAGGACGAGAAGATCCTGCGGGATGCGGGCGCCCGCCGCCGCATTGCGACGGTTCTGGCGCGGGAACTGGCGTCCGTGATCCGAACGGCGCCCTTCACCGCCTGACCGGCCGGAGGACGCGCCTCCCTGGAATAACAGGGTGGATGGGTCGGAAAATGACCACATTGAAAGTGCAATCTGGAAGAGTGTCGGGGCTGCGCCGAGCCGCGCGGCCGGCTTGAGGGGATGGACGATGGCGCGCATGCAAGCAGTGGCGAAGACCAACAAATCCATGGGACGGTTGCCGTCCCATGGCATCCGCGCCCTGGCATCCGGACTGATGCTGCTCGGCCTTGCGGCCTGCGCCAGCCTGCCCCCTGGCGGCGGCACGGCCGTCGGAGCCTCTGAAGCTCCCGCGATTCCCGACTCCAAAATCCGGGAAGGAATACTGGCGCGCTGGAGCGTCGAAAAGCTGGACGGCCGCCTGGACGCCACGGTGGAGCGCGGCCGCGCCCTGCTGACGGGCCGCGCCCGCAATGCCGATGAGCGGGTGGACGCCGTTCGGCTCGCTTGGCAGGCGGACGGGGTGCTGGAGATCATCAATGAAATCCAGATCGATGACGCGTCCGGCATCACCGACCGCGCCACCGACACCTGGATCGCCACGCAGATCCGCACCAAGCTGCTGACGGACCCGGAGATCACCTCCGGGAACTTCAGCATCGATGTGGTGAACCAGACCGTCTACCTGCTGGGCAAGGCGCGCTCGCAGCAGGAACTGGACCGGGTCGTCGCGCATGCGCGCAATGTGGCGCGCGTTCGGCGGGTGGTCAGCCATGTCAGGATCTGACGGCAGTCGGACCATCGCCGTTTCCACGCGGTTCCTGTCGGCCGGCGCGGTGCGTCTGCTGTGCGTCACGGCCGCCCTGCTGCTTCTGTCCGGCTGGACGCCCCCTGCCCGTGCCCAGACCAGCAGCGCGGTGGCGGAGGCGAACCGGCAGTTCGTGGCCGCCATGCAGGCCATCCGGGAGGCCGATCGCTCCTACGACCCCGCCACCCAGTCCAAGCACCTGATGGAGGCGGACAGGCTGCTGACCGACATCGTCACCCGCCTGCCGGAAAGCCCGCTGGCGGTGCAGCTCATCACCAACCAGTTCATCGGCGACTTCGACTATGTCGGTTTCAAAGCCCGGGTCAGGGGACTGGCCTGCGCTAGGCCGGAAAGCACGGAATGCCTGCTGCACCGCATCTCCAGCCTGATGAGCCCGCTGGAGGACCCGGTGGTGGCGCCGCGCTGGGACTGGCTGTCCCTGGCCGTGGCCTATCACCAGTTCGGCAACAAGGAGCCGGTGCCCGGCATCATCTCCCCCTTCCTGGAAGCCCTGCGCCAGGGCACCGCCCAGGCCGCCGTGAGCAGCGGAGCCAGCAGCCAGGATCTGTTCCTGGGTCGCGCCCTGGCCCTGACCGGCGAGGTCGATCTGGCGCTGGAGATCACCCGCGGCATCGATGACTGCGCCACCCGCATCTATAACCTGACCGATGTGGCCGAAATCCTGGTCTGGAACGGCAAGAAGGAACAGGCGATGCAGCTGGCGGAGGAGGCGTCGGATTATGCCCGGTCCCGCTCCTGCTCCTGGGAACTCGGGCTGGTGGCCCAGTCCCTTCTGAAGGTCGGCAACGAGGCCCGCGCCCGCACCCTGTTCCTGAACACGGTGCAGGAGCAGTTCAGCCGCTTCAAGGATGAGCGCGGCGCCTGCTGCCCGCCGGAGCTGGCCGTGGCGGCCGGCGATCTGGGCGATCCCAATCTGGCGCTCGGCCTGCTGCGCACGGTCCAGGATGAAAGCCCGTGGACCGTGCCGCAGGTGCTGGGCAAGCTGGCGGCGCGCGGCGAGTTCCAACTCACCGGCGCCTATGCCGACCAGGTCGGCGACGCCGAGCTGCGCGCGGAAACCTATGTGGAGCTGGTGGCCGGGGCGCTGGCGGCGGGCAACCGCAGGGAGGCGGAGGGCTTCGCCGCCCGGATCGAGACCATGCTGGCCAAGCGGCGCGACCCTTTGGTCATGGTCCAGAAGGCGCGGGCCGAAAAGCTGCTCTACGACGATCAGCGCTGGCGCCAGACCTTCGTGGCGGCGCTGGGCGAGGCGGAAAGCTCAAACCTGGGGCTGGAGCGACGCGACGTCTCCGTCCCCTTCCTGGCGGCGCTGGTGGAGATCGAGACCGGCAAGCCGATGCTGCAGTGATTACATTCCCCGTCCGGGATCTTCCAGCCGGTGCAGTCGGGCGCAGGCCGTCAGGGTGGCGCGCAGAGTGACGGCCTTCCGGCGGGCCGGGGCCAGCTTGGCGCAGGCTGTTCCCTCCCGCAGCACCTCCGCCCCGAAACCGTCGGCCACCATCAGCCCCACCTCCTCCGGGATCAGCTCCTGCGGGAAGTCGGGGTCCACGGCGAAGTAGAAGCGGTCGCAGAACTCCAGATAGTCCTGCCATTTGTGATCCGACAGGAAGTCGGCCGGGCAGCTCTTCACCTCGACGATGGTGATCTCCCCCGATTCCGACAGGCCGAAGATGTCGGCCCGCCGGCCATTGGCCAGACTGAATTCCAGCAGCGTGCGAACGGCACGGTCGGCCAGCGCCCGGCGCACGCCGCGCGTGATGCGCGCCGCCGCTTCGGACGCGAACCAGGGCTCCGCCCCGGCGGGGGCGGAGCGGTGGATTGAGGAGTATCGCTGGCCGTCATGACGTGCTGCCGACTCGGGGAAACCGATCAGCACGTATCATGAACAAAGCCACGGGCCTTGCCAACCCGCCACAGGCAGGGCCGGCCTGCGCCCAATCCGCGCGTCAGCCCCGGACGGTCAGGACGGAGCAGCCGCCGATCCGGGCCGGGACGACGCGAACGGCCAGTCCGGCGGATTGCAGCAACCCCTCCACCGCCAGCACCACGGAGGTGGGGCGGGTCAGGGTGACATTCGGCTCCCGATGACCCAGGCGGCGGCAGCGCGCAAGCGCCTCCTGGATCTGGGCCGCCAGCTTGTCGGCGCCATAGGAGGCGGCGATGCCGGTGGCCGGTGCATCAACGGGAGACGGGACGCCGTAAGGCGTGGTGGTGTGGGTAGAGGCGACGGTCATTGCGGCTGCCGTCATGCCGGGTTCCGGATTCTGGGCTCCGGTCGCCACCGCGGGAAACATGCAAGGTCCCTGGGTTCGAATTCACCAGCGAGCGTCAACCCCTGGCGAGAATAGATATTGCGCTCGAAAACGGCATTTGCACGGCGACATTTTCCAGCAATTCCGGATGGCTGGTGCGCAACTTTGTCATTGCTGCGATTATGGAAATAAAGCCGGGCGCACTGATGTCGTCATGCCGCGATCAAGGGCTGGATATCCCGGATATCCTTGGCGTTCAGCTCCGTCGTCGCAAGGTCGTGCAGGGTCTGAAGATTCATCCAGAACTCCGGCCCCGTATTGAACACCCGACCAAGCCGGAGAGCCGTATCAGCCGTAACCGGCGTTTCGCACCGGGCCAGCCGTTCTATCCGGGTGCGCGGCACGCGGCAGGCCTTGGCAACGGCATAGGGCGTGAGCCCCATGGGTCCGAGAAACTCCTCCTGAAGGATTTCGCCCGGATGCACGGGAGGATATGGGCCGATCATGGCTGTGCTCCTCAATGATAATCGACGATTTCGACGTCATGGGCAGCGTTATCCCGCCAGACGAAACATATCCGCCACTGATCATTGATGCGGATTGAATGCTGGCCCTGGCGGCTTCCCTTCAATGCTTCCAGCCGGTTGCCCGGCGGCTGCCGAAGAGCATTCAGATCGACCGCAGCGGCAAGCATCGCCAGTTTCCGTTGCGCCGGGCGGATCAGGTCGGCTGGAAAGCCCTTGCCGTTTCTGCCGCGCCAGACGGCTTCAGCCAACCGGCCCTTGAAGCCTCCGATCATCGCCGCTCCCCTCTACGGCGAACAAAGTATCATATGGAGATACGTTCGCCAACAACAAGGGAAACCGGTTCTCTTTCCCTACCGCACTGCCAGCACCACCATGGCCGCGGCCAGCAGAAGGATGACGGCCCAGATCGGGCGAAGCTGGGCTTCGGTGCGGACCTGCTGACGTTTGACCACCTCGTCGATGCTGGCCGGGTGGATGGGCAGGCCGCCATTGGCGACCATGCCGACCGTCCGCTCGGCATCGGCCAGCAGGTCGGGCAGCCGCACCATCACCTTGGTCAGGGCCGCCGTGGTCTCCGCCAGCCGCGCATCCGGCCCGCGGTTCTCGATCATCCACTGCTCGATCAAGGGGCGGGCCAGCTCCCACATGTTGATCTCGGGATTCAGGGCGCGGCCCACCCCTTCCGCCGTCAGCATGGATTTCTGGAGCAGCAGGAGCTGGGGCTGCGTCTCCATCTCGAACTGCTCGGTCACGGCGAAGAGCTGGGCCAGCAGGCGGCCCACCGAGATCTCATGCAGGGGCTTGTTGTGCACCGGCTCGCCGATGGCGCGGCAGGCCTGCATGAAGCGGTTCATGTCCTGGTTCGCGGGCACGAAGCCGGCATCGAAATGCACCTTGGCGACCAGCCGGTAATCCCGGTTCAGGAAGCCGATCAGCATGTCGGCCAGATACATGCGGGTCTGCCGGTCCAGCCGCCCCATGATGCCGAAATCCACGGCGACCAGATCGCCGTTGGCATCCACGAACATGTTGCCGGGGTGCAGGTCGGCGTGGAAGAAGCCGTCCCGGAACACTTGGTTGAAGAAGCTGTCCGCCGCCTTCTGCAGCACGGCATCCGGGTCGATGCCGGCGGCGCGGATATCGGCCACCCGGTCCACCTGGACGCCTTGCACCCTGGACAGCGTCAGGACCCGGCGGTTGGTGCGGTCCCAGTCGATGGCGGGCACATTGAAGGTGGGATCGTCGCGGAAATTCTCCGCCAGCTCCGACGCGGCCGACGCCTCCATGCGGAGGTCCATCTCCAGCGACACCGTGTCGGCGAAGGTGTCCACCACCTCCCGCGGCTTCAGCCGCTTCAGGCGCGGCTGGATGCGCAGGGCCAGATCGGCCAGCCAGTACATCAGGTCGATGTCCCGGCGGAACGCCACCTCGATGTTGGGCCGCAGCACCTTGACCGCGACCTGCCGGCCATCCGGCGTCTCGGCGAAATGCACCTGGGCGATGGAGGCGGCGGCCACGGCATGATCGTCGAAGGCGGTGAAAAGCTGCCCGATGGGCCGCTCCAGCTCCGACTCGATGATTGCGCGGGCCTTTGTGCCGGGAAAGGGCGGCAGCCGGTCGCGCAGTTCCGCCAGATCGGCGGCGATCTCGTCGCCCACCAGATCGGCGCGGGTGGACAGCGCCTGTCCCAGCTTGATGAAGCTGGGGCCCAGCTCCTGCAGCGCGTGGGCCAGCCGCTGGCCAGGCCTGCCCGTGGCATTGCGGTTGTTCAGAAGGCGCAGTACCCAGGCGATGCCGGGCGCTACGTCCCGGATTTCATCGGTCGCCAGCGCGCCGTGGCGGCCCAGCGTGCGGACGATGGTGAGCAGCCGCAGCAGGTTGCGAATGAATCGGATCATGGCCGGGCGCTCACACCCGCCAAGCGGAATGGATCGCCGCGATGCCGCCGGTCAGGTTCCGGTAGCGCGCGCGGGCGAGGCCCGCCGCCTCGATCCGCTGGCACAGCGCCTGCTGCTCGGGGAAGCGGCGGATGCTCTCCACCAGATACTGGTAGCTGTCCCGGTCCCCGGCCACGAGCTGGCCCAGCGTGGGAAGCAGGTTGAAGGAATAGGCGTCGTAGGCTTCGCGCATCAGCGGGATCACCACATGGCTGAACTCCAGGATGAACAGCCGTCCACCCGGTTTCAGCACACGCCGCGCCTCTTTCAGCGCCGCGTCGATGTCGGTGACGTTCCGAAGGCCGAAGGCGATGGTGTAGGCATCCACCGACCGGCTGCGGAAGGGCAGCTTCTCCGCATTGCCCACCGTCCACTCCACCCCGTGCAGATCACCGCGGTCCAGCGCCCGGTCGCGGCCCACCCGCACCATGCCCTCCGTCAGGTCGCAGACCATGACGCGGGCGGCGGGGGCGGCGCTGCGCAGGCGAAAGGCGATGTCGCCGGTGCCGCCGGCGACGTCCAGCAGGGTCTCCCCGTCCCGCGGGCGGACCATGGAGACGAAGCTGTCCTTCCAGAGCCGGTGGATGCCGGCGGACATGACGTCGTTCATCAGGTCGTATTTGGCGGCGACGTTGGTGAAGACGTCATGCACCAGATGCGACTTCTCGGCCGGGTCCACCTCCCGGAAGCCGAAATAGCGCCCCTCCTGCCCCGGAGGGGGCGGAGGGTGCGGGGCGGAGCCGCGGGCGGAATCGGCGGGGCGGGAGGAGCTGTCGTCGGTCATGGCGCGCACCCTAGCGCAGCGGCGGGGCCGGCGGAAGCGGCTGCGGCAATGCTGCCGGACGGGGGCGGATCACCCCTCCTCCGCAAGCTGCGCCGCCAGTCCCTCCCGGTAGGTCGGATAACGCAGAACGACGCCAAGCTCCTGTTTGATCCGGCTGTTCCGCACCCGCTTGCTCTCCCCATAGAAGCTGGCGGCCATGGGACTGAGTTCGGCCTGGTCGATGGGGATCAAAGGCGGCGGCTCCACCCCCAGCAGGCGGGCGGCATGGGCGGTGACCTCATGGCCAGGGGCCGGTTCGTCGTCGCAGACATTGTAGACGGCCCCCGGATTCGGCCGGGCCATGCTGGCCTCCAGCGTGGCGGCGATATCCTCCACATGGATGCGGCTGAAGACCTGCCCCGGTTTGTCGATCCGGCGCGCGGTGTCGGCGCGGACCGCGTCCAGGCTGCTGCGGCCGGGGCCGTAGATGCCGGGCAGGCGGAAGATGTGGACGGGCACGCCGCGCCCGCCATGCAGCTCCATCCAGCCCGATTCGGCTGCTGCCCGCGCCTTGCCCCGCGCCGTGATCGGCTGCACGGGGGAGCTTTCATCCACCCAGTCCCCGCCGGCATCGCCATAGACGCCGGTGGTGGAGAGATAGCCCGCCCAGCGCAGGCCGGCGATGCTGGCGATATCCGCCCCGTGCAGGTCCAGCACCGCATCCCCCTCCCCGTCCGGCGGAACGGAGGAGAGCAGGTGCGTGACGCCGGCCAGGGCCGCCGCGGGATTGTCCAGCGGCCGTCCGCGGCCGAACAGGAAGGGCTCCACCCCCGCGGCGCGCAGCGCTTCCAGCTTGTCCGGGCTGCGGGTGGTGCCGGCCACCTGCCAGCCCTGGGCCGTCAGACGGCGCGCCAGCGCCATGGCGCTGTAGCCCAGACCGAAGATGAAAAGCCTGCAAGGTTGCTTCGGCATGCGGAATCCCGCTGGACAGTTGGCATGGTTTCGGGACTCTAGGCGGCATGACGCACATGCTCAACCGTTCCGCCATGCTGGCCGCCCTGGCGCTTGCCCTCGGCCCGGCCGCCCTCGCCCCCCGTTCCGCCGACGCGGCCATCTTCGAGAGCCGGTCCGCCTGCCTGGAGAAGGTGGAGGAGGCGCCCGACTTCGCACTGGTGGACGCCCAGGCGTGGGAACGCCAGGGCGGCGGCATCGATGCCCGGCTCTGTCAGGCGCTGGCCCAGCTCACCCGCGGGGAATGGGATGCCGCCGGCACCGCCCTTGAGAAATCCATCGCGGAGCTGAAAGGCGAACCGCCGGAGGTGCTGGCCAATCTCTGGACCCGCGCCGGACTGGCCTGGAGCGAGGCCGGAAAGGCGGACAAGGCCGAGGCGGCCTATGCCAAGGCGATCAAGCTCCGTCCCCAGGACCCGCAGATGTTGATCGACCGCGCGCTGGCTCGCGCCGACCAGGAGCGCTGGTGGGAGGTGGTGGAGGATCTGGATGCCGCCATCGAACTCGCCCCGAAAAACCGCGAGGCCCTGCTGCTGCGCGCCGACGCCCAGGCCCGGCTGGCCCGCGGGCGGGAGGCGCTGATGGATGTGGATGCCGTGCTGGCGGAGGACGGGTCCAACCCCGACGCCCTGCTGCTGCGGGGCGAGCTGCTGGCCGACCGGGAGGATTATGCCGGCGCACGGTCCGACTGGCGGCGCGTGCTGGAAGCCGCGCCCGACAGCGGCGCCGCCGAACAGGCCCGCCGGAACCTGGAGGCGCTGGACGCCTTCGCAAAGGCCCAGGCACAGTAGAACGGCGGGGTTCGGGCGGCGGCCGATGCCGCCTTCCGCGGCGCCTTCCCGCTCCCCCTTCGACAAGCTCGGGGCGAGGGCCGGAACAAGGACGGCCCTGCCCTATGCCGCCTCTCCCCGCCGCGCCGGCTCCTTCACGGTCAGCAGCAGGAGCAGCCCCGCCGTGAACAGCACCAGTACGGTGGACATGCCGGCGCGCTGGCTGTCCCAATATGCCGTGGCGGCGCCGTAGGCGAAGGGTCCGATCATGCCCACCGCCCGGCCGGTGAGATTGTAGAGTCCGAACAGCTCCGTCTCCATTCCCGGCGGGGAGATGCGGACCACCATGGTGCGGGCGGCCGCCTGTGCCGGGCCGAAGAAGATTCCCAGCACCAGCCCGAACAGCAGCAGCCATTGCTGTTCCTGAGTCCAGTTCAGCGGCAGGGCCAGCATGGGGGCCCAGCTCCAGTAGGACGTTCCAACCAGCAGCAGGGCGGTGGCGGAGACCATCAGGCCCAGAATGCTGATGATCAAAGTTGGTTTCGCCCCGAACCGGTCGTCCACCCAGGCGAAGCCGACCGCCCCCGTTCCTGCGGCCACGTTCAGCATGATCGCGAACAGGATGATCTGGGCCGTGTCCATGCCGAACAGGCTGCCCGCCATGATGCCGCCGAAGGCGGTGATGGTGCTGATGCCGTCGCGCCAGAGGGCGCTGGCGATCAGGTAACGGACCGTGTTCCCGTAGCTGCGGACATGGCGGACGGTGTCGGCCAGGGCGGCCAGCCCCTCCCGCACGATCCGACCGGCGGGCTTGTCGACCGACGGCCGGTCGGGGGCCAGAAGGAACAGCGGTATGGCGAACAGCGCGTACCAGACGGCTACCAGCAAGGCCGTGGCCCGGACATGCTCAGCCTCCTCCTTGCCGATCAGCCCGAACAGGGGCGCGTCGGTCTGCACCAGCAGCACCAGGCAGAGGATCAGCGATCCCAGCCCGCCGAAATAGCCCAGCCCCCAGCCCCAACCGGAGACCCGGCCCGCATAGCCGGGCGGTGCGGCGACCGGCAGCAGGGCGTTGTAGAAGACGTAGGACAGCTCGAACGCGGTGGAGGCCACGGCCATGGCGAGCAGAGCCAGCGGGATATAGGCGGCGTCCGGCCGAACCCAGTAGAGCGCCGCCGTGGCCAGCACGCAGACCGTGGTCAGCACGGCCAGCCAGGGCTTGGCCCGCCCGCCCCTGTCGCCGATGGCGCCCACCACCGGCGAAAGGATGGCGACGATGATGCCGGATATGCCGAGGGCCATGCCCCACTGCTGCGTGCCCTGGGCCGGATCTCCGGCAACGGCGTCCGTGAAATAGCGGCTGAAGACAAAGGTGCCGATCACGGTATTGAAGGCCGACATGGCCCAGTCATAGAGGCACCAGCCCAGGATCGCCTTGCGCCGTCCCTTCAGCCCTTCCGTCCCAGCCTGCGCCACTGCCGTCACCCCTCCGCTTCCGATGCGACGCGAAGGTGGCATGCCCCCGCTCGGTCCACAAGCGACGCTCCCATGACAGAACGCCCCGGCGCAGCGGCCGGGGCGTTCGTCACGATCCGGTTCGGGGCCGGCATCCTCACTCGGCCGGCATGTCGGCCGCGCGGTGGCTGGCGTCCATTTCCTGCAAGCGGCGGCGGATGGCGCCGACCGGCTGCATGTTGCGGGCGAACATACCGTAGAGCACCGGCGTCACGAACAGCGAGAGCAGCGTGCCGGCGGTGACCCCGCCCACGATGACCCAGCCGATGGCGGAGCGTGATTCCGCACCCGCGCCATGGGCCAGGGCCAGCGGCATGGCGCCGAATACGGTGGCGATGCTGGTCATCAGGATCGGCCGCAGGCGCAGGCGCGATGCCTCCACCGTGGCCTCGAAGATCTCCATCCCCTCCTCGTCGCGGAGCTGGTTGGCGAACTCCACGATCAGGATGGCGTTCTTCGCGATCAGCCCGATCAGCATGATCAGGCCGATCTGGGTATAGATGTTCAGGGACATGCCGGTGGCGATGATCGCCATGACGCCGCCGAACACGGCCGGCGGCACCGCCAGCAGGATCATGATGGGCAGCCGGAAATTCTCGAACTGGGCCGCCAGGACCAGGAAGGCCACCAGCAGCGCCATGCCGAAGGCGAAGAAGATGCTGGCCGACGCCTCCTGCTGCTGCTTGGCCGCCCCCTCGTAGGAGAAGCGGGCCTCGGGCGGCAGAACGGACATGACCGTACGCTCCACCGCCGCCATCGCCTCCGACATGGAGGTGCCGTCGGCGAGGTTGGCGGTCAGGGTGATGGCGCGCATCCGGTCATAGCGGTTCAGCTCGGTCGGCGCCGCCACGTCCACCACGTTGATGATGTTGGCCAGCGGGATCAGCTCATCCGACTTGGAGCCGCGGATGTAGATGTTGGACAGGTCGCGCGGGTTGGCGCGGTTCGCCTCGCCCGCCCGCAGCATGACGTCGTACTCCTCGCCCCGGTCCACATAGCGGGTGACCTGGCGTCCGCCCATCATGGTTTCCAGTGTGGCGCCGATCTCGTCGATGGCGATGCCGAGGTCGGAGGCGCGCTCCCGGTCGACCTGGATGCGGAGCTGCGGCTTGGTCTCGTCGTAATCGGCCTCCCAGCCGACCAGACCGGGATAGTCGCGCATGGCCTCGATCAGGCCGTCGCGCCACTCCGCCAGCTCCTCGTAGGTGTTGCCGCCCAGCACGACCTGGAGCTGGTTGGACCCGCCCCCGCCGCCACGGCCCAGGCCCGAGGGGATGATGGGCATGATCCGGGCGCCGGGGATCGACATCAGGGCCCCGCGGATCTCCGCCACGATCTCCTGCACCGGCTTGCGGTTCTCCCTCTCCGCCCAGGTGGGCGTGCGGACAACGATGCGGGCGCTGTTCACGGCGGAAGCGCCGCCCCAGCCGGGGGCCAGGACGGACAGCACGAAGTTGACGTCGCCATTCTCCAGATAGGGCTTCAGGACGCGCTCCACCTCCGCCATCTCGCGCACGGTGAAGGCCTGGCTGGAGCCTTCGGGCGTGGTCAGGGCGATCATGAAGACGCCGCGGTCCTCCGTGGGGGCGAGTTCGCTGGGCAGGCCCTGGAAGCTGACCCAGGTGATGCCGACCACACCGGCGAAGGCCGCAAGGATCACCAGCGGCGCGCCCATGGCCCAGCGCAGCAGCCGGGCATAGCCGTTGGACATCCCCTCGAACACCGTTTCCGTCACCCGGAAGAACCGGCTGTTGTGGTTCGGCACGGTCAACAGCTTGGAGCTGAGCATCGGCGACAGGGTCAGCGCCACGATGGAGGAGAAGGCGATGGAGGCGGCGAGCGCGATGGCGAATTCCCGCAGCAGGCGGCCCTGCGTTCCCTCGAGCATGGAAAGCGGCAGGATCACCGCCACCAGCACCAGCGTGGTGGCGATGACGGCGAAGCCGATCTGCCGGGCGCCGCGATAGGCTGCGAGCAGCGGCGGCTCCCCCTCCTCGATCCGGCGGGAGATGTTCTCGACGACGATGATGGCGTCGTCCACCACCAGCCCCACCGCCAGCACGAAGGCCAGCAGCGTCAGCACGTTGATGGAGAAGCCCAGCACCCAGAGCACGCCGAAGGTGGCCACGAGCGACACCGGGATCGCGACCACGGGGATCAGCGTGGCGCGCAGCGTGCGCAGGAACACCCAGACCACGATGATCACCAGCAGCACCGCCACGGCGATGGCGTGGAACACCTCGTAGATGGACTGGCTGATGAAGACCGATTCGTCGTGCCGCACCTCCATGACCATGCCGGCCGGAAGGTTGCGCTTCAGCTCCTCCACCTTGGCGCGGACGGCCTGGGCCACATCCACCGTGTTGGCGGTGGACTGGCGGATGATGCCGATGCCCACGGCGGCGGAGCCGTTCACCTGGAAATCGCCGCGGTCGTCGCGCGGGCCGACCTCCACCTTGGCCACGTCGCCCAGCCGCACCAGATTGGCGCCCTCCTGGCGCAGCACGATGCGGTTGAACTGGTCCGGGGTGGACAGGCGGGTATCGGTGCGGACGGTGAATTCACGGGCCGAGGATTCGATGCGGCCGGCCGGCAGCTCCGCGTTCTCCCGCCGGATGGCGCTTTCCACGTCCTGGACGGTGACGCCGCGCGCGGCCAGGGCGTTTCGGTCCAGCCAGACGCGCATGGAGAACTCGCGCTGGCCGGAGATGCGGATGCGCGCCACGCCGGAGATGGTGCCCAGCGTATCCTCGTAATAGCGCTTCACGAAGTCGGTCAGCTCCAGCCGGTTCATGCGGTCGCTGGTCAGCACGATCCACATGATGGGCTGGCTGTCGGCGTCCACCTTGGAGATTTCCGGTGGGTCCGCCTCTTCAGGCAGGTTGTCGATGACGCGGCTGACCCGGTCGCGGATATCGTTCGCGGCGCTGTCCACGTCGCGGCTGATATCGAACTCGATGGAGACGTTGGACGACCCCTCGCTGGAGCCGGAGCGGATGGTCTTGATGCCCTCGATGCCGTTGACCACAGACTCGATGCGTTCGGTGATCTCGCGGTCCACCACCTCGGCGCTGGCGCCGGGATAGGAGGTCTCCACCGAGACGATCGGATAGTCGATCTGCGGCAGCTCGCGCACCGGCAGCCGCTCGTAGCCCAGCACGCCGAAGACGACGAGCAGGGCGCTGAGCACGAAGGCCATGACGGGCCGCTGGATGGAAAGGTCGGACAGGACCATGGCTGCACTCTCGCGGGGCTGTGCCCTCGCCTCTCCGGGCGGGCGGCTGGCCCGCGGCGGAGGACGCGGCGGAAAATCGAACCTTCATTCATGTCCGGCGGGCGGAAGCCCGGCCGGTCACGTCTCCGTATCGGGGCGAAGGGCCGTCTGCGGCTGCTCCACCTCGGCCTTGACCGGCAGCCCCTCGCGCACCTTCTGGGTGCCGCGGGTCACCACCAGATCGCCGGCGGACAGGCCGGAGGCAATCTCCACCCGGCCGCCCATGCGCGCCCCGATCTGGACCAAACGGCGCTCCACCTTGCTGTCCACGATGGTGAAGACGAACTGGCGATCCCCGATGGGCACCAGCGCCTCCTCCGGGATCAGGACCACGTTGCTGCGGTTCTGCAACTGCAGCCCCACGGTCATGAACATGCCGGGCTTCAGGCGCGTGTCCGGATTGGGCAGGTCGGCCAGCACCGCGATGGTCCGGGTGACCGGATCGACGCGGGTGTTGACCGCGCTCACGATGCCCAGGAACTCCTCCCCCGGCCAGACCGGCGTGGTGGCGGCGATGGGCATGCCCTGGGCCAGACTGCGCAGCGCCGTTTCCGGCACGATGAATTCCAGCTTCAGCACGCTGATGTCGTCCAGCGTGGTGACGGCGTCGGCCGGTTGCAGCAGGGCGCCGGGGCTGACTTGGCGCAGGCCGGCGACGCCGGCGAAGGGCGCGCGGATGGTCAGGTCCTGCAACCGGGCACGGGCGGCGTTGACCCGCGCCTCCGCGGCCTGGAGATTGATGCGCAGATCGTCCACCCGCGCCTGGGCCACGGCCTGCCGGCCCAGCAGCGCGATGGAGCGTTCCAGCTCCTGCGCCACGGTGCGGCGCTCCGCCTCCGCCACGGCCAGCTCGGCCTGGGCCTCGGTGGCGTCCAGCTCGACCAGGATGGCGCCGGCCGCCACATGCTGCCCTTCCTGGAATCCGATGGAGCGGACGATCCCCGACAGCTTGGAGGTGACGGTGACCGCCTCGTTCGCACGGAGCGTGCCGACCGCATCGAAGGTGACCTCGATGCTGCCGAGTGTGGCCGGAGCCGCCACCACGCTGACCGGCGGCGCCGCCACGCCGCCCTGAACCGCCTCCTGGTCCTGCCCGCCGGCCGTCATGTACCAGGCGCCTGCACCGGCTGCGGCCAGGATTGCGACGATTCCGATCTGAGCTGCAAGCCGCATGGAATGCTCTTTCACCGTATCCGGCCGCACCGGCAGGGCGACCCAACCTCTGAAACTCGGCTGAAGATGCCAAAGGCAACTATATTACGCGAGAAAGTTTTAACCCACCTGAATTTTGGCTCTGGTGATGTTTCCCGCGCACGATTGAGGACCACTAACCCGCCGTTCCTTGCAGGGCCACGTCGGTTTTGTAACGGAAGGGTTACAGTTTCCCGTACCTCGGAAAATGTGAAGGCGCCGGCCTTTCGCCGACGCCTTCGGTACTCCTTGTCCGCCAAGGAGGGCAGCCCGGTTTCCCGGCCTGCCCACGCCCTGAACGTCAGTCCGGCCAGCAGCCGCCGCAGCCCGGACCCGGAATGGCCTGATCGGCCGCACCGAAATTGGCCTGGGCGCCGGCAGCGCCGACACCGGCGACGAGCAGGGCAGCGAGGGCGAACATCTTGAACTTCTTCATGCTTATCTCCCATCGTGACGCATTCGCCGGCTCAACGCACTTCCGGATGGTCGGACGCGCCGGCGACACACGCAGAACGGATATGAGCAAGCAATGTGCCAACTATGGGAAGTCAGGAAAACGGGGCGTTAACGAAGGATTCTGTCCACTCGAAGGTGTTAATATTTCCTTGTTGTCGGCAAAAAATTTCCCCTGACCCTGCAGAATATGCCGCTCACGGCGAAGTCCGCTGCACCTCCTCGATGGCGCGGTTCAACCGCTCGATCACCTGATCCGGGACCGAAAGGCTGCACATGATGCGCCCCGCGTCGGCTTCCGGCAGGTCGGCGAACTGCAGTTCGCGCAGATCGTCTGTCGAGAAGCTCACATTCCCCCTGTCCGCCGGGATCGCCGTCATGTCGGCTACCAGATAATCGATGCGGCCGGCGCGCAGGAGGCGCAGCAGATCCAGCGGCGACCCGCGAACGGCCAGGGTGTTCCCCTTGCGCTGGGCAAGGATATCGTCCAGCTCCGGCCCCATCGTGGCGCCCAGCATATGACCAAGGACCAGCGACTGGTCCCGCAGAAGGTCGGACGCGCTTGCAAAAGCCTCCACCTGGCTGCCCCGTCGGGTCAGGACACGCCACCGGGGCGGCGGAAACAGCGGGGCCGAGAACTTGAATTTGCCCTCGCGCTGCTCCGTCAGGCGCGCATTGGGGTGGCATGCCTCGACGCCGGTTTCCAGCTCCGCCAGGATGCGTGCCCGTGGAACCGGCCCCTTCCAGACAAGGCTGACGCCAGCCTCACCCGCGACGCGGGAAATCCATTCGACCAGCGGCCCGCTGGCCTCCCCTTCACGCTCCCCCGGCTGGATGAACGGATTCATGTCCGGATACATGATCACCAGCGTCCGTGCTTCTTCCGCACCCGCTGCTCTCAGGGGAGTAAAAACCAGGATCGCCGCAGCGATACCGGCTTTCAATGCATGAAAAGACATGATTTCGTTCGAAAGTCGCTAAAAGGGGTCACACTTGACACTACCTCCTTTAGTATGACCCGCACAACAGCCCTGTATTGATTAATTGAATATGCGTTGAGAGGTACTTTTTCGACCCTGAATACTCGGACGTGCAGCAAAAAAGAAAAAGCGCCCCAGCCAAGGGCGGGGCGCTTCAATTACAGATATACTACTTCGATATAAAAGCGTTTTACGCAGCCACCAGCGCAGGCTGGACAGCTCCGGTCCGCTCGATCAGGAACGGCGCGCGCACGCCGCCGGAGAAGTGCTCCGCGGTTTCCAGCGCACGACGCACACGCTCGCCGGCCGGCAGGTCGCGGGTGCTGTAGAGGGAGCCGAGCGCGTAGGACGCGCCGCAACCGATGGCGTGATAGCCCCGATTGAACTCGCTGACCTGATAATCATCCTGGATCGAGAAAAGCCGCCCCTCGGCCCCCACCAGGAAGAACCCGCCGGTCTCGACGTCGTTGCTGCGGTGGGCGAAGCCGCCCTCGCGCAGGCAGATCCGCACGGCCTCGACGAAGTCGCAGACCATGTAATGGAAAAGGTCCTGCTCCGGTCGGCGCGGCGGGGGCGCCAGACGGAACCGCAGCAGTTGCCCCATGCGGAAGGAGCTGGTGAAGCCGATGAGGAAATTGCCGTTGTGGAAGACCTTGGGGTCGGCACGCAGGCTGATGTCCAGCCCGGCTACGCCGGCGCTGTCCCCGCCCATCCAAACCTCGTTCCCGTCAACCAGTCCCACGATGCAGGTCATTGCGCTGATCCCTTGATGCACGACCGAACCATGGGGCGAGTTTGACCCGGTATGGTTAACGATTCGTTCTACGATCGCGGGACCTTATTCCGGGCTGGGCGCGGTCAGAACCGGCCGGAGACCTCGGACAGGAAAATGCGGTCCAGGCCGGGATAGCGGGAGGGCATCTCCCGCTCGATCCGGTCGAGGAGCCACTTGCGGGCTGCGGGACCGTTCGCTTCCGCATAGATCAGGAACCAGGCGGCATAGGTCCGGGCACGAAGCTGCTGGCTTTCCCCTTCCGCCAGGCGCGGCATGACCCAATAGGATTTCTGACCATCGCCTCGCAGGCCGACGAAGGGCAGCCGGTCCAGCGGCACCGCGGCGGCATGGCGCGTGGCGACCGGATCGCCGGGGCGGTCCTGGACGCCGGCCCTGCCCTCCACGGAAAGCGCACCGTCAAACGCCATGATGTTTACGGACCGTTAATAATGCTGCGGAATCAGGAACATAGCCTGATTACACCAGTATACAGCGCACGATCCGCCGGGCAACATGCATGAATATCAGCGCATGGGCCAGAATATGGCGATCAGGGGCAGCGCCACGGCGATGACCGTCAGCGACAGCGGCAAGCCCAGCCGCCAGTAATCCCCGAACCGATATCCCGCCGGCCCCATGACCAGCGTGTTCGACTGGTGGCCGATGGGCGTCAGAAAGTCGCAGGAGGCGCCAATGGCGACGGCCATCAGGAATGCGTCCGGCGACAATCCCAGATTCTGGGCCAGCCCGCCTCCGATCGGCGCCATGACAAGCACCGTGGCGGCATTGTTCAGCACCGGCGTGATCAGCATGGTCGCGACCAGGATCAGGGCCAGGGCGGCGATGGGCGGCAGCCCTGTCGTCGCCTGCGCCAGCAGCCCGGCGATCAGATCCGTGGCCCCGGTGGTCCGCAGCGCCTCGCTGACCGGGATCAGTGCGCCCAGCAGAACGATGACCGGCCAGTCGACGCTGCTATAGGCATCCTTCAGCGGCAGCGCCCCGGCCATCAGCAGGACGAGCACCGCGCCCAGGAAGGCGATGCTGACCGGAACAATGTTCAATGCCGAGGCCAGCACCGCCACGCCCATGGCCAGGGCCGGCAGCCAGAGCCAGCGCGGACGGCCCAGGCGCAGGTTCCGTTCCGCCAGCGGCAGGCAGCCCAGCTCCCCCAGCGTGTCGGGCATGGCGGCAAGGCGGCCCTGCAGCACCAGCACGTCGCCGGGGCGCAGCCGCACGCTCTTCAGCCGGGTGATGGCCCGTCGGTCATGCCGTCCGATGGCCAGCAGGTTCAGCCCGAAGCGGCGGCGCAGCCCCAGCTCCGCGGGGCTGGTGCCGACCAGCGGGGAGGAGGTGGTGACCACTGCCTCCACCACCCCGTAGCCATCGCCGGAGGGATCGTGCGGCGCTTCGGCCCCGCCCACCAGCTCCACCTTGGCCGCATCCACCACCTGCTTGACCGCCAGGGGGTCGCCTTCGAGCAGCAGGATGTCATCGGCCTGCAGCATGGAATGGCCGTGCGGGACATAGCGGCGGTAATTCTCCCGGAAAATGGCGGCCACCGTCACGTCGCCGCCGCCCAGCGCCTCCAGGGAACCGATGTTCCGGCCGACATAGGGAGAGGTCGGCGGCACACGCACCTCGGTGGTGTAATCCTCGACCCGGAACTTGTCCTCGCCGGCGCGCTCCCCCCGCCGGTTGATGGGGATCAGCCGCCAGCCGAAGCCGATCACCACCACGCCGGCCAGCGCAACGCCGAGACCGACCGGCGTGAAGTCGAACATGGTGAACCCCTCCCCCACCATGTCGTGGCGGATGGCGGAGATCAGGATGTTCGGCGGCGTGCCGATCAGGGTCACCAGCCCGCCCAGCAGCGAGGCGAAGGCCAACGGCATCAGCAGGGCCGCCGGCGGCCGGCCGGTGCGCTGGGCGACACGGAGCGCCACCGGCAACATGATGGCCAGCGCGCCCACATTGTTCATGAAGGCCGAGAGCGCTGCGACCATGAAACTCAGGGAGATGACCTGGACATCCGGCTGTTTCAGCTTCGGCAGGATCGGCCGCAGGATCACGTCCAGCAGGCCGGAGCTGCGGATCGCGCCGCTGAGGACCAGCACGGCTGCGACGGTGACCACGGCGGGATCGGCGAAGCCCTGGAATGCGTCCCTGGCCGGCACCACGCCGGTGATGACGGACACGAACAGGGCGATGAGCGCCACCACGTCGTAGCGCCAGCGATCCCACACGAACAGGACAAGGGTGCCGAGCAGGATGGCGAAGATGATGAGCTGGTCGGCAGCCGGCAGGTACTGGGCGAGAGTCATGGCCGGCGGTTCCTCCGCCGCGCCTCCGGACCCGGCCATGCCGGCGCCGGACCTGTATGTCGCCCTGTCTTCGACACGTTCAACCTTGATCCTGTCGGACTCGATCCTCTTGGGACCGGCCCGTCACGGGCCGGCGTTTCACCGCGGCGGGCCGGCGCGAACGCCAGCAGAGGATGGGGATGCCGCGCCCTTCCATCCTGTCATTGCAGGCGCAGGCCGCCCAAGGTCAAGCGCACTGTGCAATCGCGGCGGCGCGGCATGACTGGAAAACCGCGGAACGGAAGCAGGGAGACTGGAACGATGCAGGGCATGAGCCGCCGCTCCGTACTGACCTTGTCGCTGGCCCTACCGGCGCTGGCGGCCGGCCTGCGGCCCGCGGCGGCACAGGCGGACAGCCCGTCCGGCTATCTCCGCCAGTTCGCCTCCTACCGGGAGGAGGTGCGGACCTCCGCCGACTATCTCCCGGATGTGGAGGCCGGCATCCTGGCGGAGACCAACGCCCATCGAGAGGAGGCCGGCGTCCCGATCTTGGAGCCCGACGAGCAGCTGGCCTGGGTGGCCCGCTTCTATACCCACCGCCTGGTCGATGTCGGCCGCATCCGCCACGAGGATGAGGCCGGGCGGACCCCGGACCAGCGCATCGCCATCCTGCACCGCCGCCAGATCGGACCGAATGGCGAGAATCTGTTCCAGACCAACCTGTTCCGCCGGTCGGAGCCTAAACGCGCCGCCGTGCTGAGCGTGGACAGCCTGATGGACAGCCCGGGCCACCGGAAGAACATACTGAACGAGGGCTGGACCCATGGCGGCATGGGCGCGGTCACCGACGGGACAATGCTTTATGTCGTCCAGCTTTTCGTCCGGCGGACAGCCCTGCTTGCGGAGGATGCGCCCATGCGCCTTGAGCCCGGCCGGCCGCTGCCCACGGCCGCGACGCGCTTCGAAATCGGATCGGCGGAGCTGGCGGCGCTGATCCCCATGGGACGGAACCCCGACGGCCCCGATCTCGGCCCTCTGGCGCGGCTTTCCGCGCCGAAGACTCCCGGCCCTTACCGGCTATGGTATGCCATGCGGCGCAGCACCGAGGGGCGGCGAATCGATTACGACGTCAATCCCGGCCCGATCGTCGAGGTGGGTGGCTGAGTCGCTGTCCGCTCAATGCCCGTGACCGTGTGCCCGCGCCTTGCCCGCTTCCGACTGGATGAAGCGGCGACCGCAGTAGGAGCAGTCCACGCGGCCCTCCTTGCCCATGGTCAGGTAGATCAGCGGGTGGCCCAGCGCACCGCCGCCGCCATCGCATCCAACCTGATCCTCGTCGACAATGATGGTCTCAACCGGCTGCATGCTCGTCGGCCCGTTCAAAAAGGGAGGCGCCCCGCCATCTGGGCGGGGTCGGATTCGGGGCGCATCATACTGCACTGCCCGCGGCGATCAACCCGCACGCTTGCGTGCTCCGCCGGCCCGATCCGGCCCGCGCGCATAAAAGTTTCACACAGCCGTGCTACCCCGAATTCGCAGAGACCGCGTCCGGTCCTGTGGCGGGAGCGGCATGCGTCCGCCGGGTCTGATCGGGGATGCATGGCCGTGCCGTTGCGACAGGAGCTGGTCAATGCGCGCCGGGCCTTCCTCGCCCGGCTGAGCGAGGACAAGGCCGCGGTGATCGGCGTGGCGGAGACGCTGCTGCGGAGCAGCGGCATGCTGACGTCCGCCCGCCGGACCGGGGACCGAATCCCTCCCTTCGTCCTGGAAGGGGTCGCCGGCGAGGTGGATTTCGGCCGGCTCCTCGCCCGCGGGCCGGCAGTGGTCACATTCATCCAGGGCGGCTGGTCACCCTTCTGCCGGCTGGAGCTGACGGCATGGCAGCGGATGATGCCCTATGCCAGGGCGCTGCGGATTCCCGTCCTGGCGGTCAGCCCGCAGACTGTGGCGGAGAACCTCCGGACCCGCACCAAGCTGAACCTGTCCTTCGACCTGCTGCACGATGCCGGGAACAGCGTGGCAGCCGCCTGGGGGCTGTCCTACAGCCTGCCGCCCATGCTGCGTCACATCTACCGCCAGCTCGGCGTGGACCTGGAGCGGATCAACGGCGACAGGAACTGGTCCCTTCCCGTTCCGGCCACCTATGTACTGGATTCCGGCGGGCGCGTGGCCGCGTCCTTCGCCGATCTGGACGTCTCCCACAGGATGGAGCCGATCGACGCGCTGATGGCCGCCTCGAGCCTGCTGACCGAGGCAGCGGACGAGCTGGTCTCCGCATAGGCGGCTCCGCTCCGCGCATGGCCGGGTTGGCGGCCGGCACTGTTGACGGGGCCCGGAATTGACCCGATATGCGGCAGGGTGTTACCCACGGCAGGCGCGCCGGCGACTCCGGTTGCCGGAGCCGCCGGCGCCCAGATACCAGGACCAGCAGCATGCCCGACAGTCTCAGCGCACCCGCCGCCAGCGCCGACGCCGCTTCCCTTCCGGTCAATGCGATCGAGGTCAGCGATCTGCGCAAGACCTACAAGGCCGCCGGCGGCGCGCCCCCGAAGGAGGCGCTGAAGGGAATCAGCCTGAACATTCCGCGCGGCAGCCTGTACGGGCTGCTGGGACCCAACGGGGCGGGCAAGAGCACCTTCATCAACATCCTGGCCGGGCTGGTGAACAAGAGCAGCGGCACGGCGAAGATCTGGGGCATCGACATCGAGCGGCATTCCCGCAGCGCCCGCGCCGCCATCGGCGTGGTGCCGCAGGAGCTGAACCTCGATCCCTTCTTCACCCCGCGGGAGCTGCTGGACCTCCAGGCCGGCCTCTACGGCGTGCCGAAGGCGGAGCGGCAGACGGAACGGCTGCTGGAGGCGGTGGGGCTGAAGGACAAGGCCAACGCCTATGCCCGCACCCTGTCGGGCGGCATGCGCCGCCGGCTGATGGTGGCCAAGGCCATGGTTCACGCCCCGCCGGTGCTGGTGCTGGACGAGCCGACGGCCGGCGTGGATGTGGAACTGCGGCAGAGCCTGTGGGCGCATGTGCGGGAGCTGAACAAGGCCGGCACCACCGTGGTGCTGACCACCCACTATCTGGAAGAGGCGCAGGAACTCTGCGACACCATCGCCATCGTCAACCACGGCACCGTGGTGGCCTGCGATGCCAAGGATAACCTGCTGAAACGGCTGGACCGCAAGGAGCTGGTGGTCACGCTGGACCGTGACCTGGAGACGATTCCATCCGCCCTGTCCAGGCTGGATGCGGAGCTGCGGAGCCCGCGGCATCTGGTGATCCGCTACCAGCCCAGCCGCACCAAGGTCGGCGACGTGCTGGGTCCCCTGACCGGGGCCGGCCTCGGCATCATCGACCTGTCCACGGTCGAGTCCGACCTGGAGGATCTGTTCCTCCAACTCACCCGCGCGCCCCAGCCGGCACGGGATGATGAGTATCGCTGACCGGCGCGGCAGGGGACGGAAGCTCCGCCGCGCGGCGGCGATCCTGACCGGCGCCGTGCTGCTGGCCGCCGCCACGCTGGGCGGCTGCGCCCCGGCCCTTCAGCCCATGGGCGACCGGGTGGCCCAGCCCGCGGTGGCCGCGGACGGGTTCCGCACCGCGGACGGGCTGGTCCTGCCGCTGCGGTCCTGGCTGCCCGAAGGGCGACCGCGGGCGGCGATTCTGGGCCTGCACGGCTTCAACGACTATTCCAACACCTTCACCGAGGCCGGGGCGTACTGGGCGCGGCACGGCGTCGCCACCTATGCCTTCGACCAGCGCGGCTTCGGGGCTACGCCGAACCGTGGCATCTGGCCGGGCATGGACACCATGCATGCCGACCTGTTCGATGCCGCGGCCGCGATCCGGGAACGGCATCCCGGCGTGCCGGTCTTCCTGCTGGGACACAGCATGGGCGGGGCCGTGGTGATGACGGCGCTGGCGGAGCACGGGCTGCCGCCCGGTGTGGAGGGGGCGATCCTGGCCGCGCCCGCGGTCTGGAGCCGGGACACCATGCCCTTCTATCAGCGCGCGGCGCTGACCGTGGGCAGTTGGACCGTTCCTTGGCTGGAGATGACGCCGCCCAAGGGCGTGCGCCGCTATGCCTCCGACAATATCGAGATGCTGCGCGCCATGGGCCGCGACCCGCAGGTGATAAAGGCCACCCGCGTGGACGCCGTCTGGGGCCTGACCAACCTGATGGACGAGGCCATGGAGGCCGTGCCGAAGGTCGCGGGGCCGGTGCTGGTGCTGTATGGCGACAATGAGGACATCCTGCCGGCGGAGCCGGTGAACCGGGCGCTGTCCAGCTTCCGCACCGATGCTGCCGGGCCGGACGTGGCGGTCTATCCGCAGGGCTGGCACATGCTGCTGCGCGACCTGAATGCGGAGGTCGTCTGGCGGGACGTGCTGTCCTGGATCGGGGACCGCGACGCGCCGCTGCCCAGCGGAGCCGACAAGCGGCCCCGACGGATACCGGTGCGGGAGGGGCGCCCGCCCCTCCCGCAGCAGACGGCCGGCGCCGAGCCCCCGGCCGCGGCCGGATCAGTGACGCCGGTTGGCAGCATAGTAGGCGGCGGCGCCGATGGGAACGGCCAGGGCCAGTAGCCCGCCGAGCCCGATGCTGCCGGCATGCCGCTTCAGCCCGGCCTTCTTCTTCGCACGGCTGCGCTTCATCCAGCCGCCGGACGTCCCCGTGCCGAATGGGTCCGGCCGGCCCAGCGTGCCATTGTCCCGCCCGTGCGCCGCTTCCTTGAACTGCTTGTCCTGGGTCATGCGGCCCATGAAGCGCTCCAGCCGCCCGCCGGCCACCGCCATGCCCAGTTCCAGCAGCCGGGCGGAGACGCCGACGCCGACCTCCCGTTGCGGCTTGAAGGCCAGGGACAGGATGGCGTCAGCCACCTTCTCCGCTTCCACCATGCCGGGGAGCGCCTGGATTTCGCGGCCGGAGTAGTTGCCGGCATGCTGCCAGAACGGGGTGTCGACGGGGCCGGGCAGGACGGCGCAGAGATAGATGTCCTCGAACCCGTCCTGATCCACCTCCTGGCGGACGGCCTCGATGAAGCCCATGACCGCGTGCTTGGCCGCGACATAGGGCGACTGGTAGGGCGACGGCACCCGCCCGACGACGGAGGCGGTGGTGATGATCGTGCCCTGCCCGCGCTCCTTGAAATGGGGCAGCACGGCGCGGATGCCGTTCACCACGCCGTAGAAGGTAATGTCCATGACGGCATGGAACGCCTCCTGCGGGATCTCCTCGAACTTGCCGAAGGCGGATGCGCCGGCATTGTTCACCCAGATGTCGATACCGTCGAAGGCGTCTATGGCGCGGGCGGCCAGCCGCTGCATCTGTGCGGGGTCGCGCACATCCGTGGGAATGACCATGGCCCGGCCGCCGGCATTATGAACTTCGGTCGCCACCTCGTGCAGCGCCTGCTCCCGCCGGGCAGCAAGCACCACGGTGGCGCCCTCCCGCGCGAATGAGATGGCGGTTGCGCGGCCGATGCCGCTCGACGCGCCGGTGATCACCACGGTTTTCCCGCTCAGTCGCTGGGCCATGCGGTCCTCCAGATTCGTTCGTTTTCCGTGCCGCACAACAGACAGGACGCGTTTTGGTCGCGGCAGGACCCGGCCATGATCGACGCGCACAATCTTGTGTGTTGGAAATACCAACAATTTGATGCATCGTCCCGCCGACCCGAGCCCAGCTGGAGCGTCCGGCCCGTGATCCCGGTATCGTTCGACATAACGCTGTTCATCGTCGCCGTCCTGGGCGCGGTGGTGGCGGTCGGAATGGCGCTTGCGCGGCAGGTTCTGACCCACGCCCAGCGGACACGCATCGCGGCGGCGCAGGCCCGCAACGCCCAGCTTCGCAGGCAGCAGGATCAACTCACCGACCAGTTCCGCCGCCTTCAGGACCGCGCCCGCGATGCGGAGGTGGAGGTGAAGTCCATGCACACCCAGATCATGGAGGCACAGCGGCGCATCAGAGCGGCGAAAGCCGACAGCTATTTGGTGGTACATGAACTGGGGGACCCGGGCGGGCACCGCCGCCTGTTCACGAGTGCCCTGGGGCTGGGGCCGATGCTGACCGTCAACCGGGTTGCCGTCACGGACGGGCCGTTGCGCGGCGCGCGCCACCATCTGGAGGTCTGGGCCGAAACCGCTCCACAGGCGGCGGAGCTGGCCCGCCGCGCCTTTCCGTCTGAGAGCGGTTTCCAGCTTTCCGGGCTCGATCCCGCGTCCGGCCAGCAGGCGGCGCCTGCCCCGGCCCGGCCGCAAGGCCGGTCCAAGCCCCTGTCCCGCGCCGCGGCGGAATAGGGCGGACGCGCCTTCATGCTGGTGAACATCGCCTTTCTGCTGATCTTCCTGGGCTGCCTCGCCTATCTGGCCGTGGGGCTGCGCCGGATGGAGTCGGATATGGCCGGAAGCCGCCGCGAGGCGGAGCGGCTGGACCGGCAGCGAGGGGAGCTGAATGGGGGCATCGGCACCCTGCTGGACATGATCGGCCAGGAGGAGACGAAGCTTGCTGCGATCCTGCTGGAACGCGACCGGCTGGCCGACCAGAAGGAGGAGGCGGAGGTGCAGTTGCAGACCGCCCTGGACGTGCCGAAGCAGCGCCTGTTCGTCTTCGATAAATCCACCCTCATCCACGGCCGGCTGTGGGAGGTTACGGTTGCCAATCCGGACCTCACCTCCACGGCCGGCGGCGGCTCGCCGACTGCGCAGGAATGGGCCATGGGCCGCATCTGCCTGGTCGGCAGCGCCACGGAGCGCGACGCCCGCCATCGCGCGGAATCGCGGTTTCCTTCCTCCCAGGGCTATCGCATCATCAAGGTCGAGCGGTTCCGCCGTAGCTGATGTTGATAACCCCGACCGCGTGTTCCGGCCCTGCCGGGGCATTGCCAAGACTCGGGCGTGCCATCATCTGACAGGCACCCGCCCGCCGCACCGGCCCGGACAAAGGGGAGGAGCCGCCATGACCGACGCCATCATCGAGTTCCCCGTCCAGGACGTGCGGAACCGGGTCGGCAGCCCCGACCAGAAGCTGGCCGGCATCCTGGCGGCCCAGCGCAAGGCCTATCTGGAGCAAGGCCCCCTGACGGCGGAGCGGCGCGCCGCGGCGCTGGACGGGCTGGCCAAGGCGCTGCTGAAGTACCAGGAGCCGCTGGTGGAGGCGGTGCGCCAGGATTTCGGCCACCGTTCCGCCCACGAAACGAAGCTGGCCGACATCTTCCCGGTCCTGGCCGGCATCCGCCACGCCCGCCGCAATTTCCGCGGCTGGATGAAGCCGAAGCGCCGGCCGGTGGACATCGCCTTCTGGCCGGGCAAGGCCAGGGTGCATTACCAGCCGCTGGGCGTGGTCGGCATCATCAGCCCCTGGAACTACCCGGTCCAGCTCACCCTGGCGCCGCTGGTGGCCGCCATCGCGGCGGGCAACCGGGCCATGATCAAGCCGTCCGAATTCACCCCGCGCACCGGCGACCTGATCCAGCGTCTGCTGGCGGAGGTGTTCGACGCCACCGAAGTATCCGTGGTGGAGGGCGGGCCGGAGGTGGCGCAGGCCTTTTCCCGCTTGAAGTTCGATCACCTGCTCTTCACCGGCTCGACCGCCGTGGGCCGGATCGTGATGCGGGCGGCGGCGGAAAATCTGGTGCCAGTGACGCTGGAGCTGGGCGGCAAGTCCCCTACCATCGTCGCTCCCGACTATCCGGTGGAGAAGGCGGCGGAGACCATCGCGGCGGGCAAGCTGTTCAATGCCGGCCAGACCTGCATCGCCCCGGACTATGTGCTGGTGCCGCGGGACAAGGAGAAGGCGTTCACCACCGCCTTCCAGGCCGCCGTCGCCAAGCTCTATCCCAGCCTTGGCCACAACCCCGACTACTCGTCCATCATCAATGACCGCCACCACCGCCGGCTTGCGGCGCTGGTGGAGGATGCGCGCCAACGCGGCGCGAGGATCATGGAGATCAACCCGGCCAGGGAAGTCCTGGACCCCGCCCGGCGCAAAATGGCCCCCGCCTTGATCGCCGAGGTGCCGGACACGGCGGAGGTGATGCAGGAGGAGATCTTCGGCCCCCTGCTTCCCATCGTGCCCTATGCGTCGCTGGAGGACGCCTACGCCTATATCAACGACCGCCCTCGCCCCCTGGCGCTGTATCTGTTCAGCGAGGACAGGTCGGTGGTGGACAGGACGCTGGAGCGGACGCTGTCCGGCGGCGTCACGCTGAACGACACCCTGCTACATTGCGTGCAGGAGGAGTTGCCCTTCGGCGGGGTGGGCGACAGCGGCATCGGAGCCTATCACGGGGAGGCGGGATTCCGCACCTTCAGCCACGCCCGCGGCGTGTTCAGCCAGCCCCGCCTGAACGGCAGCTTCATGACCCGCCCGCCCTTCGGCGGGCGGATCGACCGGCTGCTGAAGATGCTGCTGCGCTGAGCTATTCCAGGCCCAGCGCCTCGGAAGCGGCCCGCTGCTCGGCCCCCATCTTCTCGAACCGGGCCTGGTGCTTGGTCAGCACGGCGATGTTCTCCTTGGTCACGGCCGGGATTTCCATCTCCCCGCCCATCTGGCTGACCGCCATGTACATCCCGGCCTCGATCATCGCCATCATGGAGGTCCAGAAGGCCTCCGGCGCGCAGCCCTTGCGGGACATGGTGCGGGCGGCGGTGGGGGCGAGTTCCTCCATCCGGGCGGTGGCTTCCTGCACCGTCAGGGTGTTGCCGTTCTCATCGCCGTCCTCGTCCTCCTCCTCCTCGTCATCCTTGCCGAAGGCGGCCAGCTCGGCCTTCAGCTTGGCGTCGGATTTGGCATCGGTCATCACGGCCATCATGGCGGTGTGGCAGGTTTCCGCCGTCTCCAGGGACAGGCGGTAATTCTCGGGCACGCCGAAGTCGCTGGCGGAAGCCGGGGCGGCGGACAGGAAGGCCAGCCCGATCAGGGCGGCGGCGGAGGCGGAGCGCATGTTCATCACCGGAAAGGTTCGAGGACTGGCCGGCACTTTACATAAATGGCACTCGCAACCAAGGAATAAACACAGTCCCTATCCAAAATACCGCAAGTGAAACGGGAATGAATCCTGACAGAAATAATTGAAACAGATCCCCGTTACTTCACACCTCCAGCCACTCCGTTCCGCTAGATATGCTTCCATCCTGGATCAGCGTCTTGGCCGCGGCGATGTCCGGGGCGAAGTAGCGGTCCCGGTCCCAGAAGGCGACTCGGGCGCGAAGGGCCGCATGCGCCCGCTCCAGCCCGGCGCTGCTGTTCAGCGGCCGGTGGTAATCCACGCCCTGCGCCGCCGCCAGCAGCTCCACCGCCACGATGCCCACCGTATTGTCGGCCATGTCCAGCAGGCGGCGCGCGGCCCAGGTGGCCATGGAGACGTGATCCTCCTGGTTGGCGCTGGTGGGGATGCTGTCCACGCTGGCGGGATGGGCCAGGCCCTTGTTCTCCGACGCCAGCGCCGCCGCCGTGACCTGGGCGATCATGAAGCCGCTGTTCACGCCGCCGTCCCGCACCAGGAAGGCCGGCAGCCCGCCATTGTGGTTGGGGTCCACCAGCATGGCGCTGCGCCGTTCCGACAGGTTGCCGATTTCCGTCAGAACCAGCGCCAACTGGTCGGCGGCCATGGCCACGGGCTCGGCATGGAAGTTGCCGCCGGACAGGATGCTTCCGCTCTCCCCCTCCCGCTCCGGCGGGAAGACCAGGGGATTGTCGGTGACGCCATTGGCCTCCACCGCCAGGGTGGCGGCGGCCATGCGGATCTGGTCCAGCGCCGCCCCCATCACCTGGGGCTGGCAGCGCAGGCAATAGGGGTCCTGCACGCGGGAGCAGTCGATATGGCTGGCGCGGATTTCGCTGCCGGCCAGCATGCGGCGGTAGGCGGCGGCCACATCCATCTGCCCGCGCTGGCCGCGCACGGCATGGATGCGGGGATCGAAGGGCGTGTCGCTGCCGCGGGCGGCATCCACGCTCATGCTGCCGGCCACCACCGCGGCGTCGAACACCCGTTCCGCCGAGAACAGCCCGGCCAGCGCCAGGCCGGTGGACACCTGCGTGCCGTTCAGCAGGGCCAGCCCTTCCTTCGGCCCCAGCTCGACCGGGCCGAGCCCGGCCAGCGCCAGCCCCTCCGCCGCCGGCATCACCCGGCCCCTGTGGCGCACCTCCCCCTCCCCGATCAGCGGGGCCACCAGATGGGCCAGCGGGGCGAGGTCGCCGGAGGCGCCGACGCTGCCCTTGGCCGGCACGCAGGGATAGACCTCCCGCTCCACCAGATCGGCCAGGGCGCGGATCACCTCCGGCCGGATGCCGGAGAAGCCGCGCAGCAGGCTGGCGATCTTCAGCACCATGATCAGCCGCACCACCCCGTCCTCCAGCAGCGGCCCGGTGCCGGTGGCATGGCTCAGCACCAGATTGCGCTGAAGCTCCGCCAGCTTGTCGGTGCCGATGCGGGTCTTGGCCAGCAGGCCGAAGCCGGTATTGATGCCATAGACGGTCTTCCCCGCCCCGATCACCTCCGCCACGATGCGCGCGCTGGCGGCCGCACACTCAAGATCCTCGCCCCGCATCTCCAGCCGCACCGGCCCGGACAGGGTGGCGCGCATGCTGGACAGGGTCAGGTGGCCGGGAATGAGGGTGAGCGGCATGCTCATGCCTGGGTCTCCAGATGGTCGGCCGCGGCCGACAGGTAGGTCTGCATCATGCGGCGCAGAAGCGGGCGCAGCGTTTCCGCCTTTTCGAAGTCGAGGCGCGGCGGCGGAGCGACGATCCCGCCCTCCCCGTACCAGGAGCCGTCGGCCATGTAGGCGCTCTGCGCGATCTCGAGCTGGAAGGCGAGGATGCGGTTCTGCGGCTGGCCGAAATGGCGGGTGATGTAGCCGCCCTTGAACCGGCCGTTCAGCACGGCGCTGTAGCGCCCGTCGGCCTCGACCACATCCAGCATGCCCTGCGCGATCTCGTCCGGGCAGGCGGCGCCATCGTTGGTGCCCAGATTGAGGTCGGGCAGCGCGCCCTCGAACAGGCGCGGCAGCACGGGGGCGATGGAATGCGCCTCCCACAGGCAGGCGAAGCCATGCTCCGCCACCAGCCGGTCCAGCTCCATCCGGATGCGGTCGTGATAGGGCTTCCAGATCTCCGCGATGATGCGGTTCTTCTCATCCTCATGCGGCGGGGCGGACCAGACCGCGTCGCCGAGGAAGGTTTCCTGCGGGAACAGTCCGGTGGTGGTCTGGCCGGGATAGAGGCTTTCATCCGTGCTGGGCCGGTTCAGGTCCACCACGTAGCGGCTCCGCGTCGCCGCGATCACCGACGCGCCGAGATCGCCCAGGAAGTCGTACAGCTTGTCCACATGCCAGTCCGTGTCCGGCAGCGCGTGGGCCGGCTGGCTGAGCCGCGAGGTCAGATAGACCGGCACCTCCGTGCCCGCATGCGGGATGGACACCAGCAGCGGAACGGAACCGGGGGAGAAGACGTAGGGGCGGATGGACATGGGCAAAGACCTTTCCGGTGGTCCGTAGGTCGGATCGAGCGTAGCGATGATCCGACACAGCGGTCGAGGACAAGCACGAAATCCAACAACGCCGCAGAACGGACAGGGTGCGTCGGATCAGCGCCTCCGGCTTGATCCGACCTACGCGAGCATCGGCAGATCCAACCCCTGCTCCCTCGCGCAATCCACCGCGATCCCGTACCCCGCATCGGCGTGGCGCATCACGCCGGTGGCGGGGTCGTTCCACAGCACGCGCCCGATCCGGCGGGCGGCATCCTCCGTTCCGTCCGCCAGGATCACCATGCCGGAATGCTGGCTGTAGCCCATGCCGACGCCGCCGCCATGGTGCAGGCTGACCCAGGTGGCCCCGCTGGCGCAGTTCAGCAGCGCGTTCAGCAGCGGCCAGTCGGACACGGCGTCGGACCCGTCCCGCATGGCCTCCGTCTCCCGGTTCGGGCTGGCGACGGAGCCGCTGTCCAGATGGTCGCGCCCGATGACCAGCGGCCCGATCTCGCCGCGCGCCACCATCTCGTTGAAGGCGAGACCGATGCGGTGCCGGTCGCCCAGCCCCACCCAACAGATGCGCGCCGGCAGGCCTTGGAAGGCGATGCGCTCCCGCGCCATGTCCAGCCAGCGGTGCAGGTGCCGGTCGTGCGGCATCAACTCCTTCACCTTCTCATCCGTTCTGCGGATGTCCTCCGGATCGCCGGAAAGGGCGGCCCAGCGGAAGGGGCCGACGCCGCGGCAGAAGAGCGGGCGGATATAGGCCGGCACGAAGCCGGGGAAGTCGAAGGCGTTCGCCAGCCCCTCATCCTTCGCCATCTGCCGGATGTTGTTGCCGTAATCCAGCGTCGGCACGCCCATGGCGTGGAAGTCCAGCATGGCCTGGACATGGAGGACCATGGAGCGCTTGGCGGCCGCGGCCACCGCCTGCGGATCGCGCTCCCGCATCTCCACCCAGCGCTCAAGGCTCCAGCCGGCGGGCAGGTAGCCGTTCACGGGATCGTGGGCGCTGGTCTGGTCGGTGACGGCGTCGGGGCGGTAGCTTGCATCCTCCCGCGAGCGGCGCAGGATTTCGGGGAACAGCTCCGCCGCATTACCCAGCAGGCCGACGCTGACCGGCCGCCCCGCTGCCTTCGCCTCCCCGATCCAGCCCATGGCCTGTTCCAGGCTATCGGTGCGGCGATCCAGATAGCGGGTCTCGATCCGGCGGTCGATGCGGCTGGGCTGGCACTCCACGGCCAGGCAGGAGGCCCCGGCCATGGTGGCGGCCAGCGGCTGCGCCCCGCCCATGCCGCCCAGCCCGGCGGTGAGTATCCACTTGCCCGAGAGGTCGCCGCCGTAATGCCGCCGGCCGACCTCGACAAACGTCTCGTAGGTGCCCTGGACAATGCCCTGGGTCCCGATATAGATCCAGGACCCGGCCGTCATCTGGCCGTACATCATCAGGCCGAGCCGATCCAGGTGATGGAAATGCTCCCAGTTCGCCCAGCCCGGCACCAGGTTGGAGTTGGCCAGCAGCACCCGCGGCGCGTCCTTGTGCGTGCGGAACACGCCTACCGGCTTGCCGGACTGCACCAGCAGGGTCTGGTCGTCATCCAGCCGCTTCAGCGTCTCCACGATCCGGTCGAAACTCTCCCAGTCCCGCGCCGCCCGGCCGATCCCGCCATAGACCACCAGCTCCTGCGGATTCTCTGCCACCTCCGGGTCGAGGTTGTTCATCAGCATGCGCAGCGGCGCCTCCGTCTGCCAGGACTTGGCGTTCAGCGTCAGGCCGCGGGGTGAGCGGATAATGCGGGTGTTGTCGCGACGGGTGGCCATGGGGCTTCGGGTCCTTGGTCGGGCTTATTGGGCATTCCGGGCGCTTGGCGAAGGTGGATGTCGCATTCCGCTATGCTGCATGCGACCTACGGCCCGGTAGGTCGCAAGGAGGCCCGAAGGGCCGGATTGCGACAGGCCTCATGCGAGAAGCCGCCGCAACGTCTGCCGGTAGCGGCGGGATATCTCCTCCTCGCGGGCGTGGCGGCCATGGTCGATCACGCAGCGGCCGCCGATGAAGCTGTGGGTGATCGGACTGCCGCCGGCATTCACGAAGATCAGCGCATCCAGCAGCAGGTCGCCCTCCCGCTCCATCAGCGCCGGATGGTCGGCATCCAGGACCAGCCAGTCGGCGCGGCAGCCGGCCTCGATCCGGCCCGTGGCACGGCCCAGCGCCTGCGCCCCGCCCTCCGCCGCGTCCAGCCACAGCCGCGCGCCCAGATGCTGGGTCCGGCCCGGCAGATCGTAGGCGCGGCGGCCGGAGATCAGGCGCTGGCCGTAATGCAGCAGCCGCAGCTCCTCCCGCGCATCCAGCGACACATGGCTGTCGGAGCCGACGCCGAACCGGCCGCGGGCGCGGCGGAAGGATTCCCACCGGAAGAGCCCGTCGCCCAGATTGGCCTCCGTCGTGGGGCAGAGGCCGGCGATGGCCCCGCTCTCCGCCACGCGCACGGCCTCCGCATCGGTCATGTGGGTGGCGTGGACCAGGCACCAGCGCCGGTCCACCTCCACCTCGCCCAGCAGGAATTCCACCGGTCGCGCGCCGAGGTGGGACAGGCACTCCTCCACCTCCTTGAGCTGCTCGGCCACATGGATGTGGATGGGGGCGGCGGGGTCCCGCCGGGCCATCTCCGCCACCGCCTCGCGCATGGGGCGGGCGGGCACGGCGCGCAGGGAATGCAGGGCGAGGCCGAGGCGAAGCTCCGGCCCCTGCTCCGCCTCCAGCGCCTGCAGCAGCTCAAACATCCCGGCGGGCGTGCCCTGGAACCGGCGCTGCCCGCTGGTGAGCGGCCGCTGGTCCAGCCCGCCGGTCATGTACAGCACCGGCAGGTGCGTCAGCGCGATTCCGGCGTTCCGCGCCCCCGCGACAACGGCGCGGGACATGGCCGCGGCATCGGCATAGGGCTTCCCGTCCGGGGCGTTGTGCAGATAGTGGAACTCCGCCACGCCGGTATAGCCGCCCTTCAGCATCTCCACATAGAGATGGGCGGAGATCGCCTCCACATCCTCGGGCGTCAGCTTGGCGACGAAGTCGTACATGGTGCGCCGCCAGGACCAGAAGCTGTCCCCGCTGACCGCCCCCCGCTCCGCCAGCCCGGCCATGGCCCGCTGGAAGGCATGGGAATGGAGATTGGCCATGCCGGGCACCACGGGACCGGACAGGCGGACGGCCCCGTCCGGCGCGCCGCCGGGCTGGACGGCGGCGATGGTGCCGTCCCCATCCACCTCGATCCTGACATTCCCGGCCCAGCTATCCGGCAGCCGGACGCGGTCGGCGAAAAAGGCGCGCACCTCTGTGTCCTTTCCGGCTTGCATCCTGTATATACAGGCATCCTATCGCGCCCATGGACGGCGCACAAGCCGCCCGGCAGGATAGGTTTCGGTTTCCCTTTTCCCTCGCGGGGAGAGGGAGCAGATGGAGCAGGTGATATGAGCGCAGCACCCTGGGACACGCTCTGGCTCGGCGGCCATCTGGCCACCATGGCGGAGGGGGCGGACCCCTATGGCACGATCCGCGGCGGGGCGCTCGCGGCCAAGGACGGGCGCATCGCCTGGATCGGGGCGGCGGCGGACCTGCCCGGCCGGCCGGAGGAGCTTGCGAGGCGCGTGGTGGGGCTGGAAGGGCGCTGGGTCACGCCGGGCCTGATCGACTGCCACACCCATGCGGTGTTCGGCGGCGACCGGGTGGAGGAGTGGGAGATGCGGCTGAACGGCGCCTCCTATGCCGACATCGCCCGGTCCGGCGGCGGCATCAACCGCAGCGTCGCCCTGACCCGCGCCGCGCCGGAAGGGGAGCTGGTGGCCGCCGCCGCCCGCCGCATCGCCCCGCTGCTGGCGGAGGGGGTGACGACGCTGGAGGTGAAGTCCGGATACGGGCTGGAGCTGGACTCCGAACTCAAGATGCTGCGCGCCGCCCGGCGGCTGGGGGCGGAGACGGGCATCCGGGTCAGGACCAGCCTGCTGGCCGCCCACGCCCTGCCGCCGGAATACAGGCAGGACCGCGCCGGCTATCTGGAGCTGGTCTGCCGGAAAATCGTGCCGGAGGCGGCGAGGCTGAGGCTGGCCGATGCGGTGGACGCCTTCTGCGAGACGATCGGCTTCACCGCGGCGGAGACGGAGCTCGTGTTCCAGGCCGCCCGCGACCATGGCCTGCCCGTCAAGCTGCATGCGGAGCAACTGTCGGACCAGGGCGGGGCGGCGTTGGCCGCCCGCTACGGGGCGTTGTCCTGCGACCATCTGGAATATGTGACCGCGGCCGGGCTGGACGCGATGGCGCGGGCGGGGACCGTGGCGGTGCTGCTGCCCGGGGCCTTCTACCTGCTGCGGGAGACGCAGGCCCCGCCGGTGGCGGAGATGCGGGCCCGCGGCATTCCCATGGCCATCGCCACCGACCTGAACCCCGGCACCAGCCCTGCCCGCTCCCTGCTGCTGATGCTGAACATGGCCTGCACCCTGTTCCGCCTGACGCCTGCCGAGGCGCTGGCCGGCGCCACCCGGAATGCCGCGAAGGCGCTGGGCCTCGCCGATGAGATCGGCACGCTGGAACCGGGCAAGGCCTGCGACCTCGCCATCTGGGAGGTGGAGCGCCCGGCGGAGCTGGCCTACTGGCTGGGCGGCAGCGCCTGCGTGGGAAGGGTCATGGGCGGGGTGCCTGCGGCATGGCCGGCCTAATCGCGCCGCTGCCGTTCATGGAAGATCGCCAACATCTCGATCACATCCGTTCCGACGCGGTAACGCAGGAGGAAGGGCGTTCCGGGAACTTTCAGGTCCCGCGTGCCGACGACGGCTGCCGGATGCCCAAGATGCGGAAAGCTCCGTAGGCGCTTCGCCGCTTGGCGCAGGAGCTGAACCTGCGCGCGCGCCGCCCGCGGATTGTGCTGGCTGACATAAGCATGGATTTCGTGCAGCCGATCCACGAACTGCTGCGAAAAGACCAACCTCACGAACGGGCGCCATCCTGGGCAAGGAGACTGTCGAAGACCTTGTCCATGTCCTCTTCCGAAAGACCCTGGCCGGATGCGATGGAGGCAATGGCCATCAGGGTTTCCGCCTCCTGTTCCGCCGCCGACAGCATTCCAGGAGGAGCGGGGATATTCCGCTCGAGCCCATCCAGAACGATCAGGGCGCGGATGGCATCTTCCGTCAGTTCCTCAAGCCGGCGGCCCTGGTCACGGGCTAGCCTTTCCAGGGAGGCGGCCAGCTCCCGGTCGACCTGGATTGCAACGGTATCCGGCATGAGGGCCTCCATCTCTTGGACCACGATCATAACACCGGAGAAACCCAAGCGGCAGCGCTCTAAACCGGCCTGAACCGTCCGCCGAGGCGGTAGCGGGAGCCGGGATAGAGGAAGTCGGCAAGGGAGGCGACGCGGCCGGCGGGGCCGTCCGTCCAGGTGCGGCGGGAAAGGCGCAGGCAGGGCTCGCCCGCCTCCATCTCCAGCAGTCGGGCCGTGCGGGCATCGGGCAGGATGGCTTCCACCAGATGCTCCACCTCCACCACCGGGGCCTCGTCCAGCAGGTGGCGGGAGGGGGTGATGCGGGTGAAGTCCAGCGCGAGATAGCCAGGGGCCGCGGCCGGCAGGACCCAGCGATCCTCGATCTGCAAGGGCCGTCCATTCTCCCGGTGCAGCAGGATCGAGTGGTAGAGCGGCGTGCCGGGCGCGAGGTCGAAGGCGGCGGCCACGGCGGCCGGCGCCTCCTCCTCCGCCAGGTGCAGCACATCGGCGCTGTGGGTGCCGCCGCGCTCCCGGATCTCATCCGCGATGTTGCGGATTTCCAGCACCGTGCCCACCGGCTTGGCCGCGGCGACGAAGGTGCCCACACCGGCGGTACGGGTCAACCGCCCTTCCGCCGTGAGTTCGCGGAGCGCCCGGTTGGCGGTCATGCGGCTGACGCCCAGTGCGGCGACCAGCTCATGCTCCGACGGCACGCGGTCGCCGGGCTTCAGCTCCCCGACCGCGATCCGGTCCAGCACATGGGCCTTCACCCGCTGGTAAAGCGGGGCGTCGTCAGCACGCGAGACCATGTCCAACCCGTCCGCCCCCATGATCCCTCCGCCGCATGCCGTGCGCCCCTTCCCCGGATTTTCCGTCATCCCGGACAGGGCCGGGGCCCGAGAACGATGCCTGTGGCCCTGGGTCCGGCCTTGCGCCGGGATGACGGGGAAGAACCTGGAGAGGGGATGGTACGGCTCACACCGCCTCGGTCGCCAGCACCAGCCAGTCCCGCTCCGCCCCCTCCACCAGGGGCGACAGGGTCTCGCGGACGCGGGCGTGGTAGCTGTTCAGCCACTCCCGCTCCGCCGCGGTCAGCAGGGACGCATCCACCAGCCGGCGGTCGATGGGGCAGAGGGTAATGATCTCGAAGCCCAGCATGGGCCGCTCCGCCCCCGGCACCTCGACCGGCTGCACCACGATCAGGTTCTCGATCCGGATGCCGTAGGCGCCGGTCTTGTAGTAGCCGGGCTCGTTGGACAGGATCATGCCGGGCTGGAGCGCCACGGTACTGGGGATCTTGGCGATGCGCGCCGGCCCCTCATGCACCGACAGGAAGCTGCCGACGCCATGGCCGGTGCCGTGATCGTAATCCAGCCCCTCCGCCCACAGGAACTGGCGCGCCAGCGCGTCGAGCTGGGAGCCGGTGGTGCCCTTGGGGAAACGGGCGACGGACAGGGCGATATTGCCCTTCAGCACCAGCGTGAAATGCCGCTTCATCTCCGCCGAGGGCGTGCCCACGGCGATGGTGCGGGTGATGTCGGTGGTGCCGTCCAGATACTGCCCGCCCGAATCCAGCAGGAACAGGCTGTCCCGCTCGATCTTCCGGTTCGTCTCCGGCTGGGCGTGGTAGTGGACGATGGCGCCGTTCGGGCCGGCCCCGGCGATGGTGTCGAAGGACTGGTCGCGGAAATCGGCGACCTGCCTGCGGGTCTCCAGCAGCCGCTCGGCCGCCGCGATCTCATCCAGACCGCCCTTCGGCGCTTCCCGGTCCAGCCAGGCCAGATAGCGGACCATGGCCGCCCCGTCGCGCCGGTGGGCGGCGCGGGCGCCCTCCAGCTCCACCGGGTTCTTCATGGCCTTGGGCATGACGCAGGGGTCCGCTTCCCGCTCCACCCTGGCCCCGGCGGCATGCAGCCGGTCGAAGATGGAGACGGCGGCCGTGGCCGGATCGACGCGGACGGCGGCCTTCTCCGCCCCCAGCGCGTCCAGCGCCGGCCCCAGCTCCTCCGGTGCGCGCACGGAGACCTGGTTGCCGAGATGGAGGGCCAGGTCGGGGGCCAGCTTGCGGCCATCGACGAACCAGTCCACGTCGCCGGTGTCGCGCACAATGGCGAAGCTGAGCGGCAGCGGCGTGCAGGGCACGTCGGAGCCGCGGATGTTCAGCAGCCAGGCGATGCTGTCCGGCTGGGTCAGCATGGCGGCGCGGGTCTGATGCGCCCGCAGCTCCGCCGCCACCTCCGCCCGCTTGTCGGCGCTGGACTTGCCGGCGAACTCCACCGGGTGCGGTTCGATCAGGCCCAGGGGCGGCGGCGGCTGGTCGTGCCAGACGGCATCCACCGGGTTGCTGTCCAGCGCCACCAGCTCGGCCCCTGTCCGGGCCAGGGCGGCGCGCATCCGCTCTACCCAGCCCACGGTCACCAGCCAGGGATCGAAGCCCAGCTTCTGGCCGGCGCGCAGGTTGGCGGCGGCCCAGTCGCCATGGAACTCGTCGGTCAGGCTGCGATAGTCGTAGGAGGCGGCGTCCACCTGCTGCCGGACCTGGAGCGTGTAGCGGCCATCCACGAAGATGGCGGCCGCGTCGAGCGTCACCACCACCATGCCGGCGGACCCGGTGAAGCCGGTCAGCCAGGCCATGCGGTTGGCCCGCAGCGGCACATATTCGCCCTGATGCTCATCGGCGCGGGGAACGACGAATCCGTGCAGGCCGCGGCGCTGCAACTCGGCGCGGAGGCGGCCCAGCCGGTCGGCATGGTCGCCCTGCTGCGGCAGCACCGGTCGGGCCACCATGTCGCGCAGCGCCCGCAACTGGGCCTCCAGCTCCGCCGGAAGCTCCACGCCCACCAGCTCCAGCCAGCGGTCCGGGCGGCTGCCGTCCGGGGCGGCATTCACGCCGGCGATCAGGTCGCGGATATCCTCCACGGACCGGCCGATTCCGGCCTCCTGGAGCAGGCGGGCAAGGTCGGCATCGCCACGATAGGCGGGGGTGCTGGAGGCCACGGGGTCAACTCACCGGTCTGTGGGGCGCCAGGGGCGCGGTCTGAGCGGAAGCTAGAACCACCCGCTTGGCGGCGCAAGGGGCCGGACAGGATCGGCCGTCGGCTGTTGGAGTGGCAACCGATCACCGAGCCGATCACCGAACGAGAGGAGAACCCATGCACAGGCCAACCATTGGAACGCTAGCCCTGCTCGCCGCCCTGCTGACCGCTCCGGCCTGGGCCGGGGAAGCGGTTCCGGAGGATGTCGCGGCGGGCAACATGGACAGCAATGCCGCCCTGCCGCCGGAGCAGTCAGGCATCGCGGTCGCCAGCGGCGCGGATGAGGAAAGCGCCGCCATGGACGAACCCGCCGATGCCGTCGCAACCGACGAGGCCGAAGCGCCGCCCGTGACCGACGAGTCCGCCGAGGCGCCGTCCCCCGACGAACTTCCAGCGGAGCGCATCGCCACGGAACCGCAGTTCCTGCCCGACGGGGCGCCGCCGGAGCCGGTGGAACAACCGACCGTGCCGCCGCGGGAGTAACAACAGCTCTCGACGAAGGCAACTCATCGAGAGCTGTTATCGGCGACTACTACCGCCACGCCGCCTCTGCGGCGTAAGCCGAGCCGCGGAGCGGCGCTGGCGTCTGAAGCTCACGGATGGGTCACCATCCGTGAGAACGCGTATAAGGCCGGCTCAGCCCTTCATCACCAGGGTAGACCAGTCGCCGAGCCGGTAGCGCTTCACCAGCTTCATTCCCTGGGCGCGGTGGGCGTTGATCACCAGCGGCTCCTGCCGGTGCAGCAGGCCGGAGAAGATGGCGAGGCCGCCGCGCTTCAGATGGCGGCGGCAGTCCGGGGCCATGCGGGCCAGGGGGCGGGCCAGGATGTTGGCGACGATCACGTCATAGACGCCATGCCGCCCGCCCTTCCGCACCGCGTTGGTGCGGTAGCCGTTGCCGGTGAAGAGCTTCACATACTGGTCCACCCGGTTCAGGCGGGCATTCTCCGTCGCGATCTCGATGGAGAGGGCATCGATATCGACGCCCACCACCGGGATTTTCCAGAGCTTGGCGATGGCGAAGGCCAGGATGCCGGAGCCGCAGCCCATGTCGAGCGCGTTGGCGATCTTGCGCGACTTCCGCAGGTCGGAGATGGCGCGCAGGCATCCCTGGGTCGTGGCATGCTCGCCCGAGCCGAAGGCCATCGCGGCCTCGATCTGGAGGCCGATGCAGCCCACGGGCACCGGCTTCTTGTGGTGGCTGCCATGGATGAAGAAGCGGCCGGCCTGGATCGGCGGGAAGGACAGGTAGGTCTTGGTCACCCAGTCGATGGGCGGCAGCGGCTCGGCCGTGAATTCCGGCTCCGGAATGCCCATGGCGGCGGCCATGACGGCGATCTTGGTGGAGATGCGGCCGGTGTCAGGCTCATTGTAGCTGGTGCCCTCGATCAGCCACTGCCCGCCTTCCTGCAATTCGAAGGTGGAGACGGCATCCACATGGGGCTCCACCAGCTCGGCGAAGGCGGGCACACAGGCCTCCGGCACCTCGAACGCGATCCGCCACATCGGCTGCATATGACCTGCTCCGCACAAAGAAGAACGGCCCGAAGGCTGTGTGCCTCCGGGCCGGGAAGTCCTACACGTTTGCGGCCGATTCCTCAATGCGGGCGGTCAGCCGCAACGCATCAGGTCTTGTCGTTCAGGATCTTCTCCATCTCATCCATGATGGCGCTCATGCGCTTGATCAGGGCCTGATAGGGAGCCGGGGTGGCCATGTCGAGTCCGGCCTTCTTCAGGAGCTGGTACGGGTACTGCGAGCCACCGGCGCGCAGGATGTTCAGGTACTGCTCGCGTACCTTCTCCCCGCCGGTCTCCACCTGCTCGGCCCAGTAGGCCGAGGCCGCCATGGAGGTAGCGTACTGGTAGACGTAGAAGGGCCGGTAGAAGTGCGGGATGTAGGCCCATTCCTGGCAGTAGGCCGGGTCGATGTTCATCACGCCCTGATCGGCGCCATGATACTTCTTCAGCAGGCCGCAATAGATCTCCGTCATCTTCTTGCCGGAGAGGGCTTCGCCCTGCTGGACCGCGTCATGGGTGGCCAGCTCGAACTCGGCGAACATGGTCTGGCGGAAGAAGGTGCCACGCATGCTCTCCAGAGCGTGGCCGAGATAATAGAGCCGCTCCTCCTTCGACCCAGCCTGCTCCAGCATGAAGTCGGAGAGCAGGATCTCGTTGGTGATGGAGGCGATCTCCGCCACAAACAGGGAATAATCCGCTGTCTCGAAGGGCTGGTTCTTGTTCGCCAGCGCGGTGTGCATCCCGTGGCCCCATTCATGGGCATAGGTGCTGACGCTGTCGAAATTGTTCTGGTGGTTCAGGAAGACGAACGGGGTCACCCCGTAGACGCCGGTCTGGTAGGCGCCGGAGCGCTTGCCCTCCGCCGGGAAGACATGCATCGAGCGTTCGGAGATCGCCTGCTTCAGCATGCCCTGGTATTCGTCGCCCAGCGGCCGGGTGGCGGCCAGGGTCAGCTCACCGGCCATGTCGACCGGGTATTCCTTCCCCAGTTCGACCAGCGCCGGATAGATGTCGTAATAATGCAGGTCCGGCAGCTTCAGCATCTTCTGCCGAAGCTTGAAGTAGCGGTGCAGCGTGGGCAGGCCGTTGTTCGCCTCTGCCACCAGCGTGCGGTAGACCTCCTCCGGGATGTCGTTGCCGGCCAGGCTGGCGGCCACGGCGGACTTGTAGCCGCGCAGCTTGGCGTTCGCCACGCCGGCCTCGATCCGCGTGCCCAACGTGGAGCCGAAGGTGTTCTCGTACTGCTTCCACTTGGTCCAGAAGGTATTGAAGGCGTTCTTGCGCACCTCCCGGTCCGGATGCTCGCGCAGCTTGGCGTAGCCGATCTGGTTCAGCTTCACGTCCTTGCCGTCCACCTGGATGGAGGGCCAGTCCACATCCACCGTGGCCAGCAGGTTGTAGGTGGTGCCGGACGCGGTCAGCACCGGCGACACAGCGGCCAGGGCGGCCTCGGCTTCCGGCGTCAGCGTGTGCTCGGCCGTGCGGATGATGTCGCGCAGGCGGAAAGCGTGGTTCTTCAGGGCCGGCTCGGCCTTGATGAAGCTTTCCACCTTCTCCTTGCCGATGGCCTGGACCTCCGGGTCCACCCAGGCGAGGGCGGAGCCCAGCTCACCGCCCAACTGGCGCATCAGGCTGGCGCGTTCCTGGTTGCGGGCGTCGCGGCTGTCGGTGGAGGCCTGGGTGGAGGCATAGACCCAGAGCCGCTCCAGCCGGCGGCCGACATCGGACATCTTCTCGAACGCTGCCGCCATGGTCTTGGCGTCCTTGCCCAGCGTGCCCTTCAGGGCGGCCAGTTCCGGCAAATCCGCCAGCACGGCCTTGCGTTCGGCATCCCAGGCTTCGTCGCTGGGGAACAGCTTGGTCAGGTCCCAGACCCAACGCTGATCCACCGCGGCCGCCTCTGCGGCGGGCTTCGCCGGGCTGGCGGACTGGGCGTTGGCGGTGAGCGGCGCCAGGGTGGCGACCAGGGCCAGGGCGGCGGTCCCCAGGATACGCGAACGGAAATTCATCAGCACAAAGTCTCCTCGAAGCGCCGGGCCGGATCGCCCGGCTTGAAAGTCAGCGGTTGGGATGCCGGCCAGCCGGTATCCGGAAAGGCAGGACGGACGGGGCGGGGCCGTGGAGGCCCTGCCCCGCCGATCCGGATCAGGTCTTGTCGGCCAGGATCTTTTCCATCTCGTCCATGATGGCGTTCATGCGCTTGATCAGCGCCTGATAGGGGGCCGGCGACGCCATGTCGAGCCCGGCCTCCTTCAGCAGCGGATAGGGGTACTTGGACCCGCCCGCACGCAGGATGTCCAGATACTTCTCCCGCACATCCGGCCCGCCGGTCTCCACCTGCTCCGCCCAATAGGCGGCGGCGGCGATGGAGGTGGCGTACTGGTAGACGTAGAAGGGCCGGTAGAAGTGCGGGATGTAGGCCCACTCCGCGCAGTAGGTGTCGTCGATCTGCATCACGCCCTGTTCGGCGCCATGGTACTTCTTCAGCAGACCGCAGTAGATTTCCGTCATCTTGTCGCCGGACAGGGCCTCGCCGCGCTCCATGGCGTCATGGGTGGCCAGCTCGAACTCGGCGAACATGGTCTGGCGGAAGAAGGTGCCGCGCATGCTCTCCAGCGCCTCACCTAGGTAATAGAGGCGCTCTTCCTTGCTGCCGGCCTGCTCCAGCATGAAATCGGAGAGTAGGATTTCGTTGGTGATGGACGCGATCTCCGCCACGAACAGCGGGTACTGGGCGTTCTCGTAGGTCTGGTTCCTGTCGGCCAGAATGGTGTGCATCCCATGGCCCCACTCGTGGATGTAGGTGCTCATGGAATTATAGTCGTTCTGGTGGTTCAGGAAGACGTACGGGGTGATCCCGTAGACGCCCCACTGGTACGCCCCGCTTTCCTTTCCTTCCGCCGGGAAGACGTGCATGGAACGGGCCGACGTCGCCTGCTTCATCAGGCTCTGATACTCCTCGCCCAGCGGCTTCACCGCGGCGAGCGACAGGGCGGCGGACTGGTCGAGATCGAACTTCTTGTCCAGCTTCACCATCGGCGGATAGATGTCGTAGTAGTGGATGTCCGGCAGGCCGAGCATCTTCTGGCGCAGCTTGAAATAGCGGTGCAGGGCCGGCAGGCCCTTGTTCGCCTCCGCCACCAGCGTGCGGTAGACCTCCTCCGGGATGTCATTGGCGGCCAGGCTGGCGGCCACGGCGGTGGGGTAGTTGCGCAGCTTGGCCTGGGTCACGTTGGCCTGCACCACGGCGCCCAGCGTGCCGCCCATGCTGTTCCGGTACTGGCTGAAGGTGGCCCAGAACTTGTCGAAGACCTCTTTACGGACGGCCCGGTCGGGGTTCTGGCGCAGGCGGCCGTAGCCGGCCTGATTCACCGTCTCCTCCTTGCCGTCCACCTTGACCTCAGGCCAGTCGATGTCGGCATTGGCCAGCAGCGAGTAGGTGTCGCTGAAAGCGCCCAGGGTCGGGGACAGGGCCGCCAGCACGCCTTCCGCCTCGGCGGTCAGGGTGTGCGGCTTGTTGCGCAGGATGTCGCGCAGGTCGAAGGCGTGCTTCTCCAGCCCCTTGTCGGCCTTGATGAAGCTTTCGATCTTCTCCGCCCCGACATCCTGGACCTCCGGCGACAGCCAGGCGGTGGCGGAGCCCAGCTCACCGAAGAGCTGCTGGGACAGGCTGCGCCGCTCCATCTTGGAGCTGTCGCGGTTGTTGGTGGTGCTGTCGATATAGGCGTAGACCAGCACCTTCTCCGCACGCCGGTTGATGGCGCTGATCCGGTCCAGCGCCGCGCGCAGAGTGGCGGCGTCCTTGCCCAGCGTGCCCTTCAGCGACTGAAGCTCCGGAATTTCCTTCAGCAGGGTCGTGCGCTCGGCGTCCCACGCCTCGACGCTCGGGAAGATCGGCGACAGATCCCAGACATGGCGCGGGTCCGTCTTGGCCGCTTCGGCGGCGGGTTTGGCGGGCTGGGCCGCCTGGGCCAGCGCACCGGCGACAGGCGCCATTCCGATCAGCAACGCAATGCCGGCAGCCCCGATCAACCGGGTCCGGATGGAAACCTTGTCCGCCATTTTACCCCCCTGGAAAAGACGGCGGCCCCATCCGGGGGCCTGCCGCACGACTTCAGGGGTTATAGCGCAGCGTTCCGCCAGTCCAGATGGTGTTTTTGTAACCGGTTGGTTTCCGAGACAGCCCGTCCACTCTGGTCACTGGGGCTCCGGCAGGCCGGCGGTCTTGGGAAGGGGCAGTCCGTGCTTCAGCTTTTGCTCCGCGGCACTGCGCAGGGCCTCGTCCGCGCTTTCCTGCTGGGCGGCGCGGCGCCACTGGAAGCGGGCCTCCTGCTTGCGACCCACTGCCCAATAGGCGTCGCCGAGATGGTCGTTGATCGTGGGCTCCGCCGGTTCCAGCTCCGCCGCGCGCTCCAGATCCTCGATGGCGCCATGGTAATCGCCCAGCTTGAACTTGGCCCAGCCCAGGCTGTCCACGATGTGGCCGTCGTCCGGCCGTTTGGCCACCGCCCGCGCCACCAGATCCCGCGCCTCCTCCAGGTTCTGACCGCGGTCGATATAGGAATAGCCGAGATAATTCAGGATGGAGGGATGGTCGGGGTTCAGCTCCAGCGCCGCGCGGAGATCCTTCTCCGCCTCCGGCCAGCGCTTCGCCCCGTCCAGGGACAGGCCGCGCAGATAATAGGCCAGCCATTCCGGCCGGCCGGCCTCCTCCTGTCGCTTCACCGCACGGTCGTAGGCGGCGATGGCCTCCTCATAACGCCCGTCCATCCGGGCGATGTCGCCGAGCCGGATCAGAGCATCGGTGCGCTCCGGCCGTTCCGCCGCCATGTCGGACAGCATCTTGGTCGCCTCGTCCGTCCGCTCCAGCCGGCGCAGCGCGTCGGCCTGACGCAGCCGGGCGGCCCACATGATGCCGGGCGCGCCCGAGACGGCCTTGTACTCGGAAAGCGCCGCCGCATCGCGGTCGCGGGCGGCCAGAACGTCGCCCACCATGAGGCGGGCGAGATCGAGCCCGCCATCCAGCATCAGGGCGATGCGTCCATAGAGCAGCGCCATCTCCGCGGCTCCCTCCTGATGGAGGGCGGAGCCGAGTTCGAACATGGCCTCCGCCAGCCCCTCATGGGCATTGGCGATCAGCGGCTGCGGCGGCCTGCCCTTGTCCAGGGCCTCCAGCGCGTCGGCTGCGATGGGGTTCGCGCCGTTGCCCTCCGCAAAAGCGGCATAGAGCGCGCGCGCCTCCTCCGTCCGGCCCTGCCGCTCCAGGAAATTGCCGGTGAGCTGGACCAGCCGTAACGGCTGGCCGTCTCCCCGGGCCAGTTCCATGTAGAGCCGGCCGGCCTCCTCCGCATTGCCGCGCAGATCCTGGATCACGGCTTCCTGCAGCAGCTTCAGCGGGCGGAAGCCCGCCGCTTGGTCCAGCGGTGCCAGCGCGGCCAGCGCGGCATCATAATCGCCGGCCCCCGCCTGCGCCCAGGCGGTCAGCAGCGGGGTCACGAACTGCCCCATCCCCTGGCTGGGCAATGCCGGCAACCGGGCCAGCGCCTGATCCGCCCGGTTGTTGGCAAGGTCGTCCGCGACCAGCAGGGCGGAAGCGAGATAGCTTTCCCCGTCCGCACCCTCGATGCGACGGGCGAGGCGCAGAGCCTCCTCCTTGTTGCCCTCGCCGAGATGCAGCAGGAAGGCGCGGCGCATCAGGCCGGTATTGCCGGGATCGGCCTGCAAGGCCTGGGACAGGTGACGCGCGGCCAGATCCCAGTCGCCCGCACTCTGGGCGACGCGGCCGGCCAGATAGCTGCCCACCGGGCTGAATTCGGCGATGCGGATGGCGGGCGCCTCCACCGGGGCGGCTTTCGCCGTCCCGGCCCAGAACGCCCCGGCCAGAGCCAACAGCCCAAGGGCCGCGGCGGTGGTTCTGAGGCGGGCCTGCGCCCGGGCATGTGCGTCCAAGGTGATGGCCCGTGCCTGTCCGGTCATGCTGACTGCCCGCATCTGCTGCCCTGGTCCTTATCTGTGATCAGCCGCTGGGTGCCGTTCCACCCGACGCCCGGCCTCCCGCCGGCCCGTCATGTCGAGCAATCAGCGTACGCATGGAGGCTTTAAGGGATCAATAACCGTGCGTGGGGCCGGACCCATTTTGTAACAGAAGGCATGAAGCGGGCCGGCGCTGACGTCGCAATCCGGCCTTCGGCCTTCTCGCGACCTACGGGCACGAGCATCGGGGCCGGTGACATCTTGAAAGATGAAAAGGATGGGAAGGATGAAGATGATGGACCGGGAGCGCCGCAGGCAGTGATCGAGACCGGGCAGGAGCTAAGACGGAGTCAAATAGCCCCGCGCCATCATTTTCATCCTTTTCATCTTTCTAGATGTCACTAGCCCAGCCATTCGATCCTGCCCGTGCTGGCTCCGGCAGACAATCGGTTATCAGGCAAGGATGAATAGGATGAATGGGATGGCGCGCCGCACCGGCGGAGGCAGGTCTCAGTCACCTCCCCGCACCGGCGGATAGGATGCTCTCCGTCATCCTATCCATCCCATTCATCCTTTCCTATACCCGAACCAACCCTCCCCACGGGGAGGACAGTGTCGAATAGTTCAGACGGGTGTCGGCCACGCTCCGCGTGACCGACCTACGTTCGCCGTACCATTCCCCGCGAGAGCCGGATTGCGACGCGGCCCCACCGCCGGAAAGCCGCGCCCACAATGGGAAAGGGCCGGTTCCCTGCGGAACCGGCCCCTTGTGCACTCACATGTTCGGATAGTTCGGCCCCCCGCCGCCTTCGGGCACGGTCCAGACGATGTTCTGCTTCGGGTCCTTGATGTCGCAGGTCTTGCAGTGCACGCAGTTCTGGAAGTTGATGACGAAGCGCGGATCGCTGCCGTCGTCGTTCCGCATCACCTCGTACACCCCGGCCGGGCAGTAGCGTTGCGCCGGTTCATCATATTCCGGCAGGTTGAACTCGATCGGGATCGAGGGGTCCTTCAGCTTCAGGTGTGAAGGCTGGTCCTCCTCATGGTTGGTGTTCGACAGATACACCGAGGAGAGACGGTCGAAGCTGATGACGCCGTCCGGCTTGGGATAGGCGATCTTCTTCGCCTGCGCCGCCGGAACCAGACTTTCGTGATCGGCCTTCTTGTAATGCAGCGTGTAGGGCAGCAGCTTGCCGAGCCCGAGATCGTGCAGCCACATCTGCACGCCGCCATGGATGTTGCCGAGGCCGAGACCCCATTTCAGGCCCGGCTTCACGTTGCGGACCTTGTAAAGGTCCTCATACACCCAGCTCGACTTGTACGCCGTCTCGTAGCCGTCCAGCACATTCCTGGGCGAACCGGACTTGAGCTGCGCGAAAGCCGCCTCCGCCGCCAGCATGCCGGTCTTCATGGCGTTGTGGGTGCCCTTGATCCGCGGCACGTTGACGAAGCCGGCGGAGCAGCCGATCAGCGCGCCGCCGGGGAAGGCCAGCTTCGGCACGGACTGGAAACCGCCCTCATTGATGGCGCGGGCGCCATAGGCGATGCGCTTGCCGCCTTCCAGGTACTTGCGGATGAAGGGGTGCTGTTTGAAGCGCTGGAACTCCTCGAATGGGGAGAGGTGCGGGTTCCAGTAGTCCAGGTTCACCACGAAGCCGATGGAGACCTGATTATTCTCCAGATGGTACATCCAGGAGCCGCCAGCCGTCTTGCTGTCCAGCGGCCAACCCTGGGTGTGCATCACCAGGCCCTGCTTATGTTTATCCGCCGGGATTTCCCACAGTTCCTTGATGCCGATGCCGTACTTCTGCACATCGCAATCGGTGCGCAGGTCGAAGCGGTCCATCAGCATCTTGGACAGATTGCCGCGCACGCCCTCGGCGAAGAAGGTGTACTTGCCGTGCAGCTCCATGCCGGGGGTGTAGCGGTCCGTCGGCTCCCCATCCTTGCCGATGCCCATGTCGCCAGTGGCGACACCCTTGACGGAGCCGTCCTCGTTGTAGACCACCTCCGCGGCGGCGAAGCCGGGATAGATCTCCACGCCCAGCTCTTCGGCCTGCGTCGCCAGCCAGCGGCAGAGATTGCCCAGGCTGATGGCGTAGTTGCCGCTATTGTGCATCAAGGGCGGCAGCAGGAAATTCGGTATGCGCATGCCGCCCTTGTCGGACAGCACGTAGAAACGGTCGTCCACCACGGGGGCGTTCAGCGGGGCGCCCTTTTCCTTCCAGTCGGGGATAAGCTCGTTCAGCGCGCGCGGGTCGAGCACGTTGCCGGACAGGATGTGGGCGCCGACCTCCGACCCCTTCTCGATCACGCAGACGCTGACTTCATGGCCCTGTTCGGCCGAGAGCTGCTTCAGCCGGATCGCGGCGGACAGGCCCGCGGGGCCAGCGCCGACGATCACGACATCATATTCCATGGATTCGCGTTCCATGCCCTTCCCCGCTGTTTTTGACCGCTGCATGAACGTCACGAGCGGCTATTTTGTCCCGCCATCGGGTGGCGGACCCTCGAAAGCATGTAGAAACATAGGTATGGTGGTAGGGTCAAACCATGAATGACCTTACGGAAAGCGTCGCGGCCCTGCGGTTCCTGTTGGATGCCGGCGTGGATGAGGCGGTGGGAGAGGAACCCATCGACTGGACCCAGCTCGCCTCCCGCAGGACCGCGGCGGTTCAGCAAAACGGCCCCGCGCCGGGACAGGCTACCGCCGCTCCCGCGGCGCGCGGCGACGCCCAGGCGCGCCTGCCCGCCGCGGCGTCCGAGTCGCGTCCTGTCCTGCCCGGCGGCTCCGCCAGCCTGCTGCCCGGCGCGCCCCTGGGCGCCGCCGAGGCCGGGGAAAGCGCGCGGGCCGCAGCGGGTGCGGCAAGCAGCCTGGAGGAGCTGCGCGCCGCCATCGCGGCGTTCGAGGGTTGCGCCCTGAAGCACACGGCCATGAATCTGGTCTTCGCCGACGGCAATCCCGCCGCCCGCATCATGCTGGTGGGTGAAGCGCCGGGCGAGCAGGAGGACCGGCAGGGCAAGCCCTTCGTCGGGCCGGCTGGCGCGCTGCTGGACCGGATGCTGGCCTGCATCGGGCTGGAACGCACGGCCGAGGACCCGGCCAAGGCCGTCTACATCACCAACGTGCTGCCCTGGCGCCCGCCCGGAAACCGTAGCCCCACGGACGGGGAGGTGGCGGCCTGCCTGCCCTTCGTACAGCGGCACATATCGCTGGTGAAGCCCGACATCCTGGTTTTCCTGGGCGGGATCAGCACCAAGTCCCTGCTGGCCCGGAGCGAGGGGATCACGCGGCTGCGCGGCCGCTGGTTCGACTTCCAGGCTCCGGGCCTTTCCAAGGCCTTGCCCGCCCTGCCGATGCTGCACCCGGCCTATCTGCTGCGCAATCCGGTGGCGAAACGGGATGCCTGGCGCGATCTGCTGACCCTGAAGGCGCGGCTGGATGGCTGAGACCGCAGACGGGCGCGGCCGGCCCGTTCCTGGTGCATGAATTCGCTTCCATACTCGCGCTGGACGTAGGCGCAGGGCTGTATTAGTACTTTGGTCGTAAGCCTCCCCTTTGGAGCAGTTCGTGGACGCTGCCATACCCTCCGCCCCTGCTGAATCCGCCGAGTTGGACGCCCTCCTCTCCGGCTGGCCCGGGCCGGCGCTGCGGCTGGCGGACGGCGGACAGGTGCGGGACGCCAATGGCCGCGCGCGGGAGATGGAGCGCCACGGGCGGGACTGGTTGGACGGGCTGTCCGCCTGGGTGGCGGAGGGTGGCCCGGCGGTGGAGCCGGTGCGCAGCTTCCCGGTGGAGACCGGCCATGGTCCGGGCGCGCTGGAATTCGCCGTCACGCGGCTGCCGGACGGCGACGTGCTGTGCCTTGGCCGCGACATGACCCTGGAACGCCGGCTGCGCAACGCCCTGACGGAGAGCCGGCAGCGCTACAAGGATCTGGTCGACATCTCCAGCGACTTCGCCTGGGAAACAGGCCCGGACGGGCGGTTCGTCTTCGTCTCCCCCGCCGGAGCCATCGGCTACACGGCGGATGAGCTGGTGGGCCGACATCCGGCGGAACTCGTGCTGGAAGAATTCGCGGACCAGCCGCTGCCCTTCGACACCCGCACGCCCATCGGGCGGACGGAGGTGTGGTTGCGCGCCAAGGACGGCACGCCGGCCTGCCTCGTCTCCTCCGCCCTGCCGCTGACCGGGCCTGCGGGCGTTTGGATGGGCGCCCGCGGCGCCTGCCGCAACATCACCGAGGTGCGTCTGCGGGGCATGGAGTTGGCGCAGGTCCGCCTGCGCGAGAAGTATCTCGGCTATATCGTCAGCTCCACCCGGGACGATGTGGAGCCGGCGAAGACTCTGGAGATCGCGGCCGGCGTGGCGGTGAACGCCACCGGGGCGGACGGCGCCCGGCTGTTCGCCAAGGTCGGCGACGATTTCCCCGAGGCCGCCGGGCAGGGAGAAGCGCCGGAGGCGCTGGCCGGGTCCCTGCCCCGGCTTCTGGCCCATGCTGCCTCGCAGGCGGAGCCGGCGGAAGCGGTGCTGGGCGATCTGCACCTGCTGGCCTGCCGCACCCTGTTCCGGCACGAGGTCAACGGGGCGGTGCTGGTCTGGCGGCGGGGAGAGCGGCGCTGGACCGGCGACGACACCTCCATGATCCGGGCCATCGCCGACCATGTCGGCGTGGCCGTGGCCCAGGCAAGGTATCAGGAGCGGCTGAAGACCTTGTCGGAGCGGGACGGGCTGACCGGCCTCTACAACCGCCGCACCTTCATGGAGAAGCTGGAGCAGCGGCTGGCCCGGAACACGGCCGGCAACTCCGCCCTGCTCTATTTCGACCTGGACAACTTCAAGGCCGTCAACGACCTGCAGGGCCACACGGCAGGCGACGAGGTGCTGCGCGCTGTTGGCGCACTGCTGGAACGGCTGGCCAGGGCCGGCGATCTGGCCGGCCGCCTGGGCGGCGATGAATTCGTGCTGTGGGCGGACCGGGTGGACGAGGCCGGCGGACTCCGCATCGCCGACCGGCTGCTGCATGAGGCGGCGGAGTTCCTGCGCCCGCTGTCGGCAGGGCCGGACAAGCCGCTGGGCGTCTCCATCGGCGTCGCGCTGCACCAGGGCGGCGGGGGCGAGCCGGCGCAGGCGCTGGTCGACCGCAGCGACCATGCCATGTACGCGGCCAAGCGCATGGGCAAGGGCCACCGCGCCCTGGCCCCGGCAGCCGCCATCCCGGTCCAGCCGCGGGATGGCGCGGCATGAGCGGCGACAACGGGTTGAAGATCGCCGGGATCGATTACGAGACCGCGAAGCGCATGGCCGCAAGCCCGGATGCAGGCGAGCGCAGTCAGGTGGCCGGCCGCACAGATACGCGGCCGGAAATCCTGTATTTCCTTGCCGGCGACCAGACCGCCCTTGTCCGGCGGGAGATCGCCAGGAACATCTCCACCCCGCGGCAGGCGGATCTGCTGCTCTCCACCGACCCGGATGAGCAGGTGCGCTCCGGCCTTGCCGCGAAGATCGCGGCTCTGGCGCCCGAACTCTCCCCCGACAGGGTGGGGCAGATCGAGAAGATGACGCTGGAGATCCTGGAGATGCTGGCGCGGGATCAGGCGGTCACGGTGCGCCGGGTCGTCGCCGAAGCGCTCCAGCACAGCAAGGCCGCCCCTGCCCATCTGGTGCAGCAGCTTGCCCGCGATCTGGAACTGCAGGTCAGCGGCCCGGTATTGCGCCACAGCCCGGTCCTGACCGACGAGGATCTGCTGCACATCATCCGGGACCGGCCGCTGGACGGGCAGTTGGTGGCCATCGCGGAGCGGGCCGGCGTCTCCCCCGCCGTGACGGATGCGGTGGTCAGGACGGAGAGCGAGCGGGCCGTGGCGGCGCTGCTGGCCAACCATTCGGCCCAGATCCGGGAGGAAACGCTGGACCGGATCGTCGACATGGCCCCCCGGCATGAGCCCTGGCACGGCCCCCTGGTGCGCCGCCCTACCCTGCCGCCCACCGCCGCCGCCCGCATCGCCGCCTTCGTCAACGCCCAGCTCATGAAGGTCCTGGCGGATCGGGCCGACCTGCCGCCGGAGACGCGCGCCGCGGTGGCGGAGGCGGTGGCGAACCGCGGAACCGCGCCGGGCAGAACCGATGGCGGGATCGAGGCGGTGGACGATGCCGCCCCGCCCAAGGGCCGCCCGTCGGAACGCGCGGAGGCGCTGCACAAGGCCGGCAAGCTGGACGAGGACACGGTATCGCTCGCGCTCACCCAGGGCGACCGTGGGTTCGTGATGGCGGCGCTGGGGCTGAAATCCGGCATCCCGCTCTCCATCATCGAGAAGATCGTCTCCGGCCAGAGCCCGCGGGCGGTGACGGCGCTGTGCTGGAAGGCGGGCCTGTCCATGCGCTTCGCCCGGCAGGTGCAACTCCGCCTCGCCCAGATTCCGCCCACCGCCGTGCTGAATGCCAAGAACGGCACCGACTACCCGATGACGGTGGAGGAGCTGAACTGGCAGCTTGAATTCTTCGGCATCAAGAGCGGGAAAAAGGGGCGGGGCTGAATTCCGGCCGCTCTTCCCGCCGCCGGCCCGCTTTTTTCCTTGACATCCATGCATCCTGCGCATTTGCGCCGCGGCGCAACGATCCGGCACCGCATGCGTTGATCTCCGTGACGATCAACGTATTTCCGGAGGCGAGCATGTCCGAGAAACCCCGCGCAGACGAACGTTCCGCTGAAGGCGGGCGTACACTGCCGCAGGCGGACCCGGCGCTGGGGCCCAGCACGATCCCGGCAGGCAGCCCCGCAAGGCCGGAGGGCCTGGTGCGCGAGGCGGTCGGAATCTTCGATAGCGAGGAGAGCTTCCAGCGGGCGGTGGACGATCTGGCCATGGCCGGCTTCGGCGCCCATGAGATGAGCCTGATGTCCCATGACGAGGCGACACGGGAGCGGCTGGGCAAGACCTACCTGCACAGCGGGGAAATGGCCACCAGCCCGAACACCAACCGGCAGAACATCGTGTCTCCGGAGGAGCTGGGCGATGCGCAGGGCGTTGCCATCGGCATCCCGGCCTATGTGGGCGCGATTGTCGCCACCGGCGCAGTGGTCGCCAGCGGCGGCACCGCGCTCGCGGCCGCTCTTGCCGCCGCCGCCGCCGGGGCCGGCGGCGCGGGCATCGGCGGCGTGCTGGCCGGCTGGCTCGGCCAGCAGCGTCACAACATGCTGCAGGAGAGCCTGGAGAAGGGCGGCCTGCTGCTCTGGGTGAATGTGCAGAATCCGGAGCGGGAGAAGCTGGCGGTGGAAATCCTCAGCCGGCATTCGTCGCAGCCCGTCGAGGTGCACGAGGTGCCGCAGATCTGACCTGGAAGCATCCGGGCCGGCGCGTCCGGCCCGGCCCGCTTCTCGCGAAAGCATTTTGCAATAAACCGGCCGGGATATAGGCTGGACACCACATGGACTAATCCATCCGCCCTAGTCTGACAGTCGTGGCGGCCGGGTCGGTTGCCCCCATCGCGAGCACCTGGATCAGTGCGGTGCGGGGACATTCGGAACGGGCCGCCTTCCTGACCGGCCAGACCGGCGTTCAAGAGAGGGCCTAAGGTTGCTCTACCAGCTCTATGACATGCAGCATGCTGCGCTGACTCCGCTCCGCCTTGTGGCGGAGGCGACCCAGGCCACGTTCCAGAACCCGTTCTTCCCAGGCTCCTACACCAAGGCCGGGCGCGCCATCGCCGCCGGAGCCGAGCTGCTGGAGCGCACGACCCGGCGCTGGGGCAAGCCGGAGTTCGGGCTGCCCACCACCATGGTGAACGGGCGCGAGGTGAAGGTCACCGAGGTGCCGGTGCTGGAGAAGCCGTTCGGCACGCTGCTGCGCTTCCAGCGCGCCGTGCCCAACGACCATCCCAAGGTGCTGCTGGTGGCCCCGCTGTCCGGCCATTACGCGACCCTGCTGCGCGGCACGGTCGCCCAGTTGATGCAGAACCACGACGTCTACATCACCGACTGGGCCGACGCGAAGATGGTGCCGCTGGCCCGCGGCCGTTTCGGTTTCGAGGATTACGTCGAGTATGTGATGGATTTCATCCGTCACCTCGGCCCCGACGTCCACGTCATCGCCGTGTGCCAGCCGGTCGTGCCGGTTCTGGCGGCGGTGGCGCTGATGGCGCAGATGGACGATCCTTGCCAGCCGCGCACCATGACGCTGATGGGCGGCCCGGTCGACACCTCCGCCGCCCCCACTGTGGTGACGCAGCTTGCCGAGACCCGCGACATCGAGTGGTTCGCGCGCAACGTGATCCACTCCGTCCCGGTCTATTATCCGGGCGGGATGCGGCAGGTCTATCCGGGATTCATCCAGCTCACAGGCTTCATGTCCATGAATCTGGACCGGCATGTGGGCGAGCATCTGGGCCTGTTCCGCCATCTGGTGCGCGGCGACGGAGAAAGCGCGGAGGCACACCGCAAATTCTATGACGAGTATCTGTCCGTCCTGGACCTTACGGCGGAGTTCTATCTGGAAACGGTCAAATCCGTGTTCCAGGACCGCGATCTGCCCCGCGGCACCATGAAGATCCGCGGCGTCACCGTCGATTGCTCCGCCATCACCAGGACGGCGCTGATGACGGTGGAGGGGGAGTTGGACGACATCTCCGCCCCCGGCCAGACCATCGCCGCCCACAGGCTCTGCTCCAGCCTGCCCGACGGAATGAAGGTGGACCTGCTTCAGAAGGGCGTCGGCCATTACGGCATCTTCAACGGCCGCCGTTGGCGCGAGCAGATCGAGCCGCAGATCAGGTCCTTCATCCTCAAGCACGACAGCCGCGGCAAGCACCGCACCGTTGCGGCCTAGACACGGCGTCGGAAACCTGCCCGAAGGGGCTAGCGGGAACGGACCGAACCAGCTAATGGGGAGGTCCGTTTCACTTTTGTGACAGGCGCTTTCCATGATCCGCCCCGCCGCAGCCGCCGCTGTCCTCGGCCTTCTGTTTGCCCTGCCTGCGTCCGCCCAGCGTGCGCCGCAGGACGAAGCCAGGCCGACGCCGCAGCTGACGGACGGGGATGAGCGGCTGGATGCCACATTGTGGGTGCAGCGCTCCGTCGAGTTCGCACAGGTGGCCCGGCAGGCCTACCAGCTCGCCGAAATCCGCCTGCCGCAGGCGCTGGCGCAGCCAGGGTCGGCAGCGCTGGAGCAGGCGGACGGCGGGGCCGGCAAGCCCCCGGCCGTGATCTTCGACGTGGATGAGACCGTGCTGGACAACAGCCCGTTCGAGGCCTGGATGATCCAGCGCGGCCGGCCCGGCTTCGACCAGAAGCTCTGGGACGAGTGGCTGGCCACCCGGCGGGCGAGGGCCACGCCCGGAGCCGTGGCGTTCGTAGCGGCCCTGCGCGAGGCCGGGGTGACCCCGCTCTTCGTCACCAATCGCGAATGTGAACCGCGCCCAGGCGCGGACGTCCCCTGCCCGCAGGAGGCGGACACGCTGGCGAACATGAAGGCCGTCGGCTTCGGGGACATCCCGCCCGAGCACATGATGCTGAAAAATGAGCAGCCGGACTGGCCCAGCGACAAGGGCACCCGCCGTGCCAAGGCCGCCGCGGATTACCGCATCGTCATGGCCGTGGGCGACCAGTTCAGCGACATGATCTCCGTCACCCGCAAGGACGACACCGACCGCCGGGCGGAGCTGATGGCGGAGCATCAGGCGCAGTTCGACCTGCGCTGGGTGGTTCTGCCCAACCCCATGTACGGCGCCTGGCTGGACGTGCTGCCGAAGCCGCGCACGGATGCGCTGCTGCCCTGATCGGCCGGACCTAGAACAGGCCCAACTGGTCGCCCGGCGCCGGGGGCGGGCGGAACTTGCCGCAGTCCAGGTCCCAGCGCCGGTCGTTCAGCCCCAGCCGCCGGCAGGCCAGCTTGAAGCGGCGGGACAGCAGGTCGGCATAGGGGCCGGTTCCGCGCATGCGGGTGCCGAAACCAGCCTGATAGAGCTGCCCGTCCCGCATCTCGCGGATCAGCTTCAGCACCCGTGCCGCCCGGTTCGGGGCATGGGCGTGCAGCCATTCCTCGAACAGGCCGGATATCTCCAGCGGCAGACGCAGCAGGATATAGCTGGCGTACGTCGCACCGGCCTCCGCCGCCGCTTCCAGGATCGACTCCATCTCATGGTCGTTCAGGCCGGGCGCCATGGGGCTGGCCAGCACGGCCGTGGGGATGCCGGCGCTGCTCAGCGCCCGGATGGCGTCCAGCCTGCGCTGCGGCGTGCCGGCCCGCGGCTCCATGGTCCGGGCAAGATCCCGGTCCAGCGTGGTGATGGAGGTGCTGACCATGGCCAGCCCGTCCGCCGCCATCTCCGCCAGTATGTCGATGTCGCGGGTCACCAGATGGGACTTGGTGACGATGCCGACCGGGTGGCGGAAGTCGCGCAATACCTCCAGCACCTCCCGGGTGATCCTCTGCTCCCGCTCCACCGGCTGGTAGGGATCGGTGTTGGCTCCGAGCGCGATGGGCCGGGGCTCATAGCCCTTGCGACGCAACTCCGCCGCCAGCAGCTTCGCCGCGTCCGGCTTGCGGAACAGTCGGGTCTCGAAATCCAGCCCCGGCGACAGGCCCAGGAAGGCATGGGTGGGCCGGGCGAAACAGTAGACGCACCCGTGTTCGCAGCCCCGATAGGGGTTGATGCTGCGGTCGAAGGGGATGTCCGGGCTGTCGTTGCGGGCGATGATGGTCCGGGTGGCGTCGTCCGCCAGGGTGGTGCGGAGCGGGGGTGTCTCTTCCGCAAGCACCTCCGGCCGTGACCAGCCGTCATCGGTGCGCTGCCGCACCTCCCGCTCGAACCGTCCGGTGCGGTTGCTGACAGCGCCCCGCCCCTTGACCGCCCGATCGGGCAGCAGATCGTCCGGCCCGGGCGCGCCGAACTCGTCCGGCGGGGGCGGGTCGAATGGGATATCTTCCGTCGGCAGGCGGTGGGGCATGGGGATCAGGCTATTCGGACACGTCGGCAAATGTCCCCGAGCGACGCGAACATTTCAAGAACAATCGGTGCCGGACGGGAAGGCTGGCGGCTGCCGCTTGCGCCGCCGCTCCCGCTGGGGAATGCTGCCGCCGGACCCCGGAACATAGAGGCACTCCGCCCATGCAGTTCGTCATTCCCGCCCCTGAGCAGCCCGGCATTCCCGTGAAGGGCGCGACGGCGCGCTTTCCCGTCCGGCGCATCTTCTGCGTCGGCCGCAACTATGCCGACCATGCGCGGGAGATGGGCGGGGACCCGACGCGGGAACCGCCCTTCTTCTTCATGAAGCCGGCTTATGCGCTGGTCACCGGCGACGCCCCGGTGCCCTACCCGCCCGGCACCAGCAACCTGCATCATGAGGTGGAGCTGGTGGCCGCCATCGGCACGGCCGGCCGCGACATCGCGGTGGAGCGGGCGCTGGACCATATCTGGGGCTATGCCGTCGGCAACGACCTGACCCGGCGCGACCTGCAAGGTGCGGCCAAGGGCAAGGGCCAGCCCTGGGAAGTGGGCAAGGCCTTCGACCATTCCGCCCCGGTTTCCGCCCTGATCCCCGTGGCTGAGGCCGGGCATCCGGCCAAGGGCGCCATCCGCCTGTCCGTCAATGGCGCGGTGCGGCAGCAGGGCGACCTGTCCGACATGACCTGGAACGTGGCGGAGGTCATCACGCACCTGTCCCGCCTGTTCGAACTGCGCCCTGGCGACCTGATCTTCACCGGTACCCCGGCCGGCGTCGGAGCGGTGACCGCAGGCGACGAGATGGTGGCGGAGATCGAGGGCGTCGGCCGGCTGGTCACGCGAGTGGAGTGACGCGGATGCTGAAGAACTGGCTGGCCGCGTTGGCCGTAGGCGCTGTGCTGGCGGCAGCGCCCGCAGAGGCGCAGATGGTGCTGCACCGGGGCAACGGGGCCGAGCCGGAGACGCTGGACCCGCATAAATCCACCGGCGAGGGCGAGTCCTGGATCCAGTACGACCTGTTCGAGGGGCTGATGACCCTGGATGCCCAGGGAACGCTGATCGACGGGGCCGCCACCGACTGGAGCGTCAGCGAGGACGGGCTGACCTACAGCTTCATCCTGCGGGAGGGGAATGTCTGGTCGGACGGCACGCCGGTGACGGCGGACGATTTCGTCTTCGCCTGGCGGCGGCTGGTCGATCCGGCCACAAACTCCCGCTACGCCTTCTTCCTGTGGCCGGTGAAGAATGCCGAGGCCATCTCCAAGGGTGAGATGCCGCCGGAGGCCATGGGGGTGGAGGCGGTGGATGCCCGCACCCTTCGCGTCACGCTGGAGGCGCCGACCAGCTACTTCGTCTCTTCCCTTCAGCACCACGCGACATACGCCCTGCCGCGGGCCAGTGTGGAGAAGCACGGGGCGGACTTCATCAAGCCGGGCAATCTGGCCTCCAACGGCGCCTATACCCTGGCGGAGGCCGTGCCGCAGGGGCACATCAAGCTGGTGAAGAATCCCCGCTTCCACGATGCGGCCGGGGTGAAAATCGACGAGGTCTTCTATTACCCGACGGAGAACCGGGAGACGGAGTTGAAGCGCTTCCGCTCCGGCGAGCTGGACATCACCTACGACGTGCCGGAGGGGCAGGTTCCCTGGGTGCGCGCCAATATGGCGGAGGAGTTCCGGGTCGCTCCCTTCTTCTCCACCTACTTCTATTCCATCAACCTGAAGAATGAGCCCTGGGCATCCAACCCGGACTTGCGCGCGGCCCTGTCGCTGGCCATCGACCGCGACATCCTGACGGAGAAGATCACCGGGGCCGGCGAGATTCCCGCCTATGCCTTCACCCCGCCGGGCACCGAGAATTACAGCGTGCCCCAGCCCGAATGGGCCGGCTGGACCCAGGCCCAGCGGGACGAGAAGGCCCGCGCGCTGATGGCGAAGCATGGATACGGCAAGGGCGGCAAGCCGCTGGCGGTGGAGCTGCTGTTCAACACCTCCGAGAACCACCGGAAGACGGCCATCGCCATCGCTTCCATGTGGCAGCAGAAGCTGGGGGTGAAGACGGTCCTGAATAACCAGGAATGGAAGGTGTTCCTGAGCACCAGGGCGGAGCGGCGGTACAAGGACGTGGTCCGCAACGGCTGGATCGGCGACTACAACGACGCCTACACTTTCCTGTCCCTGTTCCGAAGCGACAATACCGGCCAGAACCACTCCAGCTACGCCAATCCGGAGTTCGACCGGCTGGTCATGGGGGCGGCGGTGGAGGCGGACCCGGCCAAGCGCCGCGCCATGATGGAGGAGGCGGAGCTGATCATGCTGAAGGATCATCCGCTGATCCCGCTCTATGTCTATGTCAGCACCAACATGGTGAGCCGCAAGGTCAAGGGCTGGGAGCCGAACATCCGCAACATCCACCTGACCCGCTGGATGAGCGTGGAGCGGTAGGCCGCAGCGGGACCGACAACCCGCCACCCGGAATGGGATAACCCTTCTGCGGCAATGCCAGGGTGGGTACACTGCGCTGCCGGATGGGGAGTGACCTCATCGTCCGGAGTATTCTAGGATCGCCCCCAGGGGCCGGAGCGGACGAGGTTGGGATGGGTCTGGCGGTTGCGCGGCGGCGTCTGTTGGCGGGAGCGGGTGCGGCTTTCTGTGTCGGCGCGCTTGCCGGCTGCGGCGCGGTTTCCGGCCGCGGCGCCGGTTCAGTCGGCGGGCCGCTCCTGCGGCTCACCCCGCCGCGCGCCAGCGTCGACCGCATCACCCATATCACCGCCTGCACCCGGCCCTTCCGGGTCGAAGGTCCCCGGATCGAGCTTGAGCGCATCGGCGACAAGGATGTCGTCCACCATTACGGCCATGGCGGGAGCGGGTGGTCCCTGTCCTGGGGATCGGGCGCTGTCGCCGTGGAAAAGACCATGGCGACCGGCCAGCGCGACATCGCCGTGATCGGCTGCGGCGCCATCGGACTGACCACTGCCATCCTGCTTCAGCGGGCCGGCGCGAAGGTCACAATCTATGCCAAGGACCTGCCGCCGGGCGTCGCCTCCTCCTATGCCAGCGGCGTCTGGTCGCCAGACTCGCGCATCTGCCTGGAGCAGCATGCCACCCCTGCCTTCAAATCCCTGTGGGAAGGCATGTGCCGGCGGTCCTTCGTCGCCTATCAGGGCCTGCTGGGCTTGCCGGCCAGCCCGGTCGAGTGGATCGACAGCTATTACATCCCGGACGGGTCCGGGCCGTCCGCACCCGCTGAGCCGGATGCCCGGCCGAAATTCGCAGAGCTGCGTCGGGAGCTGGTCCCCGACCTGTCGCCGGGCCGGCAGGATTTCGCACCGGGCAGCCATCCCTTCGGCGAAGGCACGGTGCGGCGCAATACCTTCATGATGTTCAACATCGCCCCCTATTTCCGGATGCTGATGTCGGACTTTCTGATCAATGGCGGCCATGTGGAGGTGCGGGAGTTCCACCATCCCGCAGATTTCGCAGCGCTGCCGCAGAAGACCTTGGTGAACTGCACCGGTTATGGCGCCCGCGCCCTGTTCAGGGACGAGTCTGTCGTACCCGTGCGCGGTCAGCTGGCCCGCATGATGCCGCAGGCCGGCGTCGATTACGGGCTGTTCCACAGACAGGTGTCCTTCGTGCCGCGGAAGGACGGGCTGGTGTTCCAGTTCGTCGGCCCGGACGACTACTTCGGCTATGGCGACGCCTCCACCGAGCCTGACCGGGCCGAGGCGGAGTTGGCGGTGCGGACCATCGCCGGGCTGTTCGCGACGGCCTGAGCCGAGATGCGACGGCCCCGGCTTCCCGCCCATACTCTCAGCCGTACAGCGCCGCCGCCAGGAAGGGCAGGCTCTCATCCATGCGGTAGTCGATGCCGCTGTGATTGTCCGGGAATTCCTCGTACCGGTGGGGCACGCCGGCGCGGGTCAGGGTCCGGTGCAGGCGGCGGGCGCCATAGACCAGATTGTACTGGTCCTGATCGCCGCAATCGATGAACAGGGCCTTCATGCTGCGCAGCGCCTCGACATGGTCGAGCGCGATCACCGTCGGGTCCCAGGCCAGCCAGTTGGCCCAGCGCTCCGGAATCACCTCGCAGGTGTCGGAGGTGACGGGGAGGCGCACGCCATAAGGCTCATCCGGGGCGGGGTCGTAGGTGGCGCACATGGCCAGGGACATCAGTACATGGGTGTCCTGCCCGCCCACCTTCCTGGCATAGCTCCGCTCCAGCGCCGCCATGAAGTTGGCGACCGACATGCCGTGCTTGGCAAGTGCGCGGAGGGTGTCCGGCATCTCCGCCAGATAGACCAGCTCGAACGCCATGTCGCCGGAATGGCAGGCGGCAGCACTCCAGACATCCGGCCGCTTCATGGCGTGGATGATGGCGCCGTAACCGCCGCTGGACTTGCCGAAGACGCCGCGCCGCCCCTCCCCGCCGCAGCCGATATGCGCTTCCACCGCGGGCACGATCTCATCGCAGATGGCGGTCATCCAGTTCCCCAGCACGGGGCTGTCGACATACTGGTTGCCGCCCAGGCGGGTGAATCCGTCTGGGAAGGCCACCGCCACCGGCGGCAGCAGCCCTTCCGCCGTCAGCCGGTCCAGCCGCTCCGGCACATTTTCCCCGAAATTCTTCCAGTTGGTATGCGACAGGCCGGAACCGGTGAAGCCGACCAGATCCACCAGCAGCGGCAGGCCGCGCCCGTCATGTCCGGGCGGCGTCCAGATGTCCACCGCCCGCAGATGCGGGTCGCCCAGCAGGTTGCCCTTCAGCGCACGGCAATGCACCGACAGGCGGGTGACGGTGCCGGCGGGGATATCGTGATGGAGGCGCATCTTCGTCTTCTTGGATTGCGGAGCTAGAGACCGTCCACGGCGTCGGTCGGATTCACGCCCGGGGCGAATTCAGCCACGCCCCGGCGCTTGGCGAATTCCTTGAGCGACCAGTGAACGCTGGGAAAGGCCAGATCGGCCCACGGGATATCATCCCAGGCGAACATCGCCACCTCCAGGCTTTCCAGCCCAGGCTCGATATGGGGATGGACCAGGTGCGCGCGGTGGATGAGCTGCACCTGGCTGATACGGGGGATGTTGTAGACGGCCAGCAGGCTGTCGATCTCGATCCGGGCGCGGGCTTCTTCCCACGCCTCCCGCCGGGCTCCCTCCATGGTGCTCTCGTTCAGCTCCATATAGCCGGCGGGCAGGGTCCAGTAGCCCTTGCGCGGCTCGATGGCGCGGCGGCACAGCAGGATTCGCCCGGCCTCGTCTGTAACGACGGAGCCGACGACGATCTTGGGGTTGTCATAGACGATATAGCCGCAGTCCGGGCAGATCAGCCGTTCGCGGTCGTCCCCCTCCGGCTTGGCGCGGATGGAGGGGCCGGCGGGGGCGGGTGGTTCTGCGGCGCTCATGCGCGGAGTGTGGACCGGGCGTAGGCGCGGCGCAAGCCGTCAGTCGGGGCGGCGGCCGGCCGCGGCCCCTTGGAAATGGCGCGGCGGGGCGGACCAGTCCGCCCCGCCGCAACGGCATCAGTTCTTGACGTCTTCCGCCGTGTCCTCGATCGCGCGTCCGCCGGCCTGGATGTCCTGCCCGGCACCTTCGACGGTGTTGCAGGCCGCGACGCCCAGAACGGAGAACAGCAGGGCCACGGGGATCAGCTTCTTGGCCCGCTCAGCGGCATTCAGTCGAGTCATCATCTGTGTCATCCTTTCCGCTTGGACCGGCCGGATGGCCGGCGGTGTACCGCTTCGCCGAGGCCCGCATTCCGTGCGGGTCCGTCGGCAGCGCACTCATCGCCAATGAGAATGGCGGGCGAGCAGAAAGGTTCCGGCAGCGCATATCTGCGGAATCAAGAGGGATTGGCTAGAATTCAGGCTTAAGCCGGATGTGGCGACTGCGCCAGCCGAAAAAGATCACGCCGCATCCAATCCGGCATACAAGGCGGCTACTTCCAGCGCTGCGGTATTCGGCGCTGTGGACCGGTTCCCGCTTCAGGCCTGGATGTTGACGAAGCTGCCGCGGGTGGCCCCGGAGGCGAGCGCGTCTTTGCGCTCCTGTTCCGTCGGGGCGGTGTTCATGGACTGGGCCGGGGCGGCGGCCTGCGCCTTCTCCTCCTCCGCGCGCGGAGGCTGGGCGGCCTGCTGCGGCTTTCCCTGCTGGGTGGCCGGATCGGTGGGGCGGAGGCCCGGTGTGTTGAACACGGAGGATGCGCCGGCAGCGCCGGAAATGCCGTAAGCCATGGATGAACTCCCTCCCAGACGGCCGGGGCCGCGCAACGGTTGGGGTAGACTAGCCCTAAATTGCCATCGGTTGCAACCCGCCTTCCCTGGACGGGCGGCACGCGCCGCTGCGCGCCATCCAGCCGCGACGGCTGTTGGAGTAGATATGACAAGGCCTACGCCGGGGTCGGAAGGAGATTGGAATGAGCGACAACAACAGCCTGGAAGACCGTATCCGCCAGAAGGCCCACGATATCTGGGAGCGTGAAGGCCGCCCCGAGGGCAGGGAGCGGGAGCATTGGGACATGGCCTCCGAGCTGATCGCGCAGCATGACAATGCCGCCATGACCCGCGGCCCCAACCCGTCCCACGGCCCCGACGACGTCGCGACCCGCGACCAGCCGGTGGAGCCGGCTTTCATCGCCGAGAACCAGGGCGAGGTGCCGGGCCTGACCGACCAGGGGGAGCAGGGCAATCTCGCCCCCAGCCACCAGAACCAGCGCGAGGCCGCGGAGCGCTGATCCGGAGGGTGCGCGCCGGTACCGCGCCCCCGAGTCGCAGCCCGGCGACGAGGCGGCGACGTTACCGCATTTCGCTTGGCTGGGCGACCTGGTCACGCCTGTGGATGCGGCCTGCCGCATCCACAGGCGTGACTGCATCCGGGCGACACCCTTCGCACCGCCAGCTGGCCGCCTGACCGGCCCTGCCATTGCCAGCGGAACGGGCCAGCGGGAAGGTTTGCATCCCGCGGCAGCACGAAATCGTGGAAAACTTGCGTCCGTCCTACGGTTTGAGCACCATGCCCGGCTTCGGACATGGGCCGGTACCGGCGGGACAAGAAGAAGGGGCGAGGCTCCCGGCACATCCCCTGGCGCCCCGGCGCGTCCAATCATGGGGAGGTAAGGGCCGTGCAGGTTTCCAACCAGGCGGCAGGGGATTCGGGCGGTATGCCCCACTGGTCGTCTCGTTTCGCGTTCATCATGGCGGCCGTGGGATCGGCCGTGGGACTGGGGAACATCTGGAAGTTTCCCTACATGGCCGGCACCGGCGGCGGCGGCGCCTTCGTGCTGATGTATCTCGGGATCGTGCTGCTGTTCGGCGTGCCGATCCTGATCGCCGAGCTGATGCTGGGCCGGATGGCGCAGCGGGCCCCCGCGGCAGCGCTCGCCCATCTGGGCCGGACCCATGGCGGAACGACCGCCTGGGGATGGATCGGCGGCATGGGCGTCATCGCGGCCCTGCTGATCCTGAGCTTCTACAGCGTGGTCGCCGGCTGGGCCGTCGCCTACATCCCCGAGATGCTGTCCGGCGAACTGGCGAACGCGAATGCCGAGCGGACCGCCGAGGTGTTCGGCGCGTTGCTGGCCAATCCCGAGCAGCTTCTGGTCTGGCACAGCATCTTCATGGTGGCGACCGTGGCGATCGTGGCCGGCGGCGTGACCAAGGGCATCGAGGCGTTCGTCACCTGGATGATGCCGGCATTGTTCATCATGCTGCTCTTCCTGGTGGGCTATGCCATGGTGGAGGGCGAGTTCCTGCGGGGCGTCGCCTACCTGTTCCGTCCCGACTTCTCCGCCATCACGGTGGATGTCGTCATCGCCGCGGCGGGACAGGCCTTCTTCTCCCTCTCCATCGGGCTGGGCACCATGCTGGCCTATGGCAGCTACCTCCCTCGGGACGTCTCGATTCCCAAGACGGCCGTGACGGTGGCCCTGGCCGACACGTCGGTGGCCCTGCTGGCCGGCTGCGCCATCTTCCCCATCGTCTTCGCCAGCGGGCTGAACCCCGGAGAGGGGCCGGGGCTGGTGTTCGTCACCCTGACGGTCGCGTTCGGCAGCATGCCGTTCGGCATGATCGTGGGGGCGGTGTTTTTCCTGCTGCTGGCGGTGGCGGCGATCACCTCCTCCATTTCGCTGCTGGAGCCGATCGTCGCCACCCTGAAGGAGCGGAGCGGCCTGTCCCGGCCTTTGCTGTGCGTCCTGATCGGGCTGGTGGCCTGGGTGATGGGCCTGGCAACCGTCTGGTCCTTCAATGATTGGTCGGACGTTAAAGTCCTGGGCGACCGGACCCCGTTCGACACCATCGACTATGTCACCTCCTCCATCATGCTGCCCCTGGGCGGGGCGCTGATGGCGGTGTTCACCGGCTGGGTGCTAAGCAGCGAGACCCTGCGGCGGGAGCTTGGCTTCGACAGCGAGGCGCTGTTCGGCTTCTGGCGCTTCCTGATCCGCTTCGTCGCACCAGTCGGCGTGGCGGCGGTCGCCATCCAGAAAATCCTGGGCTGAACCTGGACGTGCGGTGACAGGGGGCGGCCTCGACCTGGGGCCGCCCCCCTTTTCTTCTGCCGGGGAACTTCCCATGTCGAGGATGTAAACCCACGGTCCCGCCCGGCCGTTTCCCAGGTCCCGCCCCTTCCCCGCCGGAAGGGCCGGGCCGCCGCAGCAGGAAGGACCGCGCCAATGCTGGCTTTGATCCTCAATATCGTCTGGATTCTGATGTTCGGCTGGAATCTGGCCCTGGCCTGGTTCCTGGCCGGAATCATCATGATCCTGACCATCGTGGGCATTCCCTGGGCCCGCGCCGCCTTCACCATCGGCCTCTACATGCTCTGGCCCTTCGGCCGGACCGCGGTGAACCGCGATCGGTTCTACGGCGAGGAGGATGTCGGCACGGGCCCGCTCGGCCTGCTGGGCAACATCGTCTGGTTCGTCTTTGCTGGCTGGTGGCTGGCCATCGGGCATGTGGTGGCCGGTGTCGGCCTGTTCATCACCATCATCGGCATCCCCTTCGGCTGGCAGCACTTCAAGTTCGCCGGCCTGTCCCTGGCCCCCATCGGCAAGACCATCGTGGACCGCGACATGATGGACCAGTTGCGCTACGGCCGGGGCTGAGGCGGAAAGACGGGGGTGGACGATCCGGCACTTGCCGCAGCCATCGTCACCCCCCATTCTCCGCCCCATGACACAGACCAACATTCCCGCCGGCCCTGCCAGCCTGACCGCCACCCCGCCCGACCCGTCCTTGTTCCGTCATGTACGGGACTGGGTGTTCGACCTGGACAACACGCTGTACCCGTCCGCGTGCAACCTGTTCGCCCAGGTCGATCGCCGCATCGGCGAGTTCATCGCCGGCCATTTCGGCATCCCGTATGAGGAGGCCCGGACCAAGCAGAAGCGGTATTTCCGCGATTACGGCACCACGCTGCGCGGACTGATGGTGGAGCACGACATCGATCCGGTGCCGTTCCTGGACTATGTCCACGACATCGACGTAACGCCGATCAGCCCCGATTCCCGCCTGGATGCGGCGCTGGCCCGGCTGCCGGGACGCAAGCTGGTCTACACCAACGGTTCCACCCGCCATGCGGAGAATGTGCTGGCCCGGCTGGGCATCGCCGGCCGGTTCGACGGCATCTTCGACATCGTGGCGGCCGACTACGTGCCCAAGCCCGACCCGCGGCCTTATGCCGTCTTCGCCGAGCGTTTCGGCGTGGAGCCGAAGGCGGCCGTCATGGTGGAGGACATCGCCCGCAACCTGGTCCCTGCGGCGGCCATGGGGATGACCACCGTGTGGGTCCGGAGCGAAGCCGACTGGTCCCGTCCGGATGGCGGCGGGATCGGTCATGGCGACCACATCCACCATGTCACCGACGATCTGGTCGGCTGGCTGGACGTGCTGGCGAAGGGCTGATCTGTCGGGGGCTTGGGGCGCTCGGGACCGCCCGGTCTTCCAGTACCGGAAGCGGTCGCTCAGGCGGCGTCGCTCTGCTCCGTCTGGGCGAGCAGAGCGTAGATGGCGTCCGCCGTCTCCGCCCCGCGGAGCTTGTCGCAGAGCACCGGGTCGCGCAGCAGGCGGCTGACGCGGGCCAGCGCCTTCAGATGGTCGGCGCCGGCCTGTTCCGGGGCCAGCAGCAGGCACATCAGATCCACAGGCTGCTCATCAATGGCCTCGAAATCCACCGGCTTCTCCAGCCGGGCGAACACGGCCGTCACCTGGGTCAGGCCCGGCAGCTTGCCGTGCGGAATGGCAATGCCGCGCCCGACGCCGGTGGTGCCCAGCCGCTCCCGCTCCAGCAGCACGTCGAAGATGGCGCGCTCATGCTGATCGGTCAGCTCCGCGGCCTTGCGGGCCAGTTCCTGCAAGGCCTGCTTTTTGGAACCTGCTCGCAGGTTTGGAAGGATGCCGTCCGGCGTTATGAGGTCATTCATCAGGAGATACGCGAGGGAGGCGGAGGGAATTTGTCGTTGGAGCAGCATGGATCACGCTCCGGCCTCTTTGGCCGCGCCTGAATCCGCCGGATCGACCCAACCGACATTCCCGTCGGGCCTGCGATAGACCATGTTCAGGCCCCCATGTGCCCGGTTTCGGAACATCAGGGCCGGGATGTCGGCCAAATCCATGCGCATCACAGCCTCCGAGACCGTCAACAGTTCGATGTCGGTCTTCATCTCGGCCACGATCATGGGGGCCCCGTCGGCGCTCTCCGCGCCGCCATCCAGGCCGACATCCGTCTCCGCGCCGTCCATCTCGTCGGCTGGCGCCTCGATGATGTATTTGCGGGCCGGCAGCGCCACTTCCGCGGCCGTAGCCAGCCGGGCATTGTGGTCCCGCAGGCGGCGCTTGTACCGGCGCAGCCGCTTCGCCACCCGTTCCGCCGCCGCATCGAAGGCGGGATAGGGTTCGGATGCCTGGGCATTGGACTGCAGCAGGATACCCCGGCCCACATGGACCTGGATATCCGCCGTGTACAGGCCGGCATCCTTGGACAGGACCACCAGCGCATCGATCGGGTTGGAGAAGTACTTTCCCACCAGATTGGTCAGAGTCTCGTTGACGTGGGTGCGCAGGGCATCGCCGACGTCAAGCTGCTTGCCTTTGACGGTAACGTGCATGGTGGACCCGTATTTGGAAGCGTGGTCAGTGCGTGATGGTCACGGCCGCGGTCGCGGCGGGCATGCCCTGGACCGTAGTCCAGGGCCGGGCAGGTCGTCGATCCTTGGGCCGTCCGGGGCAGGCATGGCTGGCGAAACGGTCACAAGCCAAGAGCCTTCTCCCTTCGACGCTGCACGGAGGAGGATATCTTCATCGCCTCACGATACTTTGCGACCGTCCGGCGCGCAATGTCGATCCCCTCGGACCGGAGGATTTCGACGATCTTGTCATCCGACAATATATCGTCGGCCTTCTCGGCGTCGATAAGGCCCTTGATCCGGAATCGCACGGCCTCAGCCGAATGCGCGGCCTGTCCGTCAGCCCCCTGGATGGCGGAGGTGAAGAAGTACTTCAGTTCGAAGACCCCGCGCGGCGTGGCGATGAATTTGTTGGTGGTCACGCGGCTGACCGTCGACTCGTGCATGCCGATGGCCTCGGCGATGTCGCGCAGGATCAGCGGCTTCAGGAACTGGAGCCCGTGCAGGAAGAAGGCGTCCTGCTGGCGCACGATCTCGGTCGCCACCTTCAGGATGGTGTTCGCCCGCTGATGCAGGCTCTTCACCAGCCAGCTCGCGGACTGGAAGCGTTCGGCGATGTATTCCTTGTCCGTCCTGGACTTGGCCGTGCCCTGGATGCGGCTGTAATAGCGCTGGTTCACCAGCACCTTGGGCAGGGTGTCGGTGTTCAGCTCCACGATCCAGCCGCCCGACGGGGCGGCGCGCATCAGGATGTCCGGCACCACGGTCTGCACCGGCTCATGGTCGAAGGCCAGCGCCGGTTTCGGGTTCAGCGCCTTGATCTCCGTCACCATGTCCATCAGGTCCTCCTGATCGACCTGGCAGACCTTCAGCAGAGCCGGAATGTTGCGGGCGGCCAGCAGGGGAAGGTTCTGCAGCAGCGCCTGCATGCAGGGGTCCAGCCGGTCCCGCTCGCGGAGCTGGATGGCCAGGCACTCGGACAGGGACCGGGCGAAGATGCCGGAGGGATCGAAGCGCTGCATCCGGGCCAGCACGCCCTGCACCCGCTCCTCTCCGCAGCCGAGCTGCTCGGCGATGGCGGGCAGCTCGCCGGTGAAGTAGCCGGCCTCGTCCAGATGATCCATCAGGGCATAGGCCACCATGCGGTCCATCCGGTCGGGGATGTCCATGGTGATCTGCTCTTCCAGATGGTCGCGCAGGTTCAGCCCGTCCGACAGCCGGTCGGCGGCGGTGCCGTCCTCATCCTCGAAGCTGCCGCTGCGGCCGGACCAGGTGCCGAACGCCTCCCCGCCGCCATCCTGATCGACGGCGGAGGAATTGGTGTAGATGTTGTCGTAATCGGTATCGAGGGGAGAGTCGCCGTCGGACGCGATGCGGTCGGAGGCCGCCAGCTCCACCGTGTCGCGGGTGGAAACCTCGACCCGCTCCGGCACGGGGTCTTCCCGGTCCACGCCGCTGGCGGCGGGATCGCGGTCCCGCTCGCCGTCGTCCCGCTCCAGCAGCGGGTTCTGTTCCAGCTCGCGGTCGACGAATTCGGACAGCTCGACGTTTGAGAGTTGCAGCAGCTTGATCGCCTGCTGCAACTGGGGCGTCATCACCAGCGCTTGGCTTTGCCGCAGATCGAGCCGTTGTTGGAGCGCCATCTACTGCCGGACACACATAAGGTTACAGAACCGCCCCCTCGACCGGGGAGTGTCGTCGGTTCCGTCCCCGGCGTCTACAGGCTGAAGCGTTCCCCCAGATAGACGCGACGCACATCCTTGTGCGCCACGATCTCCGACGGGGGTCCCTCCATCAGTACCATACCGTCGTGCAGAATGTAGGCCCTATCGACGATGTCCAGCGTCTCGCGGACATTATGGTCGGTGATCAGCACGCCGATGCCCCGCTCCCGCAGATGGCTGACCAGCTCGCGGATGTCGTTCACGGCGATGGGGTCGATGCCGGCGAAGGGCTCGTCCAGCAGGATGAAGTGCGGCTGGCTGGCCAGGGCCCGGGCGATCTCGACACGCCGCCGCTCGCCGCCTGACAGGGCGATGGAGGGGGTACGGCGCAGATGGCTGATGGAGAACTCGGCCAGCAGCTCGTCCAGCATCTGCTCGCGGGCATCATGGTCGGGTTCAACCACTTCCAGCACGGCGCGGATGTTGTTCTCCACCGACAGGCCGCGGAAGATGCTGGCCTCCTGCGGCAGGTAGCCGATGCCCAGCCGGGCGCGCCGGTACATGGGCAGCTCTGTCACCTCGGTGCCGTCCAGCTCGATGGTGCCGTAGTCGGGCAGGATCAGGCCGGTGATGATGTAGAAGCAGGTGGTCTTGCCGGCGCCGTTCGGCCCCAGCAGCCCCACCGCCTCGCCCCGCTTCACAGACAGGCTGACATCCCGCAGGACCGGTCGCCCCTTGTAGGCCTTGCCGAGCTTGGAGGCGACGAGGCCGGTGCTGCTCGCCACCAGCCGGGGACCGGCCGTGCCGTCGGTCTGCGCCTCGCCATTGGCCTTGGCGGCCGGGGTCTGGGTGCGGATCATGTCGTCTTACCTTGGCGTGGGGGCCGGGGATTCGGGCTGGGCGGCTGGCGCCGCCCCTGGGACGGAGACGTCGACGGGCGCGGGCGTCGCGGGGGCATCGGCCAGCGGCGGCTGGCCATTGCCGGGATCGGGAATGAACAGCCCGCGCACCTTGTCGGCGGCGCCGGCCAGGATACGGCTGGTGCCAGCCTCCAGATCCACCTCGGCGGCAGCGCCGGAGAGCTGGTTCTGCCCGCGGGTGATGCGGACATTCCCGGTCAGGGACGCGAGCCGGCTCTGCATGTCGTAAGTGCCGCGTTCGCCGCGGGCCACCTCGGTCGGCGTGGTGATGACCACCCCGCCCTCGGCATCGATGCGGGTGATCTGCAGGTTGCCGCTCCCGTCCTCCTCCAGCAGACCCACCAGCCGGTCGGCGCGGACCTTGTTCTCGCCGCGGGTCGCCAAGGCGTCGCCGCGCGCCACGGCCAGGTTCTGGTCGCGCCAGAACTCCAGGCTCTGCTCTGCCGTGATGACGTCCTGCTCCGTCGTGAGGCGCAGATCCTCGCCGGTGAGGACCGCCACGCGCTGGTCCGCGTCATAGACCGCGCGGTCGCCCTGCGCCGTCTGGCTCGCGGTGCCGATCCGCACCCCGCCCTCCGCGGTCAGGCGGTAGATTTCGTTGCTGCCGTCGGGGCGCTTGCGGAAATAGGCCGCCAGCGTATCCGCCTTGACCGACAGCTCCCCCTGGGTCGCCACCGCGCCGCCGCGGGCCACGGCAACACGCTCGCCGTCGTGGAACTCGAATCCGCCTTCGGACACCACCTCGATGGAATCGGTGCCGCCGACATTCAGCCGGGCGGGCTGGGCCAGCGCCGCAGGGGCGGCCAGAAGCGCAGGCAGCAGCAGAGCGCCCAGCGCCGCCGTACCGATCAGAACCCGTGTCCGTCGCACCACCCTGCTCATCCCGGTTCCTGCTCCGTCCCGTTCTCCAGCCGCAGGCGGGAACGCCCGGTGAAGACGATCGTGTCACCCTCGTTCGTGATGCGGAAACCACCAGCCTCGATCGTGCCGATCGGCCCCTGCCCGCGCACCGCGGCATCGCCCCAGGCAATGCCCTGCTTTGTATCCAGCTCCGCCCGGTCGGTCATGAACTCATAGCCGCCATCGTGGTAGAGCGCCACTTGTCCCGTGAGCAACAGTTTCCCGCTGTCCCGATCGTAGCGCCCGGCCTCCGCGGACAGGGTGATCCACTCCCCGCCGGGCAGGGTGATCTCCGCCCTGGGCTTCACCAGCTCCACCGCGCTCTCGGTGCCACCGGACTGGGCCACCCGCTCGGCCCGCACCTCGAAGGGACGGGATTTCGGGTCGGTGCCGACGAAGCGGGCATCCACCATCTCCAGCCCCCCGGCCTCGGGGCCGGCCTGCCGCACCTCCCCGGGTCCGGTGAAGAGCGGCCAGACGGCGATGACCAGCAGGATCAGGGCCGCCAGCGCCGGCAACGCCACCTTGGCCATGTTGACGGCGCGGGTATGGGCGTGCGGGTCGGCGGCCCGGCCACGACGCGCCTGCGGCGACAGCGCGTCCGCCACGGCATCTCGCCGTGCGTTGGCGGAGCCGGCGGGGCGTTGCGCTGAGGTATCGCCATTATCGGCGGAGGCTGGCGTCATTTTGCCTGGTGGTCCGGTTCCGGTTCGACTGGCCCGCCCGGGCCGAGGACCCGCCGGTCTGCCTGACAGACCGGCGGGAGATTAGCCGAGGGCGGAATCACAGGTCAAACGACCGGGGGCCCTTCGGTTCCAATGCTCCATCCCTAGCCAAGCGGAAGGGCGGGTGCTGTGACCGCCGCCACAGGACGGCTATAGCCGGATGGAACGCTCAGTGCGCGAAGATGTCCGGCTCGTCCCAGCCGCCCAGATCCAGCAGGGCGCGGGTCGGCAGGAAGTCGAAGCAGGCCTGCGCCAGTTCGGTCCGCCCCTCGCGCGCCAGGACCAGATCCAGCTTGGCCTTGATCTCATGCAGGTAGAGCACGTCGGAGGCGGCGTATTTGAGCTGATCGGCCGTCAACTCCTCCGCGCCCCAGTCGCTGGACTGCTGCTGCTTGGACAGCTCGATCCCGGTCATGTCCTTGCAGAGGTCCTTCAGCCCGTGCCGGTCAGTGAAGGTGCGGGTCAGCTTGGAGGCGATCTTGGTGCAGTAGACCGGCGCGCACATGACTCCGAGATACTTGTACATCACCGCCAGATCGAAGCGGGCGAAGTGGAACAGCTTCAGCGTTCCCGGATCGGTCAGCAGCCGCTTCAGGTTCGGCGCGTCGTACTGCCCCTTGCGGAGCTGCACCAGATGGCTGCGCCCGTCGCCGGAGGAAAGCTGGACCAGGCACAGCCGGTCGCGGTGCGGGTTCAGGCCCATGGTCTCGGTATCGATGGCCACCACCGGGCCGAGGTCCAAACCGTCGGGCAGGTCGCCGTCGTGCAGATCGATGGGCATGGGCTGCGATTTCCCTGTGAGCGTCAGCCGGCGCCGGCGGCACCTGCCGCCCGGCCCAGCCGATGATGGACTCCAGAAATGCTTAAGGCCGCCGGGATGCGGCGGCCTTGAAGCAGTTACCGAAGCGTTGGTGCCCAGGAGAAGACTCGAACTTCCACACCTTGCGGTACAGGTACCTGAAACCTGCGCGTCTACCAATTCCGCCACCTGGGCGCCTCGGTGGAGCGGGTATTTAGAGGTCCCGGCCCTCCCCGTCAACGGGATTTTTCATCGCCGGCGAAAATTTCTGCGCCGCCCCGGACGGCCCGCCCGGCGCAGCAGGCGCGCTCGGCATGACAATGCGGGGGCGATGGCATATGGAAGTCGGGCGAAGGCTTATATATAAGCTTCAGCGCGCCGCATCCCGGCCAGGGATGCGAAGGAAGATGTCATGTCCGCGCGCCGGTATAAGCGGGCGGGCGGCACACGGGTCTGGCGGAGAGAAGCATGGTCTATCGGTATCGGATTGCAACGGTGTTCGGCGGTTCCGGCTTCATCGGGCGCCATCTGATCCGGCGTCTGGCCAAGACGGGCTGCATCATCCGCGTGCCGTCGCGTCATCCCGGCACCTGCACCCATCTGCGCACCTCCGGCGCGGTGGGGCAGATCGTGCCGATGGCGGTGAACATCCACGACGAGAATAGCATCGCCGCCTGCGTGCAGGGCGTGGATCTGGTCATCAACCTTGTCGGCATTCTGGCCCCCGGCGGCAAGGGCAACAGCTTCGAGGCCGTACAGGCGGAGGCGGCGGGACGTATCGCCCGCGTATCCAAGGCCGCCGGCGTGGCCCGTCTGGTTCATATGTCCGCCCTGGGCGCCGACGCCGGTTCCGCCTCCGCCTATGCCCGCAGCAAGGCGGAGGGGGAGCGTCTGGTGCTGGAGGCCTTCCCCGAGGCGACGATCTTCCGCCCCTCCATCGTCTTTGGGCCGGAGGACGGGTTCTTCAACCGGTTCGGCCGGATGTGCCAGCTCAGCCCCGTCCTGCCCGTGATCGGCGGCGGGACCACCCGGATGCAGCCGGTCTATGTGGGCGATGTGGCGGAGGCGATCATGGTCTCCCTGTCCACTGAGGCGAGCAAGGGCCGGATATTCGAGCTGGGCGGCCCGCGCACCTACAGCTTCAAGGAGCTGCTGGACATCACCCGCCATGAGACGAGCCGGCCGCGGAAGCCCCTGCTGAACGTGTCCTGGGGTATGGCCAGCACGCTGGGCGGTATCCTGGAGAAGCTGCCGGGCAAGCCCCTGACCCGCGATCAGGTGGAGATGCTGAAGACCGATAATGTGGTCTCCGGCCGTCATCCGGGGCTGGCGGAACTGGGCGTGCAGCCCACGACGGCGGAGGTGATCTTGCCGACCTATCTCGACGCCTACCGCGTCGGCGGCCGGTTCAGCGAGCCATCGGCCAACAATCCCGGCAAGGCTGCGGCCCAGCGCCGCTCCTGACCGCCTGCAACGGGGCCGGGCGGGCGCTCAGCCCGCCGTGACCAGGGAATTAGGTGTTGCGGCAACCGGCGCCCCGGCCGCGATGGCGGGCGGGGTCGCTGCCGACGGCGGGGCCGTCAGCTCGGCCAGTCGGGCCTCCGCCGCGGTGGCGCGGGTCTTCGCCTGCTCCAGCTCGCGGGCCAGCCTGTCGGCCCGGCTCTGATGCTGCCGCTCCGCCCGGCGGTGGCTGTGCTGGCCCATCCAGGCCACCAGTCCGCCCAGCAGAAAGCCCAGCACGAAGACCGCCAGCACCAGCGCGAACAGCGGCACTTCCATCGTGAAGGGCAGCGGCCAGAGTTCCAGCGCCACATGGCCACGGTTGCTGATCGCGAATGAGACGGCCAGCAGGGCCAGCGGCAGGGTGAACAGCCAGGACAGGTGGCGCGCGAACTTCACGGGGCGATGCTCCTTGTCTGGGCCGCGCGGCGGCGACCCTCCCGATTCCGGTGCTGGCCTTCCCCGCCCTGGGGCGGGAGCGGGGTGACCGGCGGCTTCGCCACCGGTTTAACCGCCGGACATCGGCTGAAGCAAGGTACGCGTCGGGGTTAAGAGGGCCTTCCGTCCCGGAGCGGGCCTATTCGGCGTTCAGCCGCTCCCGCAGTTGCTTGCCGGTTTTGAAGAAGGGCACGGCCTTCTCCTCCACATCCACGGAAGCGCCGGTGCGGGGATTGCGGCCGACGCGGGCATCGCGCCGCTTGACGGAGAATGCGCCGAAGCCGCGCAGTTCCACCCGGTCGCCCCGGGCGAGAGCCTCGGTGATCTCTTCGAAGATGGTGGTGACGATCTTTTCCACGTCACGCTGGTACAGATGCGGATTGCGTTCCGCGAGCCTGAGGATCAGTTCAGACTTGGTCATGACCGGCAACCTCCCATTTACGGGAGCCATTATTCAGGCGGGATCGGGCCCGCCCGGCCCCCTTGCGGTCAGATTGCCGGAGCAAAGCCGCCGGCGCAAGTAGTTAAGCCGTTCATATGGCAGGGATTTTCGTGCTGCGGCAGCGAATGACGGCTTTTCTCCCGCATTACAGGACCGCGGAACGGCCGCCCACCGGGATGAGTACGACCCCATCCCGCCCGGCCAGATACATGCCGGTTCCGCACTCGCCGCCGCTTCCATCCCTGCAGAACCGGCAAAAGAAAAGGCCGCCCCGGTTGCCCGGAGCGGCCCTTCCATTGGCTGCCTGGAGAGGCAGGCCGGAGGATTACTCCTCCGAACCGCCCTGACGGCGCTTCAGCGCCGCGCCCAGGATGTCGCCAAGCGAGGCGCCGGAGTCGGAGGAACCGAACTCCTGCATGGCCTGCTTCTCTTCCTCGACTTCCTTCGCCTTGATGGACAGGCCGATCTTGCGGGTCGCACGATCGATCTGTGTCACCTTGGCATCGACCTTCTCGCCAACGGCGAAGCGCTCGGGGCGCTGCTCGGAGCGCTCGCGGGACAGGTCGGACTTGCGGATGAAGCCGGTGTAGCCCTCGCCCACGGCGACCTCGATGCCACCATCGGTGACCTGGGTCACGGTGCAGGTGACGACCTCACCCTTCTTGATGCCGGCGACGGCGGTCTCGAACGGGTCACCAGCAAGCTGCTTGATGCCGAGCGAGATACGCTCCTTCTCCACATCGACGTCCAGGACCTTGACCTTGACCTGGTCGCCCTTCTTGTACTCCTGGATGGCCTGCTCGCCCGGGGTGTTCCAGTCCAGGTCGGACAGGTGCACCATGCCGTCGATGTCGCCCGGGAGACCAACGAACAGACCGAACTCGGTGATGTTCTTGACCTCGCCTTCCAGCTCGGTGCCGGACGGGTACTTCTCGACGAACTGCTCCCACGGGTTCTGCATGGTCTGCTTCAGACCCAGGGAGATGCGGCGCTTCACCGGATCCACGTCCAGGACCATCACCTCGACCTCCTGGGAGGTGGAGACGATCTTGCCCGGATGGACGTTCTTCTTGGTCCAGCTCATCTCGGAGACGTGCACCAGGCCCTCGATCCCCGGCTCCAGCTCCACGAAGGCGCCATAGTCGGTGATGTTGGTGACGCGGCCCTTGAACTTGGCGCCCGTCGGGTACTTGGCTTCCACGCCCTCCCACGGATCGGCCTCGAGCTGCTTCATGCCGAGGCTGATGCGCTGGGTCTCCGGGTTGAAGCGGATGACCTGGACCGTGACGGTCTGGCCGATCTGCAGCGCCTCGGAGGGATGGTTGATGCGGCGCCACGCGATGTCGGTGACGTGCAGCAGGCCGTCCACGCCGCCCAGGTCGACGAACGCACCGTAATCGGTGATGTTCTTGACCACGCCCTGCAGAACTTGGCCTTCCTTGAGGTTGGCGACCAGCTCGCTGCGGGCCTCCGCACGGCTCTCCTCGAGCACAGCGCGGCGGGAGACGACGATGTTCCCGCGCGAGCGGTCCATCTTCAGGATCTGGAACGGCTGCGGCGTGCCCATCAGCGGGCTGATGTCGCGCACCGGACGGATGTCCACCTGGCTGCCCGGCAGGAACGCCACGGCGCCGTTCAGGTCGACGGTGAAGCCGCCCTTGACGCGGCCGAAGATGATGCCGGTGACGCGGACCTGGTCGTTGAACGACTTCTCCAGCAGCGTCCAGGCCTCTTCGCGCTTGGCCTTCTCGCGGGAGAGAACGGCTTCACCGTCCTTGTTCTCCATGCGCTCGAGATAGACCTCGACGGTGTCGCCCGCCTTCAGCTCGACCGGCTGACCGGGGACGGCGAATTCCTTCAGTGCGACGCGGCCTTCGGACTTCAGACCGACATCGATCAGGACCATGTCGTTATCGACCGACAGGACCCGGCCCTTCACCACGGTGCCTTCGAGGCTCTCGGAGGTACCCAGGGACTCCTCGAGCAGAGCGGCGAAGCTCTCCTTCTCGGCGGTGGGGGCTTTGGTTGCGAGTTGGGCCATTGTGACTCCTAGGTTGATCCTGAGCGGCCCCGTCATCCCGTTTGCCGGACGCCCTTCCGGCACGAGGATAAAAGGACCACCGCGCCGGGCACCCCGCCCGACGACTTGGTTGCACCCTCCGCCAGGCCATTCCCGGCGGATCGGGCATTGATGTTCCGAAGGGACCGGGGACCTGCCCTGCCCGGGATCAGAGATCCTTGAAGGCGGGCCTGGTCCGGATGAAGGTCAGGGCTGCGTGGAGGGCCTGGTCGGCATCCAGCGCGGACGTATCAAGCAAAAACGCGTCGGCAGCCGGCACGAGGGGGGAAACCTCCCTCTGGCTGTCGCGCGCGTCACGGTCCTTCATTTCCTCCAGAACATTTTCGTATATAGCCGGGACTCCGCGTCCCTGCAACTCATTGAGTCGCCGCTGGGCCCGCACTTCCGTGCTGGCGGTGACGAACAGCTTCGCCTCCGCGTCGGGGCAGATCACCGTTCCGATGTCACGCCCGTCCAGCACCGCGCCTTTGGCGGGGGTCCCATCCGCCAGGGCGGGCGGCTGCTCCGCGAACTCGCGCTGGAAATCCAGCAGAGCCTCCCGCACGGCCGAGATGGCGGAAACGCGGGACGCCGCGGCCGCCGTGGCATCGTTGCGCAGGGCGGGGTCCTTCGACAGATCGGCCACCTTCCCCGGCGTCAGCGTCATCGCCTCCGACGCCGCGGCCACCCCGTCGCCTGGATCGCTTCCCGCCCGCAGCAGCAGCAGCGCCACGGCGCGGTACAGGCTGCCGGTATCCAGATGCGCCAGCCCCAGCTCGGCGGCCAGGCGGCGCGACAGCGTGCCCTTGCCGCTGGCGGCGGGACCGTCGATGGCGATGACGGGGCACTTGCGGGCGGAGGTCTCAGCGGACGTGGCGTCGGACACGGGCATTCACCAAGGACGAAGACGGATGCGGCCGCACCGTGGAGCGGCCTGTTCCCCCCGTCAACCCCTTACGCCCCCTCTTCCTCACGCCCCAACCCGATGCCGTGATAGATGTCCGCCAGCGGGATGTCGACGCCGATGCTGTCCAGGCGCAGCAGGGCTTCCGTTCCCGCCACCCGCTCCTCCACCCAGACATCGCCGCGATGGCGCAGCAGGGTGCAGGCGGCCTCGTCCTGCTCGAATTCCAGAATGTCCCGGATTGCGGCGACCTCCTTATAGAAGGCCCGCTTCCGGTTCATCTCCGAGGCTGTGTTGGTAGGCGACAAGATTTCGGCCACCAGAACAATCCCGTCCCCTGCCTGGGCGCCGCAGCGGACCAGAAGGTCCGGGACATAGAAGGCCCGGCTCCGGTCGGGATCGCGGTAGACGCCGGACCCGGGCTCAACCCGGCACCGCGAAGCGCGTTGCCGATCAATCGGGCCAGTTCGCCGACCATGGCGTTGTGCCGCGGAGTCGGCGCGGCATGTCCCCTCGGCCCCCAGCCATCTTTCAGGATCGGATAGCCGTCATGCAGTTCCCAGACCCGATCGTCGCCGGAATCCCACTCCAGGAACTCCCTCACATTCATCGTCTTATCGAGCTTGAGAACCGGGAATCCCATCCACGCCTCCGCGTCAGCGGGGCAATGCTAGCATAGCGATGGAGACAGTACATCCGGCTCCCGGCCGATCACCCCTCCCCGATCGCCGCCCCGAGCCCGTTCATCAGATCGACGAAGCCGGGGAAGCTGGTGTCGATGAAACTGCCGTCATCCACCCGCACCGGCTCGTCGCTGGCGAGGCCCAGGACCAGGAAGCTCATGGCGATGCGGTGGTCCATGGCGGTGGGCACCGCGGCCCCGCCCCTCGGGGGCCTGCCCGTGCCGTGGACGACCATCCAGTCCTCCCCCGCCTCCACCTTCACCCCGCATGCGGTCAGCCCGTCGGCCATCATGGCCAGCCGGTCGCTTTCCTTCACCCGCAGCTCCCCCACCCCGCGCATGATGGTGGGGCCCTCGGCGCAGGCGGCGGCGATGCAGAGGATGGGGTATTCGTCGATCATGCTAGGGGCGCGCTCCGGCGGCACCTCGACGCCCTTGAGAAACGATGCCCGCACTAGCAGGTCGGCCACAGGCTCCCCGCCCTCTTCCCGCTCGTTCGAGAAGGTGAGGTCGCCGCCCATCTCGGTCAGCGTCTCATAAAGGCCGCTGCGGCGGGGATTGACGCTGATGCCCGGAAGACGCACCTCCGACCCCGGACGGATCAGCGCCGCCACGGTGGGGAAGCCGGCGCTGCTGGGATCGCTGGGCACCACCAGATCGCGGGCGCGCAGCTCCGCCTCCCCGGTCAGGGATACGGCAAGGGCGCCGTCGGACAGCTGCTCCGTCACCACCTCCACGCCGAAATGGCGCAGCATGCGTTCGGAATGGTCGCGGGTCGGTTCCGCCTCGATCACCGTGGTGCGGCCTGGGGTGTTGAGACCGGCCAGCAGGATGGCGCTCTTCACCTGGGCGGAGGCCACCGGCAGGCGGTACTCGATAGGAACCGGCTGGTTGGTGCCGAGGATCGCGGCGGGCAGCCGCCCCTTGCTGCGCAGCACGAAGCTCGCCCCCATCCGCTCCAGCGGGGTGGTGACCCTGGCCATGGGGCGCTTGGTCAGGGAGGCGTCTCCGGTCATGAAGCTGGTGAAGGGATGGGTGGAGAGCAGGCCCATCAGCAGCCGGGCCGCCGTGCCGCTGTTGCCCATGTCCAGCACCTGGCTCGGCTCCGCCAGGCCGCCGACGCCCCGGCCCACGGTGCGCCAAGCGCCATGGCCCAGCCGCTCGATCTCGGCCCCGAGCGCGCGGAGGGCGTCGGCGGTGCGCAGCACATCCTCCCCCTCCAGAAGCCCGTCGATCCGCGTCTCGCCGAGCGACAGCGCGCCGAACATCAGGGCGCGGTGGGAAATGGACTTGTCCCCCGGCACGCGCATCGTTCCGGTCAGGGCGCCGCTGCGGCGGGAGACGAGGGGGCGCTGGATGGCGGGATTGGCGGTCATGGGGCTGGGTCCGTGGTTGCCCGGGCGGCGGGTTGCGGATCGGCGGGCGCGCGGCGCGGGCACCGCGGTCAGGCCGGGGGATGAGAGGTAGCACATCCACGCCCCTGCCGGAACGCCGCCCGCGGGATACCGTCGCGATCTGCCCGGACGGATTCTTTGTTTGACAGGGCAATGGCTTCATGGCATGCGCCGCGACGGAGTCCAGGGCAGTCCCGGCAGGCGGCCGAATCTTCCGCGAATCCGCCGGGAAGGCCACAAGAACCGCCTTTGGCACCCGCGCCGAGTTCCCTCGGCGGCCGCAGGGTGCCGCGACTTTGAAGATGGAGGAGAGTTGTGGCCAAACCGGAATGGGGCACGAAGCGCATCTGCCCCAGCTGCGGCACGCGCTATTACGACATGCGGAAGGACCCGCCCACCTGCCCGAGCTGCGGCACGGTGTTCGATCCTGAAGCCCTGCTGAAATCCCGCCGCGCCCGCCCGATCCCGGTCGAGGAGGTCGTCAAGAAGGCTCCCATCGAGCGGGAGGACGATGACGAGACGTCGGGCGTCGACACCGACGAGGAGGAATCGATCGAAGAGGAGGCGGATGTCGACACCGATGAGGATGTCGAGGTCGCCGACGTCGAAGACGAAGAGGCCGAGACCGTCGACGAGGACGAGGACGTCCTGCTGGAGGATGCGGACGAGCTGGGCGACGACGACGATATCGAGGTCAACAACGACCTGGAGAACGACGACGACCGCTGATCCGGCGGCTTCGATCCCCCTTCCACCCGGCCGGAACGCCGGGTGGAAGGAACTTTACGGATCGATGATTTTTTCTCTTGCACAGGGGCCGGCGTTTGGATATCTAACCGGCCCACGGCGCACCGACCCAGACGGTCGCCAACGAGTTACGGGGCCATAGCTCAGCTGGGAGAGCGCTACAATGGCATTGTAGAGGTCAGGAGTTCGATCCTCCTTGGCTCCACCAAATCAGCGAAGGCCCGGCCGGAAACGGCCGGGCCTTCTGCGTTCCGGCATTCCCGCAATGGCGCGCGCCAGATCGTCATAACCGAATCTGGATATGCCCAGTTCAACCTTTGGCAAATAAAGCCTAAGATAGCCTGCAGCCGACCACACGCTCCGACGGATGGAGCGGACAAGGGCCGGATGGAGGGAGTCTGGGATGTCGGGGGAAAGGAACGGGCGCTTCCTGTTCATGCGGCACGGGGAGACGGAGTACAACCGACGCGGCGTGCGGTGCGGAGGAGACGTGGACATTCCGCTCACCGACCGCGGCGAGGAACAGGCCCGCACGGCGGCTGCCCGCATCCAGGCGGAGCACGCCGGGATCGACATGATCCTGGCCGGCCCGCTTCTTCGCACCCGCCGTACGGCGGAGATCGTGGCGGATGCGCTCGGCGGCTGCCCGGTGATCACCCATGACGGCCTGCTGGAGCGTCGGCTTGGCGACTGGAACGGGCTCGACATCGAAAGCACGCAGGCGGATCTCGCTGCCGGAGTCACGCCGCCCGGCGGCGAGGCGGAAGGCGAGTTCCGCGCCCGCGTCGCCGCTGCCCTCACGGATATTCTTGGTCGCGGCCATCGGCTGCCGCTGCTGGTGGGCAGCAAGGGGGTTGGCCGGGTCGTCGCCCTGCTGATGCAGGCGGATGCCGCGCCATCCATGGGGAATGCGGAGATCATCGATTACCATGCCGCCTGGTTCTGGGATGCACGGCAGTTGCGGCTCTGATGCCGCTGTCGGCAGCCGCGCAGGAAAAGAAAATTCTGATGGTTCTTTGGCGCGATGAAACGGAATCCGAAGCGGCCTTCAAGCAGCGGCTGGAAGAGCTTGGGGTTAAGGCCAAGTACACGAAGATCGATGCCGGGCAGGATCGCGCGAAGCTTGCGGAAGCCATGCGCGGGATCGAGGCGGACATCGCCGCGAAGAAGTTCGACCTGATCTATACCTATGGCACGACGGTGACGCAGGTCGCCCAGAGCGTGGTCAACAACAGCACGCCCATCGTTTTCACCATTGTATTCGACCCGGTCGGCGGCAAGCTGGTCAAGTCGATGGAAGAGCCCGGCGTGAACGCCACGGGCGTGACGAACGGCGTGCCGATCAACGATCAGTTCGATGCCATCCAGAAGGTCTCGCCGATCCAGAACCTCTGCATGGTTTTCGACGCCCGCGTCCCGAATTCCAATCTCGTGGAGCGGCAGGTCAATGACTGGGCCAAGGCGCACAGCGTGCCGATGACGTCGCTCCGCGTGGCTCCGGGCAACGATTCGCTGGATCGGGCTCTGGATGACATCAAGACCGACAAGGTCAAGTGCGATGTCGTCTATGCCGGAGCGGACAGCTACATCGCGTCCGAGGCCACCAAGATCCGCGACGCGGTCGGTGACAAGGTGAAGCTGTTCGGCGGCACGGAGACGTTCATCCTGCGCGGCTGGCTCGGTGCTTACGCCACGCGCGTCCAGGATATGGGTGCAACGGCTGCGGACCTGGGCGCCAAGATTCTCGCTGGCGGCGATGCGTCGAAGATTCCGGTGGTTCTGCCGCAGCCCCATATGTTCCTGACGGAAGCGTCGGCGACCAAGTTCGGGATCACCGTTCCCGGCGATGCGATCAAGCGCTGACTCTCGACGGAACTGACGCTCCGAGTAACGCGGGCTGGAATCTTCCAGCCCGCGTTTTTTATTGGCCATTCCTGTTTCCAGGGCCTCTGTCCAGGCCCAGTGTTGTAGCTCCGATTGTTCGCCAACGATGGGGACCATCGGCTGTTGCCGGTTTGTCTGAGCCGCGACTTGATCCTGATGCACATGCTGGAACCGCTGCTGCCCCTGGAAACGAATCGCGGGTGGGACTCGGTCCGGCCCAGCGGAAAAGCACGATGCCGGCAGCGGAATACCCGTCGCCGCGCCACGGCGGCTGGTCGGTATCCGGCATACGGGCGTGGTTCTGGCACCGGTTCCGATGGCGTCGGCGGATGTAGAGGAGGCTATATGATCCCGAGCGACGGTTCGCTGGACAGCACGCTGGCCCTGCTGCGGGAGGGCTACCGCTTCATCCCGAACCGGTGCGAGCGGCTGGGCAGCGACATGTTCCGCACCCGCCTGATGCTGCGCCCCGCCATCTGCATCCGCGGGGAGGAGGCGGCGCGCATCTTCTACACGCCGGGCCGCTTCACCCGCCGCGGGGCCCTGCCGCCCACCACGCTGCGGCTGCTGCAGGACAAGGGCAGCGCGGCCACGCTGGACAACCGGCCCCACCGCCACCGCAAATCCCTGTTCATGGGGCTGATGACGCCCGAGGCGGTTGAGCGTGCGGCCGACCTGATGGAGGAGGAATGGCGCGCCCGCCTGCCGGCCTGGGAGCAGGCGGAGGAGGTCACGCTGTTCCCGCAGGCGGAGGACATCCTGACCCGCACCGCCTGCCGCTGGGCCGGCGTTCCCCTGGATGAGCGGGAGGCGGACCAGCGCAGGCGCGAGCTCGGAGCCATGATCCACGGAGCCGGCAGTGCCGGACCGCGGGCCATGCGCGGGCTGGTGATGCGCCGCCGGACGGAGCGCTGGGCGCGGGAGCTGATCCGCGGGGTGCGCGACGGGACGGTAGCGGTGCCGCACGATACCCCGCTACACAGGGTCGCCACATGGCGCGAGCTGTCGGGTGAGCCGATGGACGAGGCGGTGGCGGCGGTGGAGCTGCTGAACCTGCTGCGGCCCATGGTGGCGGTGGACCGCTACATCGTCTTCACCGCCCTGGCCCTGCATGAGCATCCGGTGGCGCGGCCCGCCCCGGACGCCGACGAGGGCGAGGTGGAGCGGTTCGTGCAGGAGGTGCGGCGGCTGGCCCCCTTCTTCCCCGCGGTCGGCGGCCGGGTGCTGGAGCCGTTCGAATGGCGCGGACACCGCTTCGGCCGGGGCGACTGGGTGCTGCTGGACCTTTACGGCACCAACCGCGATTCCCGCACTTGGCGGAACGCGCACATGTTCCGCCCCAGCCGGTTCAAGGAATGGGACGGCAGCCCGGACAGCCTGGTGCCCCAGGGGGCCGGCGACCACCATACGGGCCACCGCTGCCCCGGCGAGTGGATCACCATTGCCCTGATGAAACGGGCGGTGCGGCTGCTGACCGCGGCGATGGAGTACGAGGTGCCGCCGCAGGATCTACGGGTGCCGCTGAACCGCATGCCCACCGGCCCGGCCAGCGGCTTCCGTATCGGCCGGGTCCGCAGGGCCGGCCAGCCCTCCGTCAGCGGAAGCACTTCTCCACGAGCTGGCGGAAGGCGTCCGCCCGGTGGCTGATGGCGTGCTTCTCCTGCGCCGACAGCTCGGCATAGGTCACGCTGTGGCCATCGGGGATGAAGATGGGGTCGTAGCCGAAGCCCTTGTCGCCGCGCGGCGGGAAGGTGAGCTGGCCGTGGCTGTAGCCCTCCACCGTCTCCACATGCCCGTCCGGCCAGGCGATGGCGAGCGCGCAGACAAAGCTGGCCCGGTCGCCCTTGCGGTCCGCCGAATCCATCAGCTCCCGTCGCACCTTCTCAATGGCCAGCAGGAAGTCTTTCTCCGGTCCGGCCCAGCGGGCGGAATAGATGCCCGGCGCGCCGTCCAGCGCGTCGACCGCCAAGCCGCTGTCGTCGGCCAGGGCCGGCAGGCCGGACGCCTTGGCCGCGGCCAGTGCCTTCAGCCTGGCATTGCCGATGAAGCTGTTCTCCGTCTCCTCCGGCTCCGCCAGGTTCAGCTCCCCGGCGGAGGGGAACCTGGCCACATAGGCCCCCAGGAGATCGGCGATCTCCCGCACCTTGCCCTTGTTGTGGCTGGCGATCACAAGCGTGTCGCCCTGGAAGCGGCGGGGGGTGGACTCGGTCATGGGCGGGCTCTGTCGGGTTGGATGGCGGGCGGCTGGAAGCGCGGCAACAGATGCGGCGCGGACTTCACCCTAGTGCGGCACTGTTTCGGGCGGATTACCGCGGGCGGCTGATCACCGGGCCAGGGCCAGCTTCTGCAGCTCGGTCAGCTCGCCGATGCCCTTGCGGGCCAGGGCTAGCAGCTCCAGGAACTCGGATTCCTGGAACGGGTCCTTTTCCGCCGTGCCTTGGATTTCCACGATGCCGCCGCGGCCGGTCAGCACGAAGTTGGCGTCCGCCTGGGCCGTCGAATCCTCGGCATAGTCCAAATCCAGCACCGGCTTCCCGCCATGGATGCCGCAGGAGATGGCGGCGACCGAGTCGGTCAGCGGGATCGCTTTCAGGAAGCCGATGGTCAGCAGATGCTTGAAGGCGAGGCTGAGGGCCACATAGCTGCCGGTGATGGCGGCCGTGCGGGTGCCGCCGTCGGCCTGGATCACGTCGCAGTCGATCTTCACCGTGATCTCGCCCATGCCGCGCATGTCGGTGACGGCGCGCAAGCTGCGGCCGATCAGGCGCTGGATCTCCTGCGTGCGGCCGGACTGCTTGCCCTTGGCCGCCTCGCGGTCGGTACGGGTGTTGGTGGCGCGCGGCAGCATGCCGTATTCCGCCGTCACCCAGCCCTGCCCCTGCCCGCGCAGGAAGCCCGGCACCTTGTCCTCCACGCTGGCGGTGCAGAGCACATGGGTGTCCCCGAACTTCGCCAAGCAGGAGCCTTCCGCATATTTCGACACGTTGGTCTCCAGCACCACGGTTCGGAGCTGGTCGGGCTGGCGGCCGGACGGACGGGGCATGGGCTGAACACTCCGGTGTGGGTGGCTTGCAGGGGGCAGGAGATACCGCCGATGGGGCGGAGGAGTCCACCCCGGGCGTGAGCATTCGGGCGGGCAATTGATTCAACCCTCCCGCCCGACTAGATTCAATGGACGGCCTTTCTGTCGGGCCGCATTGATGTTCCGGTCTGGATGTTGTCCGCAGGCATGATCACAGAGCTGAACCAGAGGTCGCGCGACATCTTCCGCCACATCGTCGATGCCTATGTGGAAACGGGGGAACCGGTCGGGTCCCGCACCGTATCCCGGCGCATGGGCATCCAACTGTCGCCGGCGACCATCCGAAACGTGATGGCGGATCTGGAGGAGTTGGGGCTGCTGATGGCCCCGCACACCTCCGCCGGGCGGGTGCCCACCGATGCCGGGCTGCGCCTGTTCGTCAACGGCATCCTGGAGGTCGGCGACCTCACCGAGGGGGAGCGGGAAAGCATCCAGGCCAAGGTGAACGCCCAGGGCCGCTCCCTGCCGGAGGTGCTGGAATCGGCGATCAACCTGCTGTCCGGCCTGTCCTCCTGCGCCGGGCTGGTGATGGCGCCCAAGACCGACCGGCCGCTGAAGCATCTGGAATTCGTGAACCTGTCCCCCGGCCGCGCCCTGGTGGTGCTGGTGACGGAGGACGGGCTGGTGGAGAACCGGGTGGTGGAGGTGCCGCTGGGCCTTCCCTCCTCCGCCCTGACCATGGCCAGCAACTATCTGAACGCGCGGTTGGTGGGCCGCACCCTGGCGGAGGCGCGGGCCGCCATCACCAAGGAGATCGAGGAGCAGCGCAGCCAGTTGGACGCGCTGACCGCCAAGGTGGTGGAGACCGGGCTGGCCACCTGGGCCGGCGCCCAGGACAGCAGCGGCTATCTGATCGTGCGCGGTCAGGCACGGCTGCTGGAGGACGTCACCGCCCTGTCCGACCTGGAGCGCATCCGCAGCCTTTTCGAGGCGCTGGAGACGCGGGAGCAGATGGTGCGCTTGCTGGACGCCACCGGCAAGGCGGACGGGGTGCAGATCTTCATCGGGGCGGAGAACCAGCTTTTCCGCCATGCCGGCTGTTCCCTGATCGTCTCGCCCTATGCCAATTCCAAGGAGCAGATCGTGGGCACCATCGGCGTGATCGGGCCGACGCGCATCAATTATGCCCGCATCATCCCCATGGTCGATTACACCGCGAAGGTGATCGGCCGGCTGATCGGGTGAATGGCCGCAGGTGCCGCATCTCCCAAACCTCCCCGCGCATCCCCATCTCGACAGGCGGCGCGAAGCGGCCTATTCCTCGCGCCTGGAACGATCCGTTCGACATTCTTCATTTACGCGTAGACCCTGAGGCCAAGACGCATGAGCGATAAGCAGAACGCCGAAACCCGGCCCGAGACCGGGGCCGACGCCACGCCCGAAACCCATTCGCCCGACGCCGCCAGCCAAGCCGCGGAGGCCGCCGCTGCCGCCACCGCCGCCGACGGCGACACCCGTGTCGCCGAGCTGGAGGGAGAGGTCGCCAAGCTGAAGGACCAGCTTCTGCGCGCCCTGGCGGAGCAGGAGAATATCCGCCGCCGCACGGAGCGGGAGCGGGAGGACACCGCCAAATACGCCATCTCCAAATTCGCCAAGGACCTGCTGGGCGTGGCCGACAATCTGCGCCGCGCCGTCGAGTCGGTGCCGGAGGAGCAGCGTCAGTCCAACGATGCCGTGAACAGCCTGCTGACCGGCGTCGAAGCGACGGAGCGGCAGTTGACCGCCGCCTTCGAGCGCGCCGGCATCGCGAAGATGGACGCGCTGGACAAGCCGGCCGACCCCAATTTCCACCAGATCATGATGGAGATCGAGGGCACGGGGAAGCCGGCCGGCACCGTGGTGCAGGTTCTCCAGCCCGGCTACACCATCGCCGGCCGCCTGCTGCGCGAGGCGATCGTGGGCGTGTCCAAGGGCGGCGACCAGCCCAAGGTGGATACCAGCGCCTGAGCGGCCGCCCATCGTAGACAGGTCTGAGCGGCGGCACCCGGACGGGGCCGCCGCTTTTTCTTTGTCCATCCATTGATCCTGCAAATCTTCCGTATGCTTGCAGAATTTACGTCATGAATGGACATCCGGCGCGTTGATGGTAGATTCCGCAGCAAGAAGGGCCGGATCGCAGGCCCGAGCCGGGAGGAAACCATGCCGCGCCTCATCGCCCGTTCCCTGACCCGCCGCGGCATCGTCGCCGCGGCCCTGGCCCTTGCCGTACTGGGCATGCCGGGCCTTTCCGGCCCATCGGCTGCGGAGGAGCGCCCCTTCATCACCGTGGCCTCCACCACCTCCACCGAGGCATCGGGGCTGTTCAAGCATCTGCTGCCGCAATTCACGCAGGAGACGGGGATCGAGGTGCGCGTGGTTGCCCAGGGCACCGGCCAGGCGCTGGATACCGGCCGCCGCGGCGATGCCGACGTGGTCCTCGTCCACGACCCTAAGGCCGAGGAGACGTTCGTGGCGGAGGGCAATGGCGTCACCCGGCAGGAGGTGATGTACAATGACTTCATCATCGTCGGCCCGAAATCCGACCCGGCCGGGGTGGCCGGCAGCAAGGACGTGGCGGACGCGCTGAGAAGGATCGCCGCCAGCGGCGCGCCCTTTGCCAGCCGCGGCGACGACAGCGGCACCCACCGGGCCGAGCTGCGTTTCTGGAAGGACGCCGGGGTGGAGCCGAAGGGCGGCTGGTACCGGGAGACCGGGTCCGGCATGGGCGCCACGCTGAACCTTGCCGCCGGCATGGACGCCTATGCCCTGTCGGACCGGGGCACCTGGCTGAACTTCAAGAACCGGCAGGGGCTGGAGATCGCGGTGCAGGGCGATCCGAAGCTGTTCAACCAGTACGGCGTGATCCTGGTCAATCCGGAGAAGCATCCGCATGTGAAGAAGGAAGCCGGCCAGACCTTCATCGACTGGCTGGTGGGCAAGAGCGGCCAGCAGGCCATCGCCGCGTACCGGATCGGCGGGGAGCAGCTGTTCTTCCCCAACGCCGCCCCGAACTCCTGACCCCATCCGGAAGGCCGGCGGCGGCATGGATGATTTCGGGCAGGCGGTGCTGCTGGCGGCGGAGATGGTCCGGACAGGCGATCCGGAGCTGATGGAGATCGTGCTTCTGTCGCTCCGGGTCAGCCTGGGCGCCGTGCTCATCGCCTTTCTGATCGGCGCTCCGTTGGGAACGCTGGCCGCCATCACCCGCTTTCCCGGGCGGCGCGCGGCGGTGATCGCGCTGAACGCGCTGATGGGGCTGCCGCCGGTGGTGGTGGGGCTGGCGGTCTATCTGCTGTTGAGCCGGGCGGGACCGCTGGGGTCGCTGGGCCTGTTGTTCACGCCCACCGCCATGATCATCGCCCAGATCGTGCTGGCCCTGCCCATCGTCGCCGCCCTGACCCACCGGCAGGCGGAGGCGATGTGGGCGGAGGTCGGCGATGCCCTGCGGGTGGACGGGGCCGGGCTCGGCCGCAGCATGGCGGTGATCCTGTCCATGGGCCGGGCCGGGCTGGTCACGGTGTTCATGGCCGCCTTCGGCCGGCTGATCGCGGAGGTCGGGGCGATCCTGGTGGTGGGCGGCAACATCGCCGGCGTCACCCGCACCATGACCACCGCCATCGCCCTGGAAACCAGCCGCGGCGACCTGCCGCTCGCCCTGGCCCTCGGCCTGATCCTGATCGCCATCAGCCTGGCCGTGAGCACGGCCACTTCGGTGGCGGGGCGGAGGGAGAAATAGAACTATCTACTCTGCCTCCACTGTCATCCCGGCAAAAGCCGGGATGACGACAGGACGAAGCTTTAACCGGCCCCTGGCGGCATTCAAAACGCCGCGTACACCTTGTCCAGATCCGCGTCGTCGAAGCGGTAGACGGTGTTGCAGAACTCGCAGGTGACTTCGACCTTGCCGTCCTTGCGCAGATCGTCCAGTTCCGACCGGTCGATGGAGCGCAGCACGGTGGCCACGCGGTCGGCGGAGCAGCGGCAGCCGAAGCGCAGGGCCTGACGGGTGAAGACGTGCGGGTCCTCCTCGTGGAAGAGGCGGAAGATCACCTGGTTCACCGGCAGGTCGGCGTCCAGCAGCTCCGCATCCGTTAGCGTTTCCAGCAGCAGCATGGACCGGCGCCAGTCATCCTCGCTGTTGCTGGCCCGGTGCTCCGGCGCGGTGGCGGCGTCTTCCGGCGGCAGGGTCTGGAGCATGATGGCGCCGCCCACCCACTTGCCGTCCTTGTCCTTGCCGACCGCCGCCTTGACCCCGGTGGCGAGCTGTTCGGACTGGCGGAAATAGTGGCGGATGGCGTCGGCCAGGGTTTCGCCGCGCAGCTCCACGATGCCCTGGTAGCGCTCCGTATGCTCCCCCTGATCCACGGTGAAAGCCAGATAGCCGCTGCCCAGCAGGCTGCCCATGTCGGGCTGGAAGCCCTTGTGGGACTGCTGCTCGGCCAGGCGGTCGGCGCTGAAGCTGGCATAGCCGCGCAGATCGCCCACGCTGGTGACGTCCGCCACCGTATAGGAGACCGGGCCGTCGCCCTTGGTCTGGAGGGTGAAGATGCCCTCATACTTCAAGGCGGCGGCCAGGGTGGTGGCGAGCACGATGGTTTCGGCCAGCAGGCGCTGCACCGGTTCCGGGTAGGCGTGGCGGGTCAGTATCTCGTCCAGCGCCGGACCGATCCGCACCATCCGCCCCCGGAAGGAGGAGCGTTCGAGCTGGAAGGTCTGGAGCACATCGATCTCGGCCGTGACGGGATCGGTATCGCGGCGGGGCGTGCCCGCCGCTCCGCTGAAATCGGTCATGAATTCAAACACCAGGTCAGAATGCCCTTCTGGGCGTGCATCCGGTTCTCCGCCTCGTCCCAGACCACGCTCTGCGGGCCGTCGATGATCGCGGAGGTCACCTCCTCCTCCCGATGGGCGGGGAGGCAGTGCATGAATATGGCATCGGATTTCGCCAATCCCATCAACCGTTCGTTGACCTGGTACGGCTTCAACAGGTTGTGCCGACGCTCCCCGTCGGTGTTGTGCATGCTGACCCAGGTGTCGGTGATGATGGCGTCGGCGCCCGAGGCCGCCGCGTCCGGGTCCTGCGTGACGATCACCCTGCCCCCCTCGGCCCGCACCCAATCCAGGGTCTCGGGCGTCGGCATCAGCTCCTCCGGGCAGGCGATGCGCAGCTCGAAATCGAACCGCGCCGCTGCATGTATCCAGCTCTGGCACACATTGTTGGCGTCGCCGGTCCAGCAGACCACCTTGCCGTCGATGGGGCCCTTGCGCTCCTCGAAGGTCATGAGGTCGGCCATGATCTGGCAGGGGTGGGAGATGTCGGTCAGCCCGTTGATGACCGGAACCGTCGCCGCCTCCGCCAGCTCGAACAGCTTCGCCTCGTCGTTCGTGCGCAGCATGATGACGTCGACATAGCGGGACAGCACCCGGCCGGTGTCGCCGATGGTCTCCCCATGGCCGAGCTGGATTTCCGTGCCGGTCAGCACGATCGTCTCCCCGCCGAGCTGGCGCATCCCGACCTCGAACGAGACGCGGGTGCGGGTGCTGGGCTTCTCGAAGATCAGGGCCAGGGTCTTGCCCAGCAGGGGCTTCTCGTCGGACCGGCCGGCACGCTTCATCAGGGCCGCATGGTCCAGGATCTGGCGCAGCGCGGCCCTGTCGTGCTGGTGGATGTCCAGGAAATGGCGGACCTTCTTGGCCGGGCTCATGATGCGGTTCCTTGTGCGAATTGCCGGCAGGTCCGGTCGATGATGTCGATGGCCTCCTCCACCTCGGCCTCTGCGACGACGAGGGGGGGCAGGACGCGCACGGTGTTGTCGGCGGCGCCCACGGTCAGCAGGCCGTTTTCCCGCAGCCGGGTGACGAAATCGGCGCTGTTGACCGTCGCCGCGCATTTCAGCCCCAGCATCAGCCCCTTCCCGCGCGCCAGCTCCAGCACCTGCGGATAGCGGGACACCAGCTCGTCCAGCCGGCCCTCCAGCAGGTCGCCGATGCGGTTCACATGCTCCATGAAGCCGGGCTTCTCCACCACGTCCATGACGGCGTTGCCCACCGCCATGGCCAGCGGGTTGCCGCCGAAGGTGGAGCCGTGGGTGCCGGGCGTCATGCCGACGGCCGCCTTCTCCGTGGCGAGGCAGGCGCCGACGGGGAAGCCGCCGCCGATGCCCTTGGCGATGGGCATCACGTCCGGGGTGACGCCGGCCCATTCATGGGCGAACAGCTTGCCGGTGCGGGCCATGCCGGTCTGGATCTCGTCGAACACCAGCAGCAGCCCGAACTCGTCCGCCGTTTCGCGGAGCGCCTTCAGATACTCCACGCTGGCCGGGCGCACCCCGCCCTCGCCCAGGATCGGCTCCACCATGATGGCCCCGGTCTCCGGCGTGATGGCGGCGCGCAGTTCGTTGAGGTTGTCGAAGGCCACTTGGTCGAAGGCGTCCAGCAGCGGGCCGAAACCCTTCACCATCTTCTCCGACTTGGCGGCGGCAATGGCCGTGGTGCTGCGCCCATGGAAGGCGCCGCCGGCCACGATGAAGCGGGTCTTCTGCGGATTGCCGGTCTCATGATGGTATTTGCGCACAACCTTCACCGCGCATTCCCACGCCTCCACCCCGGAATTGGTGAAGAACACGGTATCGGCGAAGGTGCTGTCCACCAGCCGGCGCGACAGGCTTTCCTGCCCCGCCACCCGGAACAGGTTGGAGACGTGCCACAGCTTCTGCGCCTGCTCGTGCAGCTTCTGCACCAGATAGGGATGGGCATGGCCCAGCAGGTTCACCGCGATGCCGCTGGTGAAGTCCAGGAATCGTCGGCCGTCCACCGTCCAGATGTTCGCACCTTCGCCCCGCTCGAACACCAGGTCGATACGGGCATAGGTCGGCATGACGGTTGGAATCACGGCTACCCTCCAAGGGCATGACAGGAGTGGGCGGGGAATCGGCGTCGACCCGAAAGGATCGCCGCCGGTTTCATTGCGGAAAGGTTCGGAAGTTGCCCGGACCCGCCGCAGTGAAAAGCGCATTAATCGTGCGCGGCTGGCGGGGTGTCAACGGCGGGCGTCCTGCGCAGGCCGCAAGGGAGGGGCGAGGCTGCCGCGGAAATACCTCTTCCAGCCGGCGTCGGGCAGCTATTCCGCGGGTCAGTGGCGGACGGGGCCGGCGACCCATTCGGTCACGATGTCGTTGGCCTGCGGCTCCGGCGTTTCCGGATGGTGCCAGCGATAGACCGTGACCGCCGCCTCGAAACAATAGAGGTCGGGCTCGCCGCGGGCGCGCAACTCCTGGAACGCCCGGACGACGGCAGGGCGGCAGCAGGCGGAATCATTATCGTCGCGGCAGCCCACGGGCGGAAATCCCTGCTTACTTGCGGCGCATCAGCTCGGGGGAGTAGTTGGGCTTCATCTGCTTGGCGCGGTCCTTGCGGATGCCGTACAGCTCCAGCCGGTGGCCGATCAGCTCATAACCGAGTTCGTCGGCGATGCGCTCCTTCAGCGTCTCCAGCTCCTCATTCGTGAACTCGACCACCTCGCCCGACTGCACGTCGATCAGGTGATGGTGGTGCTCGTCCCGGTTTTCCTCATAGCGGGCGCGGCCATCGCCGAAATCCAGCCGCTCGATCACGTTCGCCTCTTCGAACAGGCGCATGGTGCGGTAGACGGTGGCGATGGAGATGTGCGGATCGATCTCCACCGCGCGGCGGTAGACCATCTCCACATCCGGATGGTCGGTGCTGTCCGAGAGCACCCGGCTGATGACGCGGCGCTGCTCGGTCATCTTGAGGCCCTTCTCGACGCAGAGCTGTTCAAGGCGGGACGTCATGGCGGTGGTCTCCGGCACGGGTTCGGACGGTCCGAACATCTCGACGCCGCCACGGGCGGCTGGCGGTCCGTGGTCGGCTGGGTCAGTCAAAGGTTTCGATACCATAATATGGACTTGGAATGGTTCCAGGCGAGCAAAAACAGCGCATGCCCGGCCCGTCCTCTCAACCATCCGCGCGCAGCAGGTTCAGCAGCCGGTCCAATTCCTGCTCCGTCAGGCCCGGCATGCGGCGTGCGAGCAGGTTGGCGACCAACGTATGCTTGGGGCTGAGCCCGGCCGTATCCACCACCACCTTGGGGTCCGACACCGCGGCCAACCGCTCCAGCGCGTCCGCATCGTCCCAGATCAGGCCGAAATAGGTGCAGATCTGGCGCAGCAGCATGGGCGAGGGCACGCCCTTGTGCCCATGCTCCAGGGCCGAGAGATAGGCCGAGCTGATCTCCAGCTCCGCCGCCATCTGCTTGAGGTTCACGCCCTTCTGTTCGCGGAGTTGGCGGACGCGGTCACCGAACGGGGTCATGGGCTGGCCATTCCGGAGCGCAGAACAAGGCGGACATCATCACCGAGAGACGGCGTAGAACAAAGGAGACATTGTGGGCCGCCGACCTCACCCGAACTTCCGCGCCGCGTCCAGGGCGAGACCGAGCCCGACGGCGCCGAACTTGTCGCCTTCCACCACCCGCGCCTCCGGCACTTCGGCGCAGATCGCATCGCGCACGGCCGGCAGAAGGGTGGAGCCGCCGGTGAGGAAGACGGCATCCACCTGATTCGGCTTCAGCCCGGCCTGGACCAGACAGCCCTGCACCATGGCGGCCAGCCGGTTCACCGGATCGGCGATGGCCTCCGCCAGCCGGACGCGGGTGGCCGGCGCCTCCAGCCCCGGCTCCACCATCGACAGGTCGATGTCGAAGGTGCGGGCACTGGAGAGGGCGATCTTCGCCTCTTCCACCTTCATCGCCAGCGCATGGCCGAGCTGGTGCTCCAGCACCGTGGCCAGCCGCTCCAGCAGGCGGGGATGCACGGCTTGGCGCGCGGTGCGCCGCACCTCCGCCAGCACGGCGGGATGGTAGAGAAGGTTGATCTTGGCCCAGGTCGCCAGGTCCACATACCACTGGTTCGGGGTCAGCAGCCCCTTGGTCGCCAAGGGGCTGCGGAAGCCCAGATGCGGCATCACCGTTTCCATGCTGAGCAGCCGGTCGATATCGGTGCCGCCGATGCGCAGCCCGTCATTCGCCAAGATGTCGTCCAGCCGGTCGGCCCGGCGCGCCCGGTCGGGACCGATTCGGACAATGGAGAAGTCGGAGGTGCCGCCGCCAATGTCGGCGATCAGCGCCACCTCCTCCCGCTCAATCTGGCTTTCATAATGCAGGGCGGCGGCGATGGGCTCGAACTGGAAGGCGACATCCTTGAAGCCGGCTGCCCGCGCGATGCCCAGCAGCGAATCCTCCGCCCGCTGGTCGGCCTCATCGTCGCCGTCCACGAAGTGCACCGGCCGGCCATGGACCACGCGCGTCAACTCCCGCCCGCAGGCGGCCTCCGCGGTCGCCTTGATGTGGCGAACCACCATTTCGATCACGCTGTGCAGCGGGATGCGCCGAGTCTGGAGCTGGGTGTCCTCGTTGATCAGGCTGGTGCCCAGCACCGACTTCAGCGACCGCATCAGCCGCCCTTCCGTTCCCGCCACATAGGCCTGCACGGCAGCGCGGCCGAACCGGGGCTGGTGCGCCTCGAAATCAAAAAAGATGGCGCTGGGCAGGGTGAGATCGTCGCCCTCCAGCGGCATCAGGCGGGTGGAGTTTCCCGCTTGCACGGCCAGGGTGGAGTTGGAGGTGCCGAAATCCAGCCCGCAGAAATCGGGCACGCGCAAATCGCCGGACAGCATGGGAGTGCCCTCCACAGGGAACGCTTGCTTGAAGGGCGCGCGTTCTAGGTCAGGTGGTCCGGCGGGTCAAGGCGCAAAGTCCGGCTGCGCCGCCGGCCCTTACCGGATGAAGAAGACGATGGTCAGCAGCGTGCCCACCGCCACTACGAAGAAGCGGACATAGGAGGCCGGGATGCGCTTGGCGATCACCACGCCCAGATAGCCGCCGATGATGCAGGCCACCATGACGATCAGCGCCGCCGGCCAGTGCACGATGCCTTCCGCGATGAAAAGGGCGATGGCGATGCCGTTGATCAGCACGCTGAACACCACCTTGGCGGCATTGATGCGGTGGAAATCGTCTCCTTCCGTGATGGAGAGGGAGGCCAGCATCAGGATGCCCATGCCGGCCCCGAAGAACCCGCCATAGATGGAGACGACGAACTGGATGATGCCGCCCACCAGCTTGCTGACCGGGCTGCCGACCGTGTTCTCCTTCTCCTCCTTCACCGCCTGACGGCGGAAGAAGGCGGTGATCTTCGGGCTGAGGGCGAAGAGAACGGTGGCCAGCAGCAGCAGCCAGGGCACCATCTGCCGGAATTCCGCATCCTCCAGCAGCAGCAGAATCACGGCCCCGATGGCGCCGCCGATCAGGCTGATCAGGCCCATCCAGGCGAAATGCCGCCAGTCCCGCATCACCTCCGTCCGGTAGGCGGCCGCGCTGGCCACATTGCCGGGCCACACGGCGACCGCGCTGGTGGCGTTGGCGGCGATGGGCGGGATGCCGGCCCCGACCAGGGCGGAGAAGGTGAAGAAAGTGCCGCCCCCGGCGACCGCGTTGACCAGACCCGCTATAAGTCCCGCCCCGCTCAACAACACGATATCCCAGAGTTCCACGGCAACCCCGTCCGCCAGCAGCAAAGTGGCGGGACGTTAGCGCGCCATTCGGGCGAAAGCATCCCCCTTGCGGGAGTATGCCTATCAGTCAGACGCGCAGCCACGCCCCGTTTCCGCCATCAAGAAGGTGTAGGTCTGACCTGTCTGCCGCGGGAATTGCAGCGTTCCGCCGGATGCGGCACCCTCGCCGGACGCCAATTCCATCTGCTGCCAACCGGGGTCATCATCCCATGCGCCGCCTTCTCGCCCCCTTCCTGTTCCTTCTGGTCGCCATGCCGGCCCTTGCCCAGACGGCCGGATTCGGAGTCGCCGACAAGCAACCGATCACCCTCGACGTCGCCAGCATCGAGGTGGACGACCAGTATGTTCCGCCGATGAGGGACCCCCATGTAGAGCATGTGATCCCCGTCTCCCCGGCAGAGGCGGTGCGGCTCTGGACCCAGGACCGGCTGCGCGCCGGCGGCAGCCAGGGCACGGCCCGCGTGGTGATCCGCAATGCATCCGTGATGGAGGAACCTCTGGAGCGCACCGGCGGCATCCGCGGCTGGTTCACCAAGGACCAGTCGGAGCGCTACACCGGGCGGCTTCAGGTGGAGATCGTGGTGGAGAATGGCGGCTTCCAGGGCACCGCCACCACCAATGTGGCCCGCAGCACCACGGTGCCGGAGGATGTCAGCTTGGCGGAGCGGGAAAAGGTGATGCTGGAGCTGGTCCGCAATCTGGCCCGCGACCTGGACAGCCAGCTTGAACCCGCCATCCGCCAGCACCTGTTCCCGGTGCTGATCCTGTAGTAGAGGGTCCGGCCCTTCCGCCGACTTCGGCCTTATGTTCTCTGTCACCCCGGCGAAAGCCGGGGCCCAGAGTCCCAAGGGCGGTACCTGCGGCCCTGGGTCCCGGCTTCCGCCGGGATGACGGAAAGTTCAGGGCCTTGGCCAGCCGCGGAGACGCATTCCGGCCGCCGGGCCCTGTCCTCACCCTGAGCTTGTCGAAGGGCGATTCTCCGGCCGCAGATCAGGTGAACAGCACCAGCACGCCGGTCTGGCTGTAGAGCCGGGCGTTGCTGATCTCGCCGGCGGCGAAGAAGCCGGTCAGGGGGAAGTCGCCGAGACGGTTGCGGATCATCGCCATCTCCGCCCCGTCCTCCCCGAACAGGTGCCGGCCGCGCGCCAGGCAACCGATATAGATGCCGCCTCGCGGCGGCGCGTTCAGGCGGCGCGAGAGCTGGGTCAGCATCCGGTCCATGTCGGCCACGGCGCTGGCCTGATCGCGGCGGCAGAACATCAGCCCGTCGCCCTCATCCACCTCGCCCCGGATGGTGATGGTGCCGCGGGCCATGTCGATGCCGGTCACCGCACGCGCCAGATAGTCGCCTGTATCGGAGCCGGGAATCGGCAGACCGGCGAAGATGCGGCCCGCCGTGCGGTCCAGGTCGGCTGCCAGCTCCGGCCCGATCTCCTCCCGGAACACGTCAAGGGCCGGGCGCCCGTCCAGCTCCGCCACCAGCCTGCCCTCGGCGGAGGTGACCTCATGCACCGGGCCGATGGGCGTGCAGCCCTGGGTAAGTCCGGTGATGACGCCCACATCGGCTGAGAAGAGCGCGCCGCTGAGACCCTCCTCCGCCACACGGCCGGAAACCTGCGGGAAGTCGGCGCGCGAGGAGGTCAGCCCGCCCACCAGGAACGCCTGGGTGCGTTGCGCCAGCCCTTCCACCAGTTCCATCATCCTGGAACTGCGCGGGTCGGCATGGACCAGCCCCAGCATGGGCGCATGCAGCGCCAGCCAGGTGCCCAGCGCCTGATCCAGCGGTCCCGTCCCCTCGGTCAGGCTGGGAATCAGCCGCACGGCCTCTTCCGGGAAGGTGGCGAACATGGCGCTCACCGCCGGGCGGTCGAACACCTCCCGCCCCTGCCCGCAGACGCTGACCCCGACGGTGCCGACCCAGCGATCGATGCCGGTCACCCCGCGGAACAGGGTGGTGATGCTGCCGAGCTGGTCGGCCAGATGATCCGTGACGTAGAGGAAGCCCAGATTGGCGCCGGAAGCCGGTCCCAGCGCCTGGAGGCAGCCCTTGGCCGCCTCGGCCCAGTCCCGCCCCTCCGCCAGGGCGGAAGCGAAGGTGGGCCGTGTCCGCGTCTGCGGCGGGAGCGTCGCCACCGGTTCAGCCCGCCCGACCGGGAGCGGAGGCAGACGTTCCGGGCGTCGCCCCGATGCTGTTCAACGCCTGCTCAACCGTCGGCAGGATGCCTTCGGTGATGCGCGTGACGCCTTCCGCCGTGGGATGCATTCCGTCCTCCTGGTTCAGCTCCGGCACCATCGCCACACCTTCCAGGAAAAAGGGGTAGAAGGGTACGCTATATTTCTGAGCCAGCTCGGGATAAATCGAATCGAACGCCTCCTGGTACTGACGGCCCAGATTGCGGGGCGCCATCATGCCGGCCAGCACGGCCGGCACGCCCTTCTCCTGAAGCTTGCCCAGGATGCGGTCCAGATTCTCCCGCGTCGCCGCCGGATCGACGCCGCGCAGCCCGTCATTGCTGCCCAGCGCCACGATGACCAGGTCCGGCTTGTCGGCCAGCAGCCAGTCCAGCCGGGCCAGCCCGCCCGCCGTGGTCTCGCCCGACACGCCGGTATCCGGCACGTCCACGGCATATCCCTTGGCTGTCAGGGCCTCTTCCAACTGATTGGTGAAGGCGGCCTCGCGGGGAAGTTTGTACCCGGCGGTCAGGCTGTCCCCCAGCGTGACGATGGTCACCGGATCGCCGCTGGCGGATGGGGCCGCCTGGGCGAAGGCCGGCGGTGCCAGCAGCGCAAAGGCGGCCGTCAGCAGGGCCAGTCCGTTGAAAGAGCGCCGCGTGGGGCCATATCGCCTTGAGTTTTGCATCGCACCACCACCGGTTAGAGAGAAGACATGGTCCAGCCCGTGCCCCCAGCGAGCCCCGTCGTCCTTTTGCGGGACGTGCACCTTAAGCTGGAGAGTGCGGCCGGACCCGTCAACATCCTGAAAGGAATCAGTCTGGAAGTGGGGGCCGGCGAGAAGGTCGGCGTGGTCGGCCCGTCAGGGTCCGGCAAATCCTCCATGATGATGATCCTGGGCGGGCTGCAGCCGCCCACCAGCGGTTCCGTCCAGGTCAAGGGCCACGAGGTCACGGCCATGAGCGAGGATGATCTGGCCCGCTTCCGCCGGGACGAGGTCGGCATCGTCTTCCAGGCCTTCCACCTGATCCCGACCATGACGGCGCTGGAGAATGTGGCGATCCCCCTGGAGTTCGCCGGCGCCCCCGACGCGTTCGAGCGGGCGCAGGCCAGCCTGGAGGCGGTGGGGCTGGGCCATCGCCTGACCCATTATCCCGGCCAGCTGTCGGGCGGAGAGCAGCAGCGCGTCGCCCTGGCCCGCGCCTTCGCCCCCGAACCCGCCTTGCTTCTTGCGGATGAGCCGACCGGCAATCTGGACGGCGATACCGGCCGGCAGGTGATCGAGCTGATGTTCGACATGGCGGAGCGCAAGGGCACCACCATCGTGCTGATCACCCACGACCCCGGCTTGGCGAAGCAGTGCGACCGCACCATCCGGCTGGTGGACGGCCTGATCGTCAGCGATGGCCGCGAGGCCGCGCCGCGCGTGGCGAAGGCGTGAGGATCTGCGCATGAGCGTCGCCGCCCTTCCCTCCGGCCCGAACGCCGGCTTCTGGCCCAATCTGAAGCTGGCCCTGACCGTCGCGCGGCGGGAGCTGCGCGGGGGCCTCAAGGGGTTCCGCATCTTCCTGGCCTGCCTGACGCTCGGCGTCGGCGCCATCGCCACGGTGCAGTCGGTATCCAGCGGCATCCTGGATTCGCTGCGCAGCGACGGCCGCGCCATCCTGGGCGGCGACGTGTCCTTCCGCCTGCTGTACCGGGAGGCGTCGCCGGAGCAGATGGAGTGGCTGCGCAGCCGGGGGGAGGTGGTGACCGCCGCCGACATGCGCGCCATGGCCCGCGATCCCGCCGATCAGGCGAATGCCGCCCTGGTGGAGCTGAAGGCCGTCTCCGACGCATACCCGCTCTATGGGCGGTTCGCCCTGACGGGGCCGGATGGGCAGCCGGTGGAAGTGGACATCCAGGACACGCTGGCCCGCAGGGACGGTGTTCCGGGCGGCGTGATCGAGGAGACGTTGGCGAGCCGGCTGGACCTGCAGGTCGGTGAGCGGCTGGCCATCGGCGAGACCGAGGTGGAGGTGCGCGGCATCATCGCGCGGGAGCCGGACAAGGCCGGTTCCGGCAGCTTCTCCCTCGGCCCCCGCCTGCTGGTCAATCTTGAGACGCTGGCGGAGACGGAGCTGGTCCAGCTCGGCAGCCTGATCACCTGGAATTACCTGATGCGCCTGCCGTCCGGCACGGATGTGGAGGCGTTCCGGGAAGAGGCGGAGCAGGCCTTCCCCGATGCCGGCTGGCGCATGCGCGACTACACCAACGCCGCCCCGCAGCTTCAGCGCTTCGTGGAGCGGCTGACCCTGTTCCTGACCCTGGTGGGGCTGACGGCGCTGCTGGTCGGCGGGGTCGGCGTCGGCAACGCCGTGCGCAGCTTCCTGGAGACCAAGACCGCCACCATCGCCACGCTGAAGACGCTGGGTGCGCGGGGCGGCCTGATCTTCGAGGCCTATCTGGCGCAGATCCTGGCGCTGGCCGCACTCGGCATCCTGTTCGGGCTGGCGATCGGGGCGCTGGCCCCGGTGATCGCCGGGCGGGCCCTGGCCGGGCTGCTGCCGATCACGGCCAGCATCGGCGTCTATCCCGGCGCATTGCTGACCGCCGCCGGATTCGGCCTGCTGACCGCGCTGACCTTCAGCCTGTGGCCGCTGGCCAGGGCGCGGGAGGTGCCGGCCATGTCGCTGTTCCGCGACCAGGCGACCCCGGTGCGCGCCCGCCCGCGCGGAGGCTATCAGGCCCTGATGGCGGCATCGGGCCTGGGGCTGGCGGCGTTGGCGATCCTGACCGCCGACATGCCGGGCTTCGCCGCCGCCTTCGTGGCCGGGGCCGCCGCCGTGCTGGCCGCCTTCTGGGGGGCAGGATGGCTGGTCACCCGCATCGCCGCGCGGGTCGGCCGGCCGAAGCGCCCGGTGCTGCGGCTGGCGGTCGCCAACATCCACCGGCCCGGCAACCCCACCGGCGCCGTGGTGCTGTCGCTGGGGCTGGGCCTGACCGTGCTGGTCGCCATCGCCCTGATCGAGGGGAATTTCCGGCAGGAGGTGAACGAGTCGATCCCGGAGAACGCGCCGGCCTTCTTCTTCGTGGACATCCAGCCGGACCAGCTCCAGCCCTTCAGCGACACCGTGCTGGGCGTGCCCGGCGCCTTCGACCTGGAGCGGGTGCCGAACCTGCGCGGCCGCATCGCCGCCGTGAACGGCGTCAAGGCCGAGGAGGCCGTGGTGAACCGGGAGCATGCCTGGGTGCTGAACGGCGACCGCGGCATCACCTACCGCGCGGAAGCGCCGGCGGACGACGTCATCGTGGCTGGGGCGTGGTGGCCGGCGGATTACCAGGGCGCGCCGCAGGTGGCGATCTACAAGGATGTGGCGGACGCCTTCGGCATCGGGCCGGGCGCCGCCATGACCTTCAACATACTGGGCCGCGACATCGACGCGGAGGTGGCGGTGGTGCGCGACCTGGATTTCCGCAGCATGACGCTGAACTACACGCTGGTGTTCAGCCCCGGCGTGCTGGAGGCCGCCCCGCAGACCTGGGTGGCCACCGTCCGGGCGGAGCCGGAGGCGGAACTGGCGGTGCAACGCGCCGTCAGCTCCAACTTCTCCAACATCTCCGCCATCCGGGTGAAGGACGCGCTGGATACGGTGAACGGCATTCTGGAGAATATCGGCACCGCCGTGCGGGTCACCGCCGCCATCACCCTGCTGGCGGGCACGCTGGTGCTGGCCGGAGCCATCGCCGCCGGGCACAAGCGCCGGGTCTACGACGCCGTGGTGCTGAAGGTGCTGGGGGCGACGCGGGGCACGGTGCTGCGCGCCTTCCTGCTGGAATACGGGTTGCTGGGCCTGATCACCGCGGCCATCGCCGGGGCGCTGGGCACGCTCACCGCCTGGGCCGTGCTGACACAGGTGATGGAGTTCGACAGCTTCACCTTCCTGCCCTCCGTCGTGATCGGCACGGCGCTGCTGTGCACGGCCATCACCCTGTCGCTGGGGTTCGTCGGCACCTGGCGGGCGCTGGGCCAGCCGGCGGCACCGCTGCTGCGCAACGACTAGGCGGGGAGCGCTTCCCCCTCGGCCTGAACGGCGGCCCGGAAGATCAGCGACTGGTGCACCGCCATCCCGGCCATGCTGCCGTCGCCCACGGCCAGCGCCACGGAGCCGGCGGCCCGAGCCGCGTCGCCACAGGCGAAGACGCCGGTGATGCTGGTTTCCTTGAGGGCGTCCGTCCTGATGAAGGAGCCCTGCGGCCCCTGCTCCAGCGCGCAGCCGAGCTGTTCCGCAAGCGGGCTCGCCATCCGCGTCCAAGGCTGGGTGAAAAGCCCGTCGAAGGGCAGGACACGCCCATCCGCCAGGACCACATCGGCCTTCTCCCCGCCGATTTCCCGGATCGGGCCTGCCTCCACCGTGACGCCGCGGCGTTCGAGTTGGGCTCGCTGATCCGCATCCGGTTCGAACGCGCCGTTGAGCAACAGCGTGGTAGGCCCCCAGTCCGGCAGCATCACCGCATGATGCATGGCGCGCGGCGAGGCCGCGATCACGCCGATCCGCCCCTCCATGAGTTCATAGCCATGGCAGTAGGGACAGTGGAAGACGAAGCGGCCCCAGCGCTCGGCAAGGCCGGGAATGGGCGGCAGATCGTCGACGACTCCGGTGGCCAGCACCAGCCGCTCCGCCTCATGACTCTCCCCGGCCGCATCGGTGATGCGGAAGCCGGTGCGGGTCCTCTCCGCCCGCTCCGCGCGCCGGCCAATCCAGGTCACGGCCGGATAGGCCATGAGCTGCGCGCGGGCGTCGGCGGCGATCGCGCCCGGCGGGCGTCCGTCCTGACCGAGGAAACCGTGGGAAGCCGCCGCGAAGCGGTTGCGGCGGATACCCTCGTCCAGGACAAGGACCCGCCGGCGGGCACGGGCCAACTGGAGCGCGGCGGCGAGTCCCGCGTAACTGCCGCCCACGATGATTGCGTGATGGGTCATCGGATTCATCCTTTCCTGATCACGCCGCACGGGCTTTTCCGGAGACGGTTCCCGCGCGGCTATTCTCGAAACAACATAAGTTACGTGATGCGGCGCGGTCAATGGCTTTCGTAACCTTTGTTGTTTCGTGACCCTGAAGATGCTAGCTAACCCGGCGCCGACCTTGGCGAGGTGAAGAAAGGCCAGTTCCCGATGAGACATGACAGCCGCCTGTCCCGCATGCTGCACGTCCTGATCCACATGGATCGGCATGAGGGTGCGGCGACCTCCGAGACCATCGCGGCGATGCTCAACACCAATCCGGTGGTCATCCGCCGCACCATGGCCGGCCTCAGGGACAAGGGCTATGTGCAGTCGGAGAAGGGCCATGGCGGCGGCTGGCGGCTGGCGCGGCCGCTGTCCGGGATCACGCTCCTGGATGTCTACCGCGCGCTGGGGGAGCCGCCCGTCTTCGCCATCGGCCCGGCGGTGGACAATCCCGAATGCCTGGTGGAGCAGGCGGTCAATGCCGCGCTGGACAGCGCCCTGCGCGAGGCGGAAGCGCTGCTCATCTCCCGCCTGGAGAAGGTGACCCTGGCCGACCTCGCCGTTGATTTCGACCGGCAGCTTGAGAAGGTTCGTGGCGGCGCGCACGAGCCCTAACGCCCGCACAGTCCCGTGCCAAAGTGGTAAATCCCTCCGGGGCGACGCCTCTTTCGTGCGAGACGTTGACACCGGCGGTTTACACACTCACCTTTCAGCATGATGGTCAGCCTTCACGCCACCTGTGTGAGTCTGGCCGGCGCCGGGGTCCTGCTGCGAGGCCCCTCCGGAGCCGGCAAATCCGATCTGGCGCTCCGCCTGATCGATGGCGGCGCATTGCTCATCGCCGATGACCGGGTGGAGTTGGAGGAAAAGGATGGCCGGGTCCACGCCCGCGCTCCGCAGGAGCTGGCCGGCCTTCTCGAAGTACGCGGAGTCGGCATCCTGCCGGTTCCCCATGCCGCCGACGCGCCACTGGCGCTGGTCGCCGATCTGGTCGGGAGTGGAGAGGCGGACCGGCTGCCGGAACCGCAGACGGTCCTGCTCTGCGGCCTGCCCGTTCCCCGGGTCGCCATCGCCCCGTTCGAGGCTTCGGCCCCGGCCAAGCTGCGGCTGGCCGCCTCGGCTGCCGCCGCAGGCCAGCCCGCGGTCCCGCCCCGGTTCACCGCCATTGCGGGAGGACGGCATGAGTGACGTCCGCAGCCCGGAACGCTCCGGGACGGAAGCCCGCAAGGACGGCAGGCTGCCGCTGGTGGTGGTAACCGGCATGTCTGGCGCCGGCCTGTCCACGGCCATGAACTGCCTGGAGGATCTGGGCTATGAGGCAGTCGACAATCTACGCCTGTCGCTGCTGACCGCCCTGGTGGCGCAGGGGCATGACCGCCCGCTGGCCGTAAGTCTGGTCAGCCGTACGCGCGACTTCACGGCCGATCGGCTCCTGGACGCGCTGGCCGCCCTTTCCCAGCGGCCGGAATTCGACGTGCAGCTCCTGTTCCTGGATGCGCAGGACGACGCCCTGCAGCGGCGCTACATGGAGACGCGCCGGCCGCATCCCCATGCCATGGACCGGCCGGTGGCGGACGGCATCGCGCTGGAGCGCGCCCTGCTGTCCCGCGTGGCGGAGAGGGCCGACGTCACGGTGGATACGTCCGACCTGTCGGTGCACGATCTTCGCCGCATCCTGTCCGGCCATTTCCACCTGGATGGCGGCCCGGAACTGCACATCTTCGTCACCAGCTTCGCCTACCGCCACGGCGTTCCGCGCGAGGCCGACCTTGTGTTCGATGTCCGCTTCCTGGACAACCCGCACTGGGACCCGCGCCTGCGGCCCATGACCGGCCTGGATGAGCCGGTGCAGCGCTATATCGAGCAGGACCCCGACTTCAACGGCTTCTTCGGGAACTTCACGCGGCTGATCGAGCCGCTGCTGCCCCGCTACGCGCATGAGGGCAAGTATTACCTGACGATCGCGATCGGCTGCACGGGCGGCAAGCACCGATCCGTCTTCACCACGCATAAACTGGCGGCATGGCTGCGCGAACGCGGCTATAACGTCAAGGAGGCCCATCGCGACCTGGAGCGGAAAGCCCCGGCACTCGCCCCGCATGCGGCGTCACCGGCCCCCCCGTCCATCGCGGACGGGGAGATCCGGCAGGCGGACGCCGTGCGGTAGGGCACCTGAGGGAGGCTCCCGGTACTGAAATGATCGGCATGGTCCTAGTCACCCACGGTCGCTTGGCCGAGGAGTTCATCGCCGCCCTCCAGCATGTGGTGGGGGAGCAGCAGCAGGTCCGCGCGGTCTGCATCGGTCCCGAGGACGACATGGAGCGGCGGCGGGAGGAAATCCTCGCCCGCGTGGCGGAATGCGATGCCGGCGACGGCGTCGTGCTGCTGACCGACATGTTCGGCGGCACCCCCTCCAACCTCGCCATCTCCATCATGGACCGGGCGAAGGTGGAGGTGATCGCCGGCATCAACCTGCCCATGTTGATCAAGCTCGCCTCCGTCCGAAAGACGGAAAGCTCGTTGCGCAACGCCGTCCAGGCCGCACAGGAGGCCGGGCGCAAATACATCAATGTGGCCTCCTCCCTGCTGGCTGAGGGGTGATCCATGACAGACCAGGCAGACCCCACCGGCGGCGCCCCCGGCCCCGCCGCCGAACCCGTCACCGCAACGCTGGAAATCCGGAACCGACGCGGCCTGCACGCCCGCGCGGCCGCCAAGTTCGTCAAGACTGCCGCCGAATTCAATGCGGAGGTGGAGGTGGAGCGTCTGGATTCGCGGGTCAGCGGTCAGTCCATCATGGGACTGATGATGCTGGCGGCGGCACAGGGCACTTCCATTTTCGTCAGCGCCACCGGGCCGGACGCGGCCGCCGCCGTTGCAGCGCTGAAGGATCTCGTCGACCGCAAGTTCGACGAGGATTAGGCCGATGCAGCGCACCGACCGCTACCGCGCCGCAAGCCAGCCGGGGCAGGAGCGCGTGCTGCGCGGCGTGGGCGTCTCCGCCGGCATCGCCATAGGCCCTGCCCATGTGGTGGAGAGCGGGGCCGTCCAGGTGCCCGAATACAGCGTCTCCGCCACCGATACCGATGCGGAGACCGCGCGTTTCCACGCCGCGGTGGAGAAGGCGCGGCGGCAGGTCCGCAAGCTGAAGGCCAAGGCCGCCGCCCTGCCCGACGCGGCGGCCGAGGATGTCGGCTTCCTGCTGGAGGCGCATCTGGCCATGCTGACCGGCTCCCGCCTGATCCGCGGGGTGGAGCGGCGCATCCAGGATGAGCTGCTGAATGCCGAGGCCGCCGTGCAGGCGGAGATCGGGGCCATCGCCCAGTCCTTCTCCAGCATGGACGACGCCTATCTGGCCGCCCGCGTGGCCGATGTGCGGGAGGTGGGGCGACGGCTGATCCGGAACCTGCTGGAAAGCCCCTATCAGGCCTTCTCCCTGCTGCCAGAGGGGTCGATCATCCTGGCGGAGGAGCTGACGCCCGCCGACACGGCCCTGATGGACCCGCGCCGGATCGGCGGATTCGCCACCGTGCTGGGCGGGGCGGAGGGACATACCGCCATCATGGCCCGCGCACTGAACCTGCCCGCGGTGCTGGGTGCGGCCGGTCTGCTGCAAGGCGTGCAGTCCGGCGACATGGTGGTGGTGGATGGCATCGCCGGCCGCGTCCATCTGAATCCGCCGGCGGAATTGCTGGCCGAGTACCGCCTGCGCCGGGACGACTGGCTGGCGGAGCGGAAGCGGCTGAAGTCCCTGTGCGCCTTGCCCTCCGTCACCCGGGACGGCGCGCATGTGTCGCTCCAGGCGAATCTGGAGCTGCCGCGGGATGTCGATTCGGCGACCGAGGTGGGGGCGGAAGGCATCGGCCTGCTGCGCACCGAGTTCCTCTACATGAACCGGGAGGACCTGCCCGACGAGGAGGAGCAGTACGAGACCCTGCGCTGTCTGGTGGAACGCATGGACGGCAGGCCGGTCACGGCCCGCACCCTGGATATCGGCGGTGAGAAGCTGGCCGGCGCGCTGAGCCGTCATTTCGGCGAGCCGGCGAATCCGGCCCTGGGGCTGCGCGCTATCCGTCTCGGACTGCTGGAGCCCAAGCTGCTGGAGACCCAGCTTGCCGCCATGCTGCGGGCCGCCGTCCATGGCCGGCTCCGCATCCTGCTGCCCATGATCTGCTCTGTCGGCGAGGTGCGGCAGGTGCGGGAGGTTCTGGCGCGGGTGGCGCGCCGCCTGCGCCGGCGGGGCGTGCCCATCGCCAATCCCCTGCCCGAGTTGGGCATCATGATCGAAGTGCCGGGGGCGGCGCTGTCGGCCGACGCGCTGGCGCCGATGGTGGATTTCTTCGCCATCGGCACCAACGACCTGATCCAGTACACCCTGGCCATCGACCGCGGCGACGAGCAGGTGGCCCATCTGTACGATCCCCTGCACCCGGCCGTTCTGCGGCTGGTCCAGTTCACCACGGCGGCTGCACGCCGCAACAACATCCCGGTGAGCGTCTGCGGGGAAATGGCGGGCGATCCGCGCTATGCGGCCCTGCTGCTGGGTCTTGGCGTTCGGGACCTGTCCATGGCGCCGGGAAACCTGCCCCTGGTGAAGCGCCGTGTCCGCTCACTGGATCTGGCGGAAGCCGGCCGTCGGGCGGAGATCATCATGCAGCAGTCGGACAGCGGCCGCATCGCCGCCCTGCTGGACGATTTCAACGGCATTCTGGGCTGACCGGAACGCCGGAACGGAGAGGGTGTGGCGTACCCTCCCGGCGCAACGTGCCCAGAGACGAAGGCGCATATCCTGTTTCCATGAACATAATCACCAGGATTGTCCGGGCCGGTGAACTGCCGGCGGAACTGCGCGGCGACATCGATCCCGCCACCCTGGTGCGCGTCATCATGCAGCCGGACGCGGAAGCGGAACGGCGCACGGCCTCCCTTCCGCTGCGTCCGAAAGCGGCGGACGATGTGGAACTGCGTGAAATCCCGAAAGCCTGCCGCGACCCGGACGATGACATGGTCCTGGCAACCGCGCTTGCTGGGCGGACTGATGTGATTGTTTCCGGCGATGCCGACCTGCTCGACCTCCATCCTTTCCAGGGTATTCCGGTCCTGAACCTGCCGCTTTCCTGGAATGGGCGGGCGCTGCGCCGCTGTGATCCTGCGCCCGGCGCGATCAGATGCACACATAAAGATATCTTTATGCTTGCCCCATGACGCCCCTGCTGGTACACCCTGCCGCAGCGGGGCGGGGCATTGCTGTGCCCGCCCTTTTCGTTCGCCCACTCCCGCCGCCCGGCCCAGCCGTGGAAGGCGCCGATCCCGAGGAGTCGTCATGTCTGCTACTTCCTTCACCGACTACAAGGTCAAGGACATCTCCCTGGCCGGCTGGGGCCGGAAGGAGATCGCCATCGCCGAGACCGAGATGCCGGGCCTGATGGCGCTGCGCGAGGAGTATGGCGCCTCCCAGCCGCTGAAGGGTGCGCGCATCGTCGGATGCCTGCACATGACCATCCAGACGGCCGTGCTGATCGAGACGCTGACCTATCTGGGCGCCACGGTCCGCTGGTCCTCCTGCAACATCTTCTCCACCCAGGACCAGGCCGCCGCCGCCATCGCCGCCGCCGGCATCCCGGTCTTCGCCTGGAAGGGCGAGACGGAGGAGGAGTTCTGGTGGTGCATCGAGCAGACCCTGCGCGGGCCGGACGGCTGGACCCCGAACATGATCCTGGACGATGGCGGCGACGTCACCCAGATCATGCACGACAAGTATCCGGAGATGCTGAAGGACGTGCGCGGCCTGTCGGAGGAGACCACCACCGGCGTGCACCGTCTGTATGAGATGATGAAGAAGGGCACCCTCAAGGTCCCCGCCATCAACGTCAACGACAGCGTCACCAAGTCCAAGTTCGACAACCTGTATGGCTGCCGCGAGTCCCTGGTGGACGGTATCCGCCGCGCCACCGACGTCATGATGGCCGGCAAGGTCGCCGTGGTCGCCGGCTTCGGCGACGTGGGCAAGGGATCCGCCGACAGCCTGCGCAGCCAGGGCGCCCGCGTCCTGGTCACCGAGATCGACCCGATCTGCGCGCTGCAGGCCGCGATGCAGGGCTATCAGGTGGTCACGATGGAAGAGGCCGCCCCGGTCGGCGACATCTTTGTCACCGCCACCGGCAATGTGGACGTGATCACGCTGGACCACATGCGCGCCATGAAGGACCGCGCCATCGTCTGCAACATCGGCCACTTCGACAGCGAGATCCAGATCGACTCCCTGCGGAACTACCAGTGGGAAGAGGTGAAGCCGCAGGTGGACGAGGTGGTGTTCCCCGACGGCAAGCGCCTGATCGTGCTGGCCAAGGGCCGTCTGGTCAATCTGGGCTGCGCCACCGGCCACCCCAGCTTCGTGATGTCTGCCAGCTTCACCAACCAGGTGCTGGCCCAGCTCGAGCTGTGGACCAACCACCAGAGCTACGAGAACAAGGTCTATGTGCTGCCCAAGCACCTGGACGAGAAGGTGGCCCGCCTGCATCTCGGCAAGATCGGCGTGCACCTGACCGAGCTGACCCCGAAGCAGGCCGAATACATCGGCGTGGACAAGACCGGCCCGTTCAAGCCGGACCACTACCGCTACTGATCGGGTCCGTTATGGGGCAGCCCGGAAGGGCTGCGCCTTTTTCATGCGGCGCGCTGCTTCGGTGGCGCGCCGCCTTGCTTTTGGGGGTGGCGGGTGCCTAAACTCCGGCCCGTGAAATCCGCGATCGGCGCATATCTGGCAGCCATCGGAGCGGTGGGGCTTGGCTTGGCCGGGCTCTGCTTCCTTTCGCTGTCCAGCATCCACCTGCCTCCGGCCCTGCATGCGGCTGTGGCCGCGGCGCTGCTCGTGATCCTGGCCCTGCTGCTGCTGCGGGTCCGCAAGGCCGCCGCGCGGAGCGGGCACGGGCTGGGGGCGGCGCAGGCCGAGGTCCAGCGCCTGACCGCCCTGCTGTCCGCCGCCCCCGATCCCTGGCTGGCGTGGAGCCCCGGCGGGCTCCAGACCGTGTCGGACGGGGTCTGCGATCTTCTGAACCTGCCCCGTGTCCGCGGGCTGGAGGATGTGGAGACCGCGCTGGCCCCCAGCGACGCCGCGGCACTGCACGGGTCGTTCCGGCACCTTCAGGAGACCGGAAAGCCCTTCCGCATCACGGTCCGCCTGTCCGACGGCTCCCGCACCCTGGCGGCATCGGGCAACCTTGCCGAACTGCCGGAGGGCGACAGGCTGCATGTGCTGTGGCTGCGCGACGAGACCGGCAGCGCCGCCACGCAGTCCCGCCTTGAGGAGGCACGCAGCCAAGCGGAGGAAAGCCGCAAGCGCCTGACCGACGCGATGGAGGTTCTGCCCATCCCGGTCTGGCTGCGCGGGCCGGACCTGTCCATCGTCTGGTGCAACCGGGCCTTCGCCCGCATCCTGGATGCCACGCCGGAGCAGGTCGTGGCCGAGGGGATCGAGCTTCCGACATCCGGCCTGAACGAACCGGCGCGGGAGATCGCCGCCAGGGCCGGCAGGTCCGGCGGACCGGAAAGCGAAGGCCGATACATGGTGGTCGATGGTGACCGCCGTTTGCTGGTCCTGACCGAGCGGCCAATGCCGGGGCAGGATCTGACGCTGGGCTTCGCGCTGGACACCACCTCGGAGCGCACGGTCCGGGACGAGCTTGAACGCCACATCTCCGCCCATGGCGAGGTGCTGGAGCAGTTGGGCTCCGCCATCGCCATCTTCGGCGCCGACACCCGGCTGCGCTTCTTCAATCACGCCTATGCGAGGCTGTGGGACCTGGACGACGCGTGGCTGCGCACCGAGCCCACCTATGACGAGGTGCTGGAAGACCTCCGCGCTCGGCGGAAGCTGACGGAGGAGGTGGACTTCCTGAAGTGGAAGAAACAGCGCCTCGGCCTCTTCACCGCCCTGATCGAGCCGGAGGAAGGGCTGGAACACCTGCCGGACGGCCGCACCCTGCGCTCGCTCATCGTGCCGCATCCGTTCGGCGGGCTGATGTTCGTGCTGGAGGATGTGACCCACACGCTGGCGCTGGAATCCTCCTACAACACCCTGATGGCCGTGCAGCAGGAGACGCTGCACAATCTGGCGGAAGGCATCGCCGTGTTCGGCGGCGATGGACGGCTGAAGCTCTCCAACCCGGCCTTCACCCGGCTGTGGGGCATGCCGGCCTCCGTCCTGTGGGGCGAGCCGCACGTGTCGGAGGTGATCGAACAGGCCCGCGACCTGCTGGAGCGACGGGAACAACCCTGGGAAGAGCTGCGCCAGGACATCGTGAACCGGTTGCTGGACCGCGCGGCACATGCCGGGCAGCTTTTCCTGCGGAACGGCCAGTCTTTGCGCTACACGCAGGTGCCCCTGCCTGACGGGGCGGTGCTGTTCAGCTGCATCGACGTCACCGATACCGTGCGGGTGGAGCAGGCGTTGCGCGCCAGCAATGAGGCGCTGGAGGCGGCCGACCAGCTCAAATCCGAATTCATCGCCAACGTCTCCTACCAGCTCCGCACCCCGCTGAACGCCATCATGGGCTTCGCCGAGATCCTGCATAACCAGTATTTCGGCGAGCTGAACCCCAGGCAGATGGAATATGCCAAGGGCGTGCTGGAGGCGGGGCGGCGGCTGTTGGCGCTGGTCAACGACATACTGGACCTCGCCACCATCGAGGCCGGCTTCATGGTGTTGGAGCTGGAGGAGGTGGATGTGGGCCAGCTTCTCCAGTCGGTGGCGGCACTGACCCGCGATTGGGCCCGCAAGCAGTCGCTGGACCTGCGCGTCAACATCCCCACCGGCATCCGCATGCAGGCGGACGAGAAGCGGCTGAAACAGGCGCTGTTCAACCTGATCAGCAACGCAATCCGCTACACCCCGGCCGGCGGGCGCATCACGCTGGACGGTGCCCTGCGCAACGGCGAGGTGGTGCTGTCCGTGGCCGATACCGGAGTCGGCATTCCCAAGGCCGACCAGAGCCGCGTCTTCAACCGGTTCGAGCGGGGCGGAGACCCCGCCCGCCAGACCGGAGCCGGGCTGGGCCTGTCGCTGGTCAAGAGCTTCATCGAGCTGCACAACGGCCGCGTGGAGATGGAGAGCCGGCCTGACGAGGGCACTGTGGTGCGCTGCCTGCTGCCGCAACGGCAGGAGAGCGGGCGGGCAAGCGAGGCTGCCGCGGGCTGAGCAGTACCGATGCGCCGGGCATGCAGCGGTGCGCCGCATTGCCCGCTCCCGCCGGAATGCCTATTTTCCAAGCCAGTATCGAAAGAAGGACCGGATCGGCGATGGAAGTGCGCGACCAATCGGCCCTGCGCCGGGAACAGGCGGACGGGCAGTCCGGCAGACCGGCCGGGCGGGCGCCCAAGGTGGGGCTGCTGGTGACCTGCTTGGTGGACCTGTTCCGTCCCAGCGTGGGCTTTGCCGCGGTGAAGCTGCTGGAGGATGCCGGCTGCGAGGTGGTGGTGCCGCGCCAGACCTGCTGCGGCCAGCCGGCCTGGAACGCCGGCGACCGCGCCACGACCGAGGCGCTGGCCAAGGCCATGATCGAGGCGTTCGAGGGCTGCGACTATGTGGTCGGTCCCAGCGGGTCCTGCACCGGGATGATGCGGCTGCATTACCAGGAGCTGTTCAAGGACGATGCGGACTGGGCCCTGCGCGCCCATCACCTTTCCCGCCGCACCCATGAGCTGGTCAGTTTCCTGACCGACATCATGGGGGTGGAGAAGGTGGACGCCGCCTATCAGGGCACCGTCACGTACCATGACAGCTGTGCCGGCCTGCGCGAGATGGGCGTCAAGGCCCAGCCGCGCAAGCTTCTGGCCGGGGTGGAGGGGCTGAAGCTGGCCGAACTTCCGGAGGCGGAGGTCTGCTGCGGCTTCGGCGGCACCTTCTGCGTCAAGTACCCCGAGATCAGCACCAAGATGGTCAGCGACAAGGCCGGCAACATCCAGTCCACCGGGGCGGACATGCTGCTGGCGGGCGACATGGGCTGCCTGATGAACATGGCCGGCCGCCTGCAACGGCTTGGCAGCACGGTGAAGGTGCGCCATGTGGCGGAGGTGCTGGCCGGAGACCTGTCCGCACCCCCGATCGGGGAGAGCGAGGAAAAGAAATGAAGTCCACCGCCCACGCCTTCAAGGACAATGCCCACCGGGCCATGCAGGACCCGCAGCTCACGCGGGCGCTGAACAAGTTCAAGACCGGATTCCCGATGAAGCGCGCCCAGGCCGTGGCGGCGCTGCCGGAGTTCGAGGCGCTGCGCGACGTCGGCAAGGCCATCAAGGACCACACGCTGGCCCATCTGGACCTGTATCTGGAGACGTTCGAGCGGAACGTGCGGGCCGCCGGCGGCCATGTGCACTGGGCCCGCACGGCCGAGGAGGCCCGGTCCATCATCCGCGGCATCTGCAAGGCCAAGAACGCCAGGCTCGTCACCAAGGGCAAATCCATGGTGAGCGAGGAGATCGGCCTGAACGCCTCGCTCCAGGAGGACGGGCTGGAGGTGGTGGAGACCGACCTCGGCGAGTATATCCTCCAGATCCGGAACGAGGCGCCGAGCCACATCATCGCCCCCGCCCTGCACCTGTCCAAGGAGCAGGTGGCCGACGATTTCCGCCGCGTCCACACCGACCTGCCCGCCGACCGCCGCCTGTCGGAGCCGAACGACCTGCTGACCGAGGCGCGTGTGCGGCTGCGCAACAAGTTCCTGCAGGCCGATGTCGGCATCACCGGCGCCAACTTCCTGATCGCGGAGACCGGCAGCACCGTCATCGTCACGAACGAGGGCAATGGCGACCTGACCCAGTCCCTGCCCAAGACCCACATCGTGCTGACCAGCATCGAGAAGGTTGTCCCCACGCTGGAGGATGCCAGCACCCTGCTGCGCCTGCTGGCCCGGTCGGCCACGGGGCAGGAATTCACCAGCTACACCACCTTCTCCACGGGTCCGAAGCGCGCCGACGATATCGACGGGCCGGAGAATTACCATGTGGTGCTGCTGGACAATGGCCGCAGCGCCCTGCTGGGCACGGAGATGCAGGAGGTGCTGCGCTGCATCCGCTGCGGCGCCTGCATGAACCACTGTCCGGTCTATCATGCGGTCGGCGGGCACGCCTATGGCTGGGTCTATCCCGGTCCCATCGGCAGTGTGATTGATCCCGCCATCCTGGGCGTGAAGGAGGCCGGACACCTGCCCAACGCCAGCACCTTCTGCGGCCGGTGCGAGAGCGTCTGCCCGGTGCGCATCCCCTTGCCCAAGCTGATGCGCCACTGGCGGGAGAAGGAGTTCGAGGCGAATCTCCAGCCCAAGGCCATGCGCTACGGCATCGGCGTCTGGGGCTGGTTCGCCAAGCGGCCGGCGCTCTATGCCGCGGCGGCGAATATCGGGCTACGCGCCATGGCGGCGGTGGGCAAGCGCCGGGGCCGCTTCAAGGCCCTGCCGCTGGCCGGCGGCTGGACCGATACCCGCGACTTCCCGGCCCCCAGGGGCCCACCTTCCAGGAACAGTACCGGAGCCGCCGCAATGGCTGAGCAGTCGAACGCGGCCCGCGACGGCGTGCTGGGGGCAATCCGCAAGGCGGCATCGCACCTGAGGGATGAGGCGGCGGCGCGCGCGGCGGTGGAGCAGCGTCTGTCCGCCCATGCGCGCAACCTGCTGCCGGCCCGCGGCCAGATTCCGCATGCCGAACGGGTGGAGCTGTTCATCCGCATGGCCCAGGCGGTGGCGGCCAGCGTGGAGCGGGTGCCGGAGCGAAGCCGCATCCCGCAGATCGTGGCGGACTACCTGTCCGTCCACAATCTGCCGGCCCGGCTGCGCGCCGCCCCGGACCCTGAGCTTCAGTCGCTGGACTGGAGCGGCCTTCCCACGTTGGAAGTGGCGTTCGGCCGGGGCGAGCCGGAGGATCAGGCCACCATCACCCTGGCCATCGCGGGTATCGCGGAGACAGGAACCCTGTTCGGCGCAAGCGGCAACGATGCCGGCCCGACCCTGTCCTTCCTTCCCGGCACCCATATCGTCGTGCTGCCCGTGGACCGGGTGGTCGGCAGCTATGAGGAGGCATGGGACCTGCTGCGCCAGCGGCAGGCGGCCAAGGGGCTTGGCATGCCGCGGGCAGTGAACTTCATCACCGGCCCGTCGCGCACGGCCGATATCGAGCAGACGTCCCTGGTCCATGTGCATGGGCCGGGGCGGTTGCACATCCTGCTGGTCGATTCGGCTGCCGACGCGCCGCCCCAGGGGTCATGACCGGACGCCGCCGCACGCCGACGGACGCCGAGCTGCAGCTCTGGCGCACGATCGTTGCGGATGCCCAGCCGGTGAAGCGGCGGCGCAAGTCGGAGGTGAAGACCGTTCCCGTGGTGGAAGCTGCGCCGCCTCCGGCACAGCCGCCCGCCGCGGCACCTCCGCCCCCCCAACCGAAGCCCAAGCGTCGCCCCCTGGCCGCCCTCCCCCCGACCCGGCGGAGGCGATGCCGGTGCGCACCCAGGCGGCGGTAAAGGTGGACAGGGCGCCTTCCCTGCTGGGAGCCAAGACAGGGCTGGACAAGCGCACGGACCAGAAGGTACGGCGCGGTCGCATGCCCATCGACGGACGCATCGACCTGCACGGCATGACCCAGGACCGGGCGCACGATGCCCTGCTGGCTTTTGTGCGCGGCGGCTACGGTTCCGGCCGTCGGCTGCTGCTGGTCATCACCGGCAAGGGCGCACCGGCGGAGGACCGGTCCTATGACGGGCGCGGCGTGCTGCGCAGCGCCGTGCCCCGTTGGCTGAACGAACCTGTCTTCCGTCCCATGGTGCTGGCCGTCCACCAGGCCCAGCCCCAGCATGGCGGAACCGGGGCGCTGTACGTATTCCTGAAGCGGGTGCGGTAGAGGCAGGCACCTCAGGACCGGGCCGCCCCGGTCCACACGGCCGCACCGGTGGAGGTCGTGCCCGCCCTCCGCGCGGCTGCCCACCTTTCGATCCAGCCGTTCAGCACCTTCATCACCGGCTTTTCGAAATAGATGTGGATCAGGTGTCCCAGCACGCCGCTCGCGACGATGATCAGCGGGACGAAAATCCATGGGTTCAGAAGGCCGATCTTCATCAGCACCCGGCCGGCAACCATGATCACGAAGGAATGGAAGATATAAACGGCGTAGGAGGCATCCCCCAGCCGGCCCAGCGCCGCGCCGAAGCGCCCACAGGCAGAATCCCGGTCCAGCGTGGCGAACAGCACGCAGAGCGTGGCCAGGGCGAAGATGATCAGGGTCCAGGAAAGGCTGACCGGATAGGCCTGGATCGCACTGACGAACAGCAGCACGGCCGCTGCCATCGTCACGGCGGCCAGCGACAGGGCCGCCCCGCTTCCCAGCGGCGGCAGACGCCGGGACAGCGCATGGACCCCGATCCCCACCGCGAACAGGATCAGAATCGGATCGGTGTAGAAGGCGGCCCAGTCCGTCGCCCCCGACGTGTCGGACAATGGCTTGTGCAGCGTGCCGAGCCCGATGACGGCAATGAGGCCGCCGACGATCAGCGGCAATCCCAGACGGCGGCGGAAGACGAGTCCTACGGAGAAGACGACGTAGAACATCGCCTCGTAGGTCAGGGTCCAGCCCTGGCCCAGGAGTGGCCGCATCGACTTGCCCTGCTCGTTCGGCGCGGTGATGAAGGCGACGGATGTCGTGACTTCATGGAGGCTGGGAGCATTCCCCTCCAGGATGCGAAGCATGATGATGAGGGTGGTGCCGGCCCAGTACAGCGGCACGATCCTGACGGCCCGCCTCAGCAGGAACCGGCCCGTCGCACCGGTGCCGAACATGTCGCCGCTGGCGTGCATCATGATGAAGCCGCTGATGACGAAGAAGACATAGACGCCCAGGCCGCCCAGGAACCAGGCCAGGTGCTCGTACGGGGCTCTGGGCAGCGCGCCGTTCCAGACGAGGAACAGGATGGCATGATCGATCACGACCAGCATGGCCGCCGCCGCACGCAGTGCCTGAAGCGAATGGAGTTTCATGACCGCTGCCGCCCCCTGTTGGCCGGCCTTGGGCAAAGGCCGACACTGCCCGACCGGGTGCGCTTCGGGGCGGCTTCCGATCCGGGAGGCAGGCGGATGGCTGTACACCCAGCACCGCCCGCACCGCCCCCTAACGCAGCCGCCTTCTGATTGCGCTGTTTCCGACACCACTCTGCTCATGGGTGCGGAGGTTCAGCCACAAATCAGAAGAATTAGGGCCGCATTTGATGAATTCAGCCGGGCGGGGTGAGGCAGCCCGCACGCAGTGGGCACTGCTTCATGGACGTCACTTTATGGACAGGACGAAGGGCCGATCCCGCCCGGAGTGGCTCCTCACCCCGGCGCGTGCGCGTCCAGCCGGGCGGGGGTCAGCTCCATCGTGTAGGGGCCGTCGGTCCAGAGCAGCAGGCAGCGGATCGGCTTGTCCGCATAGATGCGCTGCACCGCGGCGCGATAGGCGGCCATCTGCTCCAGATAGATCTCCGGCACATCCTCCTCCCGCACCGGCGGGGGGCGGTTGGTCTTGTAGTCCACGATCAGCACGGCGGCATCCGTGACCACCAGCCGGTCGATCTGGCCGGACAGCACGCGGCCGCCCACCATGCCGACGATGGGCACCTCCGCCCGGCTGCCGGGGGCGAACAGATCGGCGAAGCGCGGATCGGTGAGCACCGCCAGCGTTTCCGATGCGATCTCCGCCTGCTGCTCCGGCGTCAGCCCGTGGGCCGGGCGGGCCAGCCAGCCCTCGGCGGCCTCCCGCCAGCGCGCCGCCGGCATGTCGGGCAGGATCTGCAACAGCTTGTGGATCAGGTTGCCGCGCTTGAAGCCCAGCCCGTCATCCGGCCCTAGAGGCGAGCGCACCGACGGTTCCGCCTTGTCGGGGCGCGAGGGGGTGAGCGGACGGGTGGGCGTCGGCTCGCTGGGGGCGCCGGCCCGCGCCCAGTCCGGCACCGGCTCCGCTTCCTTCTCCTCATCCAAATCCAGATGGTCCGGCTTGGGTGGAACCACCTGGGGCTCGGACAGGACCAGCCCCGGCCCGTCCCAGCCGGCGGGGGAGACCAGCGTGAACTGGTAGTCGCGGCTGTCCGCGATCTCCTGCAAGGCGGTTTCCGCCAGCCGGTACCAGCAGCCCGGTCCGCCGGATTTCCGCTGCCCGTCCCAGCCGCAGAGGATCAGCCGGTCCTCCGCCCGGGTCAGGGCGACATAGAGCAGGCGGCGGTATTCCTGGTCCCGGCGGGCGTCGGCCGCGGCGCGGGCGGCCTGGCAGGCCCCGTCCTCCATGGTCCGGCGCGGGGCGTAGAGCGGCACGTTCCGGCCTCCGATCCCGTCGGGCCAGAGGATGCGCGGGCTCTGGTCCGGCTCCCCCATCGTGTCCGGCAGGATCACCAGCGGGGCCTGGAGGCCCTTGGAGCCGTGGACGGTCATGATGCGCACCCGCCCGCTGCCATGGCCGCCGCCGGTGTCCAGCTCACGCTTCACCTCGGCTTCCGAGGCCGCCATCCAGTTCAGGAAGATCTGGAGGGAGGGCACATGCTCCCGCTCGAACAGCAGGGCCGCCGCCAGGAATTCGTCCAGCGGGTCCACGGCCTCCGCCCCCAACCTTGCCAGGATGGCGCGCCGGCCCGACCCGCCGCCCTGCTCCGTCTCCGGATCGGCGGGGCAAGGCCGGGACAGCACGCCCGCGAACAGCTCGAACGGGGCGCGGTAGTCGGTCTCGCTCATCAGTCCGGCCAGATAGCGCTGCGCCTCGGCGAAGCGGCTGTCCGGCCCCTCCGCCCGTGCCTTGTGGATCAGCGCCGGCCAGAGATGGCCCTTGCGGTTCCAGGCCACCTGGAACAGCTCCTCCTCCGTCAGCCCGATCAGCGGCGATTTCAGCACAGTGGCCAGGGTGAGGTCGTCTTCCGGCAGCAGCAGGAACTGGCCCAGCGCCATCAAATCCTGGACGGCCAGTTGCTGGGTCAGCACCATGCGGTCCACGCCGGCCACCGGAACGTCCCGGTCCTTCAGCGCGCGCACCAGATGCTGGACGAAGGCGTTGCGCCGACGCACCAGCACCATGATGTCGCCGGGGCGCAGCGCCCGGCCGCGGGCCGGCAGCTTCTCCCCGTCGCGCAGCCACTGGGCGATCTGGTCGGCGATCACGGTGGCCAGCCGGGCCATGGGCTGGTCCTGCTGCTCCCGCGACAAGGGCGGGGCCCAGTTCTCCGGCTCCGGCTTGTCCTGGGGCTGAACCACCGGCCACAGCTCCACCTGCCCCGCCATCTGCCGGCGGAAGGGGATGTGGCGCACCTCCTTGCCGGGCTCGATGACGCCATCGCGGGCGGCGTCCAGCCGGAACACCTCGTCCACCGCCTTCAGCACGGCCCCGACGGAGCGGAAGCTGATCTGGAGGTCGATGCCCTGCCAGTCCTTCTCCGCCGCCTGCACCCGCCCTTCGAAATGGCCGCGCATGCGCAGGAACTCGGCCGGGTCGGCGCGCTGGAAGCTGAAAATGGACTGCTTGTCGTCGCCCACCACGAACAGGGTGCGCATCCGCTCCGCCGCGGCGCCCTGGCCGGAGAAGAACTCCTCCGCGATGGCCTTCACCACGTCCCACTGTTCGGGATTGGTGTCCTGCGCCTCATCCACCAGGATGTGGTCCAGGCCGCCATCCAGCTTGAACAGCACCCAGGCGCAGGCCCCGCTCCGCGCATCCTCCGTCAGCAGGCGGGCGGCGCGCAGGATCAAATCGTCGAAATCGAGCTGGGCCCGCGAGCGCTTGGCGGCCTCGTAACCGGTCAGCAGCGCTTCGGCCAGGGTCAGCAGCGCGCCGGTGCTCCGGGCCACGGTGACGCAACGCACCCGCTCCAGCACCTTCTGAAGCCGCACCGCCTCCGCCGCCAGACAGTCCAGCAGATGGGGGTTGGCATCCGCGATCTTCTTGCCCATCAGGGCCTTGCGCGGCTCCCCCTCCTTGGTCAGGAAGGCGCCTGCATAGTCGCGGAAGGTGGCGGTGCGGTTTTCCGCCCGGTCCAGCCAGGCCTGGATGGCGATGCCCCGCTCCCCGTCCGTCTTTCCGCTGGTGGACAGGACGCGGCAGGCGTCGCGCAGCAGCCGGTCGTCGAAGGCCCCCTCGCGGCAGGCCTCCTTGACGACCGTCTCCTCGGTCTCATCCCGGCCCACCTTCAGGAAGCGGAAAACCGCCTCCACTGTGGCGTCCAGCCCGCCATGGGCGTCCAGGATGCGGCGGACGCGCCCGCGCTCGGTGGTGATGTCCTGCAGCAGCTTGCCGAACTCATCCTCCGACAGAGCCGCCGCCAGCCGGGCCACGGCTTGGCCCAGATCGCAGTCCGGCTCGAACCGGGCCTTGGCCAGCATGTCGGCGCGGACCTCGTCCAGCAGCTCCGCCGCCGTGCGGTCGTCCATCACCTCGAAGTTGGGGGTGAGCCCGGCTTCCAGCGGGAATCGGCGCAACAGCGACTGGCAGAAGCTGTGGATGGTCTGGATCTTCATGCCGCCGGGGGCGTCCAGCACCCGGGCGAACAGGCGGCGGGCGGCGGTGACCTGCTCCGTCGTCGCCACCACGCCGGTCAGGGCGTGCAGATTGTCCCGCAGTTCCGCATCGGGCTGCACCGCCCATTTCGCCAGCCGGTCGGCGATGCGGTTCGACATCTCCGCCGCTGCCGCCTTGGTGAAGGTCAGGCAGAGGATGCGGCCCGGATCGGTGCCGGCCAGCATCAGCCGCAATACCCGGTCGGTCAGCACCTTGGTCTTGCCGGTCCCCGCCGACGCCCCCACCCAGACGGAGCTGTCCGGCCCCGAGGCGCGGCGTTGCAGCACATTGGGATCGGTCGGCACCGGAGCCGGCAGCTCCGGGCTGATGTCAATGAGCGTCATGAGGTTCCCTTTTTATGGCCGCCAGGGTAGCGGGTGGCAGGGACCGGGGTCCAGAGACAAGCAGGCGCAGGCCGGACCGGGCTGGGAGGACGCACCCCACGACTGCCGATGTCCCGGCTATTAGATAGCATTCTATGCAAATGCTCCGCACCGGAGACATTTCGCACTGCAATAACACTTTCTATTTTGCCATACGGTCTTGTGTGAGATGGTCGACTTGACCTCCTACTGGCCGGGGTCCGATCCCGGCATGACCTCCCAACGCATGGTTTACGGCTGATGACCACCACCCTCCGCACCGCTCTTCTGGCTGCCGCCCTGTTCATCGCTCCGGCCACCGCCATGGCCGAATGCACCCTGAGCTCCGCCCCGCAGATCCCGGATGGCGCCAGCGCCACCGATGCCGAGATGGTCGCCGCCCAGCAGGCGGTGAAGAGTTATCTGACCGAGACCCAGGAGTTCCTGGGCTGCCTGGAGGCCGAGTCCCGCGGCCGCACGACCAGCGACTTCACGAAGCGCTACAACGAGGCGAGCGAGCGGATGGAGAAGTTGGCTGCCGACTTCAACAAGCAGCTTCGCGCCTTCAAGTCCCGCGGCTGACCGGTTTCCGCCCGACTCGCGGCAAGGCCCGGCGGAGGCAGCTCCGCCGGGCCTTTTGCATTGCGGCAGCCCGTCCTGCTCAGCCGCGCTCGAAACCGTAATCGCGCTCCACCAGGGCGATGCGGGTCTTGTAAGCGCTGTACCAGTCGCGCCGGCCGTGCCCCTGGGCCACGGCATGCTCCATCACCTGTTTCCAGGTCCGGATCGAGTCGAGATCGCGCCAGTAGGACACGGTGATGCCCGGCCGCCCCTGCGCCGCCCCGTCGCGCACGGATTCGTGCCCCAGATATCCGGGCTGCCGCTCCGCCATCCGCACCATCAACTCCGCCGTCTCGGCATAGCCATCGTCGATGTCGGTACGGGTACTGGTGAAGATCACCGCGTAGTAGGGCGGGACGGGCGTGCTGGCGATCATGTCACTTGGCCCGGAGTCCCTCACCCCTCCAGCATGCGGCGGAGCAGTTCGACATCCTCGGCGAAGGCGGGGTCGGAGGCGCAGAGTTCCTCCACCTTCTTCACGGCATGCATCACGGTGGTGTGGTCGCGGTCGCCGAACTTGCGGCCGATCTCCGGCAGGGAGCGCTGGGTGAGCTGCTTGGCCAGATACATGGCCACCTGACGCGGGCGGGCCACGGCGCGGGCGCGGCGGGCACTGCTCATGTCGGAGAGGCGGATGTTGAAATGCTCCGCCACCTTCTTCTGGATTTCCTCGATCGTCACCCGGCGGTTGGAGGCGCGCAGCAGATCGTGCAGCACCTCCTGCGTGGATTCCAGGGTGATGGCGCGACCTACCAGCTCGGCATGGGCGACGATGCGGTTCAGCGCGCCTTCCAGCTCACGCACATTGCTGGAAATCTTGTGGGCCAGGAATTCCAGCACCTTCTGCGGGATGCGGGAGCCCATCTGGTCGGCCTTGGACTGGAGGATGCCCAGCCGCAGCTCGTAGGTGGTGGGGTGAATGTCGGCGACGAGGCCCCAGCCGAGGCGGGAGCGCAGCCGCTCCTCCATCCCTTCCAGGTCGGACGGGCTCTTGTCCGCGCTGATGATGACCTGACGGTTCTGGTCCACCAGGGCATTGAAGGTGTGGAAGAACTCCTCCTGCGTGGAGTCCTTGCCGCTGATGAACTGGACGTCGTCGATCATCAGCACGTCCACGGAGCGGAACTGCTCCTTGAACGCCATCGTGTCCTTGTACCGGAGTGCGCGGATGAACTGGTACATGAACTTTTCGGCCGAGAGGTAGATCACCCGGCGCGACGGGTCCTTGCGGCGGATATGCCAGGCGATGGCATGCATCAGGTGGGTCTTGCCGAGCCCGACGCCGCCATAGAGGAACAGCGGGTTGAAGGTCACCGCACTGGCGTCGGCCACCCGGCGGGCGGCGGCGAAGGCCAGCTCGTTCGGCTTGCCGACGACGAAATTCTCGAAGGTGAAGCGCGGGTCCAGCGGGGCCGACAGATCGTCCGTCCGCTCCTCCGTCACCGCCGCGGCGGCGGCTTCGGTCACGGTATCCGGACGGGGCAGGTCGGAACGGGTGAACTCGGCGCGGGGAACTTCGGCATCCAGGCGGGCGGGCGCGGGGCGGGCCGAGTCGTCATTGGCGATGGCGGCCGGGGCCGGCTCCACCTTCTGGCTGGCGGCGACAACGATCTCGACGGACTGGACGCCCGGATTCTCACCGGACCAGAGGGCGCGGATACGGTCGGCGTAGTGGGTGCGAATCCAGTCCCGCATAAAGCGGGTCGGGACCACGATCCGAATCTGTCCCTGCTGCAGGTCGGCGACCGTGAGCGGCTTCAGCCAGCTCCGGTAGGCGGTCTCGCCCACCTCTTCCTTCAGGCGCCCGCGGATTCGCGCCCATTGTTGGTCCAACGTGCCCTGTACCGACAT